>NZ_JACJOV010000058.1:0-148240 GCF_014695745.1 Leptolyngbya sp. FACHB-671 | reverse complement strand
TCCAGCTTAGTAAATGTCATCGCAATCGCTGTTTGATGCACTCATACTGGAACTGTAGCGAGCATAGCTCAACTTAACCACCCCCTATCCCTAGTGCCGCTGCGTAAGTCCTGATCATCTGTCGCCCTTGCCGTCCATTCCTGATCGCCTCACTTCCTTCTCTGTTGTAAGCATGAACAACCTTACGAGCGTAGGAATAGCTCATCCCCACGCTCTCGGCTGCATCAAGCAGATACCACTGTTGTGAGACAAGCCATAGCAAGTGCCAGCGTCGCGACTCAACCCGGTCACTGCTGTTTTGATAGCGAGTTTTTAATTCCTCACGACTGAGGTGTTTTGCCAGTGTAATTGTGCGTCCCATCCTCCTATCTTATAGTGCTACTCCATAACCGGATTCCGTATAAAAGATCAGGGATACATTCCTGATCTTTTAGTGGGAAAGGAATAAAAAATGCCCTGCCTGCTAGGTGGGGCATTTTTTATTTCTAGGGATGTAACGCTGTACAGATTAAGGTTTTTAGGCTTTCTGAGGAGAGACAGCTTTTTTCCGTAACAGCCAACTTAGCCCAGAGAAAGCAAGACCTGTATAGTTAGGGGTGTTTTGTGTAGATGTAGCAGATTCCCGCTGAGCGTAACTGGCTTGACCTTCACCCTCGCCCGCAGCCACATCATAGGTAAAAGCACTTTGGCTCTCATCAGACTGACTACTGAGGTGAAAGATAAAGTCAAATGGGGCATATTTCAGCCCAGATAATTCTCCATCTTTGAACTGCAAAACGGGTGAATCAGGAAACTGAACATCATCTGCTTCGCTGTATTTGTGGTTGAGAAAGTTGAAGCAAACTTTTAGCCCCTGAGCAAGTCCAACAGTCTCAAATCCTTCTCCAGATAGGGTAGAGGCGTTGTAACTAAAAAAACCCTCAAAGGTTTTGCCAGTTAATGAGCCGGAACTGATTTGCACTTTGAAGTCATAGGTAGTAGCACCCTGTCCCCTTTTTGCATTCATAAAAGCGGGTTGCGCAGGTGTTTTGGCGATCGCCACTGTCTGTTCCAAGTCAAGGTCAGTACTCATTTTTGCCCCATCTTTGCCCTATGCGATGAAATCGTAAGTGCAACTGCAAACTTGCTAGCAGCCCCATCCAGGTTCTTTATGCATCGCGTTACTTATAGCAAGTTGAAGATCAACACTCTATTAACAGCGTATTTATCGGCAGAGCATTAGGCTATGGGCTTAATACGGACTTCGACAAAATGATACATTGTATCTCTAAGCATATACACGGTGTATTTTAATACAAAAACTTAGCAGGGTGGCTAAGAACGGTCGATAGGTTTTTGTAAGCGAGAATTTCCTTGGCAGGTTTGCGATCGCCATTGCAAGCAATGCGTCGAGGGGCATCTAGCAGCTTAATGGAAAAGCCAAAATCGCTGTATAACTCAATGATGCGATCGGTTGCTTGGTTCGAGGCAACAACCGGTCCATTGTGACGGTTGAGCCATTCTACTAGGCGAATCTGGTCTTGCCACTTGAAGTCATTTGCGCTGTATTTGGTAAATTCCACATCGTAGGGCGGATCTGCATAAATAAAATCATTGGAATGAGTCAGCAACTCGGTGAAATCCATAGAAACAAACTCAAAGTCTTTTAGAGCATGAGTGTAGGGTAGAAAATTTTCAACATAGTGAATAGTTTTGTACCGACCAAAAGGAACGTTGAACTGATTGCTGTTATTAAACCGACACAATCCGTTGTAGCCAGTACGATTCATGAAATAAAACAGCTTAGCTGCTTCTAAACCTTCTGCCTGGTTGTTGCGAGTCAGTTCATTGAATCTCTGCCGACAAAGGTAGTAGTAGTCAGAATCGTTTCTTAAGGGAATGTCAATTAGTAGTCCTTTTTGTAGCCATTGATAAAAGTTGATCAGGTGCGAGTTTAAATCGTTGAGAAGGGCTGATCTAGGCTGCAAACCTAGTGCAACAGCCATTCCTCCTACAAAGGGTTCTACTAATCTGAAGCTTGAATGCGATCGCCAAACTTCCCTTAGAGTCGGCACTAGCCATCGTTTTCCACCCGCCCATTTCAAAGGAGGACTCAGAGCTTCCTTTCTTGTCAGTAAAGCTTGAGTCACAGGTTTTCCTCGTATTTAAAAAACTCAATCCCCAAGAAGATTTGCAAAGTGTCAGACATTTTTACAATGATTTTGCCTTTCCTGATTGGGTTGGCGTTCGCTTCCTTTAAACATTATTAATCTAGCTTACTCACTGATCTCAAAGCAATCCTATGCTATGAAACTAACTGCTTAAAATTTGTTCTTAGTAACCGAGATTTTCAGCAAATTCAGCGACGAAACGCTTGATCTTGTGTTGATGAATTAGTTATTACCCCACATCTAGGTTGGCGATCGCTCTATCTAGTTTTGCGTTCCCTTGTAATTACTTGCAGGCTACCCCTTCAAAAGGGCAACTTAAAGCTGGACTTCGGGCTATCCATATGAATTAGGAGGTAAATAACTACTGTTTTATTAATTGAGCATCAGCTTATCGACATACTCTTTAACCTGACTAAGCCTCGCTCTCTCCACTACCTTGAGCAGCAGAATTGGCGATCGCCCACAGCTACATCCCAACAACTTAGAGGTCAGTAGCCATTGCATCACTAATTGGAGTTGCCTTAGGATGGGTAGTTTTTTAGGGGCGATCGCCGAAATTCCAGTTGTGATTCTTAGCGAAATTTTCTTCAGCAAATTCTGTATACGCTTAGCACCCGGAGAATCAACCTTTAAGGTAGTTTTAAAGCACACCCCAAGGACTGGGGATTAAGGGCGGGAAGTCAGTAGAAGTCTACTCATTCCCTCCCTTACCTCCTCACTCCTTTGCCCCCTCACTCCCTGATGAATTCATGAATTCACCTCACTTTATTGGTGTCGATATAGGCACAACAAGTACTAAAGCAATTGTGTTTTCTGCTTCAGGCGCAAGTAAGGGAATTGGTAATCAAGGCTATCCTTTGCTTACGCCTCATCCATCTTGGGCAGAGCAAGAACCAGAAGATATCTTCGCGGCTGTCATTACTGCGGTTCGCGATGCGATTAACCAAGCCCAAATTTCAGCATCAGAAGTGGCTGCGGTTGGCTTTGGTGCTGCAACCCATAGCCTGATTGCAGTAGACCCTAAAGGTTACCCCCTGACTCATAGCATCATCTGGGCGGACAACCGTAGTGAGCCCCAAGTGAAGCGCTTAAAGGAAAGTGGTAAAGGACACGAACTCTACCAGCGCACGGGTGCACCTACACATCCCACTTCTTTAGTGACAAAGTTGCTGTGGATGCAGGAACAAGATCCAGAGACATTTAGCAAAGCTGCAAAATTCGTATCCCTTAAAGAGTACGTTCTTCATCAACTCTTTGACAAATATGTAGTGGATTATTCTATTGCCTCTGCCACAGGCTTATTTAACCCTGAAAAGTTGGATTGGGATGAGGCAGCACTGGCGATCGCAGGGCTAAAGCGAACTCAATTAAGCCAACTTGTACCAACTACCCATATACTGCGAGGTCTGAAACCTCGTTATGCAGAAGCAATGGGTTTGGCAATCAATACGCCTGTAGTAGTTGGCGCAAATGATGGAGCGCTAGCAAATCTGGGGGTTGGGGCAATTACACCAGATCAGATGGCAATCACCATTGGTACAAGTGCTGCCGTGCGGACTGTTGCTCACAAACCGCTGATTGATCCAAAAGAACGTACCTTCTGCTACGCACTTACCCAAAACCATTGGGTGATTGGTGGCCCGTCAAACAATGGGGGAATTGTGTTGCGATGGCTGCGAGATCAGTTTTGCCAAGCGGAAGTGGCTCAGGCGAAACAGTTGGGACGTGATCCCTATGAACTTATGATCGAGGCGGCGGCTACCGTCTCTGCTGGGGCAGAAGGGTTGATCTTTTTGCCATTTTTGTCGGGTGAGCGATCGCCTTATTGGAATGCCCAAGCGAGAGGCTCATTTTTTGGATTGGGATTACACCATCAGCGATCGCACTTAATTCGAGCAGTTTTAGAAGGTGTACTCTTCAGTGCGTACAGTATCTACCTAGTGTTGCAGAGCTTGACAGGTTCAGCTCAAGTCATTCGAGCATCGGGTGGCTTTGCTCGGTCAAAAATTTGGCGACAAATGATGGCTGATTTGTTTCAAGCAGAGGTGCTTGTTCCAGAAGTGTATGAGGGTAGTAGCTTTGGGGCCGCGGTGCTAGCAATGTATGCTGTCGGGGCAATAAAAAATCTTGAGCAAGTTCAACCTCTCATTCGCATTACCTACCGCCACCAGCCGAATACTCAATATGCATCTACGTATCGTGAGTTATTTGAAATTTACGAGCATATTTACCAAAACACAGTTGAAGAAGCTGCTCGTTTAGCTGCCTATCAGGTGAAGTAGGCATGGCTTCTTGAGGATTGTTTAATTTCCGATTATTTGGAACTGTCCTATTTATGATTACTTGGAACTGCTCTATTGCTTTATAAAGATTAGGAAAACTACGGTTCCTCCAGCTTAGTTAGCTTCAAGCAGGTTTTGCGCTAACGGAAGTAAGGGATAAAGTTTCCCGTATTTTCAACTAACTAAAGTAGTTTTCCACACAAAAATTGCCACTATTTTTCATTGAATTCTTGTCCAAATCGCGTTTAAGTTTATTCATTCTAGTCATTGACTTTTCTAAACTAAATAACAGGCAGCAGCAAAATTTGTTCCGTTGAATGTACTGCGGTGTTTATTTTTTGGCTGACTGCTAAAGCGCCCTCATTCTGCCCATCATTGTAGTCGTGAGACAGTACGTTATTCGCCCCATAATTCTGTATCTCGGCTGAAATCCGTTAACACAACTTGGATAAATTTGGAGACATTCAGCATGGTTAAGGCTCTCTCACGAGTTTTATTCGGAACTGTTGCGTGCCTGAGTGTAGGGGCGATCGCCAGCCCAGTTCACGCAGCCGTATTCACCCCACAAAACATTACCTTTAATACGTCCAACTACAAAACCTATACGGGTGGATCGAACGGTACTTTCTCGGTCAATAATGTCAGTGCAGCTATAACAGCTTTACAAGACAGTGACTCTACTTCCAATGTAGAGTTGTGGCATTCTACTGAAAATCCTACTTCTAATGTTGGTTTTAGCAGCACCCTTGGCAACCACAACGTAACCGTGCAAAGCGTTACAACGGCTGACTGGGCAGTATTCGGCAATCAATGGTTGAATGATTTCATTGCCTCAAATAGCCAAATGAGTAGCCTCTGGTCAACCCTTAACCCTGCTTTCCAATCAGCGGCACGGTCTTCCATCATCGCATCGGGTCTACCCAGTTCTGGTGATCCCAACGTAGGTTCACTCACTTTAGACAGTGTTACAGGGGAGCTAAAGCTAGACCTGATTGGACACTTGGACTTGAAACCTAGAATCTTAGCAAGACAGTACAGTACTGGAAACTCAACTTGGGACTCTATCTTATCAGGATTTGCCAGACAGACTCCAGGTTCAATTCAAGCCAGTGAAATTGCCAAGGTAACGATCGGTGATAGCACTTACTACGCCTACGGGTTTAATGCAACTTCAACAGGAGTTTCTACCAACGATGGCAGTGAGTCTTACACAGGTCGTTATACCTGGACAAAGACCTTGGCAGTTGCTCCTCCACCTGCATCCACACCAGAACCGTCCTCTGTTGTAGGATCTGTCGTTATCGCTGGTACTCTTGTAGCTCTGCGAAAGCTGAAAAGCGTGAGCTAGATACTCAGTGAAGTATTAGGGAGCTTTTGCCCTTCCTAATGCCCATCAATTCAGGTTGTCGCTAATAAGAATAAGCAACTTGAGCAACTTGAGTGCGAGGCATTGTCTTCGCGCTCAAGTTTGCGTATGTTCCCGGGAAACTGTAACCAACTTTACAAATGCTTTTCATAAGCAAATAACCAATGAAGAGTAAGTAAAATCGCGGGTTAACAAATGGTATGTCGGCTTACAAATTCGTTAGCTTATGCCGTGAGGGAATTACGCAGAGTAACGTCCGCAGTTTAGGCATCGTGTTTGTGTAGGTACAGTTAGGAGAAATTATCATGGCTTCGACTCGAATTGAAGCAGAGCAGTTATCTTTGTTGGGATACAGCCTTGAGTCAGGTAGTTTTGCCTCTGGAAGTGGGTTAATTGCGCTAACTGACAGCATCGGAACTGCTAGTGGTATTTTCTCTGGCACTGCCGGCACTTACGATGTGGTAATCGGTTACTACGATGAGAGCGATGGTGTCGGTCAACTAACGGTAAATGTGGCCGGCAACCAAGTTGATAGCTGGAACCTCGATAAAAATCTGGGAGATACTCGTGCTAGCAGCAAGACCTTCGTAAGACGCACTGTTGCCACGGGCCTTACCCTCAGCCAAGGTACTTCCTTTTCGATTCAGGGAACGCCTGACGTTGAGCAACGAGAGCGCACTAGAATTGATTATATTGAGTTTGTTCCGGTCATTTCTTCCACTCCTACCCCCGCCCCGGCACCTGCTCCTGCTCCCGCACCTGCACCTGCACCTTCTCCCACTCCCAGCCCAACACCTGCCCCTGCCTCTACCTTGCGAATCGAAGCAGAAAACATGACTCGCTCAGGGTACAGTGTTGAATCGGGGAGCTTTGCTTCTGGTAGTAAATTCATCCGAGTTGATAGCACCACAGGCACCGCTACGACTTCATTCTCGGGTATTTCAGGCACCTATAACGTAATCATTGGATATTACGACGAAAATGATGGCGTCTCGCAGCTTTCGGTTTCCATTGGCGGAAGCCAAGTGGATAGTTGGAGTCTCAATCAGGAACTAGGCAATAGCCGTGCCAGCAGCCAGACTTTTGTTCGTCGTACCGTTGCTAATGGAATCACGTTAAACCAAGGGACCTCCGTTCAGATTCAAGGCAACCTAGCTGGTGGGGAAGCTTCACGAGTAGACTACATTGAGTTTGTCCCAGTAGCTTCTCCAAGCCCGACCCCGACTCCCAGCCCAACAGCAGGGGATTATAGTCAAGCTGGCAATGGTGTAATCGCTGATCTGTCTAAAGAACTTGGATTGGCTCCCGTTTTTGGTACAGCAACCAATCCTAAAATCATGCCGTTGGGCGACTCCATTACATCTGGACAGCACACGGTTGGTGCAGTACCTGGAGCTTATCGAATTGAGCTTTGGGAGGATTTCACCAATGATGGCTTAAGCATTGATTTTGTTGGCTCACAGTCGAATGGACCTAGCAGTTTGGGAGACAAAAACCACGAGGGTCGCCCAGGCTGGACAATCAATCAGCTTACAGGATTGGTAGATAACGGCTTGCTCAACACCTATCAGCCGGATGTGTTGCTGTTGATGGCTGGAACCAATGACGCTAGCACAGACATAGCGAGTGTGATGTTGTCTGACATCAGTACGCTGATCGATAAGATTTCGAGCCAATCGCCCAATACTCAAATCGTTGTTTCTTCGATCGCCCCTATCAATAGCTCAATTAAAGGCACCACTCGTGCCCAGCGAGCAAAGGACTTTAACGCACAGCTACCAAGCTTGATCTCAAACAAGGCAGCCGCAGGTAAGAAAGTCAGCTTTGTTAATGCAGGCGGTAGTTTGAGCTTGAGTGATATAAATTCCGATGGTTTGCACCCTACTGCCAGTGGCTATGACAAACTAGGCGATGCCTGGTATCAGGGATTAGTCAAGCGCAGTTCTCTCGTTGGGGTACAAGATCTGACTGGTTCTTCCTATGACGACGTTTTGATTGGCAATACTAGCGCAAACAAAATTACGGGTGGAGCAGGGGATGACTTGTTGACAGGTGGAGCGGGAGATGACTTGTTGATGGGTGGGAGTGGTGCAGATACGTTTGGCTACAAGTCTCACAATCACGGTGGCGATACGATCGCAGACTTTAGTAGTGATGACCTTTTCCAGATTTCTGCCTCTGGGTTTGGAGGCGGCTTAGCAAGTGGTGTTGATTTGAGCGCTGGAACAGCTTCATCCACAGGAGTTTTTGTTCAGGGCAGCAGCGCCATTGGTAGTAGTGCTAACTTCCTCTACCACAGCGAAGCGCTTTATTTTGACGTTGACGGCATCGGTTCGCAGGCAGCTATCAAAATTGCTGCTTTGACGGGTTCACCTACACTCACTGCTAACCAGTTTTCTATTGTTGCCTAAGAATGGGTAAAACCTGATTAGATGAAGATTGACATTTAAGTTAGAGCAAGAAATGGATGGGAGCTAAGCTTCCATCCATTTCTCAACAAGAGGCTTATCCGTGACCCACTGGATAATAAAGCTGTTTCAGCAGATCGAGGAAGGCGTAGGCAGCGGGAGTTAACAAAGCATCCACTAGAACAGATACACAAATAATTCGATGGGTTGGAACAGGTAACTCATAAACTTGCACTCCTGCTGGTACAGGTTCAGTCGCTAACTTTGGACTGAGGGCAATCCCTAATCCTTTCGCCACCATATTCATAATGGTGGCATCTGATCGGATTTGATAGGTCGGGCGTAAATTTACTCCATGCTTCTCACAATGGGCATACATCATTGCATCACAGCTATCTCCATCAGGAGCCATGATTAAGGGGTAAGCGGTTAATTCTTCCCAGGTGAGGTGAGTTCCTTTTAGCTTAAAGCTGGGAGGAAACAGGGCAACAATTTCATCTCTCATGAGTTCCCATGCTTTAAACTCATGACTCTGAGGAAAGTAAGTGATGCCAATATCTGCTCGTCCTTTGCGTAAGTCTTCTTCAACATCAGGACGGTCATCATAGTCGGCAATGCTGATGGCGATCGCCGGATACAACCGACAAAACTCAGCAATCACATTGGGCAAAATGTGGGTTGCAGCACTGCGAAAGGAAGAAATTCGTACATGCCCACCGCTCAGCCCTCGCGCTAAATTTGCCTGCTTAAAGATGTCATCTAACAAATATTTAACCTGGCGGGCACGGTCTACGATTTGTTCGCCGACAGGAGTGAGTTGTGCTCCATAGCGACCGCGAGATAGCAGGACTACACCCAAATCTTCTTCTAAACTGGCGATCGCATAGCTGACTGCCGACTGCGATATCTGTAGCTGTAAGGCAGCTTCACTAAAGCTGCCACAGTCAGCGATCGCAATCAAAACTTGTAGTTGAAACAGCTTGAGCTGATTTTGACGGTCATGTCCCATAGAACTAACCTACCCATTGGCTAAATTGTCGCAAAGATAAGCGTTTGGGAAAATCTTTATCCATCAAATTCACTGATAGATGAGATTCGATTTGTGGTTTGCTGCGGTTAGCAGAAGGAAATAGAGTAAGGCATCCAGATAAAAACAGACTGGAACTCTTTATCAGTCCGACATCATGACAGCAGCTAAAACGCTTCACAACAAGGGCATTCTTCTACTTTTGATGACTACATTGGTTTGGGGAACATCCTTTCCGTTGCTCAAACAGATGATGGGTAGCATCTCTCCTTCGGCAATTCTCGCTGTTCGGTTTGGGGTAGCAGCGATCGCTTTTCTCCCCTGGTTGCGTCGGCTGAATATGAGTTTGATTCGAGACGGTGTGTTGTTAGGGTTCGTCTATTTTGCTGAATGTACCTTTGCCCTGATTGGGCTAGAAACTATTTCTGCCAATCGTTCTGCCTTTGTTGTGAGTTTAAACGTAATTTTTGTGCCAATCCTTGCTTCTCTGCTGGGACAACGCTTGCCCGGTCGGATTTTGGTGGCGGCTGGAGTGGCGATCGCAGGCATCGGCATTTTGTCTTGGGAGGGTGGCGGCTTAAACCGAGGCGATTTTCTCACTTTTGGTTGTGCCATTGGAATTGCCATTTACATTCTGCTGCTTGAGTGGATTACACCACGTCATCCAACCCAACCTCTAGTCGCTGTCCAGCTTTCGGTCATGGCACTGTTGAGTGGTGCATGGGCGCTGCCGCAGTTGACCACACAGGTAGGCGAAATTGCAAATCACTTTTATGTCTTGCTCTACCTTGGACTGGTCGTGACAGCTACTCCAATTTGGACTCAGACATTAGCTCAGCGTTGGATTTCAGCCCATGAAGCGGCTTTACTTTACACCTTTGAGCCTGTGTTTGCTGCCATTTTTTCCTTTTGGTTATTGGGAGAAGCATTAGGGGTTAGAGGATTTTTGGGTGCAGGCTTTATCCTGTTTGCAACCTTCCTTAGTCAAAGCCAGCACAAGTTGCGTTAAGTTGAAAACGTGCTGATTCCGCAACGTGTCATGAAACTACCGGCTGGTCCGCAAACACCTCAATCCATCCGATTGATTCGCTCCATTTTCTATCCTTCAGAAACCCTAGAGGCTTACGCCCAAAGGTACGGCGACATGTTTTGCCTGCGTGCGCCTAGTGATGTGCCAATGGTAGTGTGCAGCAATCCTCAGTACATTCAAAAGATATTTTCCAATCCGGGGCTGTTTGACTCTGGCAGCGGCAACCTGCTGCTGAAGTTTTTGTTGGGAGATCAGTCCCTTATTTTGCTAGATGGCGATCGCCACCAGCGGCAGCGACAACTGCTCACCCCTCCCTTTCATGGAGAAAGAATGCGGGCTTATGGGGAATTGATCTGGGAAATTACAGAACAAGTCATTGACCAATGGAAACCTAATCAGCCTTTTACCGTTCGAATGTCGATGCAGTCCATCACGCTACAGGTGATTCTGCGAGCGGTATTTGGACTGGCAGAAGGAGAGCGATTTGAACAGCTCAAACAGCTTTTGACTGAGTTGCTGGAATCTATCAGTTCACCCTTAAGCGCCAGTCTGCTGTTTTTCCCAGTGTTGCGAAAAGACTGGGGTGCGCGGAGTCCCTGGGGCAAATTTCTCCGGCTTAAACAGCAGGTAGCAGAATTGCTCTACGCCGAAATTCGAGAGCAGCGCAGCCAGCCTGACTCATCGCGCACAGACATTCTCTCCCTGCTGCTGGCAGCACGAGATCAAGAAGGTCAACCGATGAGTGACGAAGAGTTACACGATGAGTTGATCACGCTGTTGGTTGCAGGACATGAGACAACCGCATCAGCACTCAGTTGGGCACTGTACTGGGTGTTTACTCGACCGGATGTGCTAGATAAACTGCTGCAAGAGTTAGACGCTTTGGGGAATGAGCGTAACCCAATGGCGATCGCCCAACTCCCCTACCTAAATGCAATTTGCCAGGAAACCCTGCGGCTCTATCCAATCGCCATGTTTGCCTTCCCGCGCATCGTCAAAGCTCCACTAACTTGGGAAGAATACGAATTTGAGCCAGGAGTTTGGCTGGTTCCCTGCATTTACCTATTGCATCAGCGCCCTGACGTTTATCCAGAACCCAAGCAGTTCAAGCCGGAGCGGTTTCTAGAGCGACAGTTTTCCCCCTTTGAATACTTGCCCTTCGGCGGCAGCAACCGCCGCTGTATTGGCATGGCGTTTGCACAGTTTGAGATGAAACTGGTGTTAGCGGCGATCGCCTCTCGCTTTCATTTGACTCCATTGCGCCAGCACCGAGTCCGCCCTGTCCGTCGGGGATTAACCCTTGCACCACCTGCCAACTTGCAGATGGTGATCACACCTTGAGCTAGGTTTGTGATGGAGGAGTTAATTTTTTTGGCGCAACGTACCTCAAAAAATTAACTCCTCATTTGACTTACACAATGCGTTGGTTAAAATGTGTTGGGCATAAGGGAGTGCATCATTTCCTCTAATCCCCTGTCCCGTTACAATCGGCTCAGCAGATGAAAAAGCTTCTGATCACTGGCGCAAGTGGCTTCTTAGGCTGGCATCTCTGCCAGCTTGCTCAAGCTAATTGGCAGGTCTATGGCACCTATCATCAGCATCCTGTTGAGATTCCAGGTGGGACTTTGCTACCCGTTGATCTAACGGACTTTCAGGCACTCCAACAGCTTTTTCAACAGCTTCAACCTGATGCAGTGATTCATACTGCGGCTGCGTCTAGCCCTAATTTTTGTCAAACTCATCCTGAAATCTCTCATGCAATTAATGTGAGTGCTTCTTGTAATCTGGCTGGACTCAGCGCTGATGCAGAAATTCCTTGTGTGTTTACCTCTAGCGACATGGTATTTGACGGGCGAAACGCACCTTACCGGGAGGCTGATCTGGTATGCCCCGTGAATCATTATGGTGAGCAAAAAGTGGCGGCCGAAGTGGGCATGTTAGAGCGCTATCCCAAAGTTGCAGTTTGTCGGATGCCGCTGATGTTTGGAGCGGTTCCCTTTGCTCAGAGCTTTATCCAACCATTTATTGAAAAGCTCAGATCAGGAGAAGAGTTAAATCTATTTATTGATGAATTTCGTACCCCAATCAGCGGTACAGCCGCTGCACACGGACTTCTGCTAGCTCTAGAAAAGGTTCACGGGTACATTCACCTCGGCGGTAAAGAACGGATGTCGCGCTACGAATTCGGCTGTTTGATGGTAAAGGTTTTGGAGCTTTCGATGGCAAAAGTTAGCGCTTGCCGTCAAGCAGATGTGAAAATGGCTGCACCCAGACCCGCCGACCTTTCTATGGATAGCTCATTGGCATTCAAGTTAGGATTTAACCCGGCATCAGTTGAAGCTGAGTTACAGACTTTAAAAGAACGACTGTGAGGGGGAAAGGGGCGATCGCACTGCACTGCCCTATGAATAGGTTAAGCAACAGCCAATGATTTTCTGGGCTTTCTCGTTGCGCCCATACAATTCCTTGAATAAGCTTTCCGCAAAATATTGCATTAAAACTTCTCATGCAAATGATGAAAGCCGCTTTTTGTAGCTTTTGTAACAGTTTTGTAGATTAGGAGTATTGAAAGCGATGTAAGGAGGGAACGGCATGAAACCGTCCACGAAACCATCTATGACCTGGCAAGAATATCAGGAAGTAGAACTAGTCTCTCGTCAGTCACCCAACGGGAAACAACCCAAGTTTGGGGCAAAACTGAGTAGCCTTTGGCAAACCATGCTAGCGCACCTCAAAGTATCCTCTGAGCCACAAGTTTGGCAAACTCGCAACACAGCAGGGGAAATCGTCTGGAATGCCTACAATCCCACAACAGGGCAATCCCTTGATCAGGTTTCTGAACAAGAAGTGCGAGCTTGGCTGGAAGAACGTCACTACCAATACAGCCTCACTGCTCGTAAAAATCTCCAGCAGCTCAAGATGCAGCAGCTTTGCCAAATGCCGTAGCCCGCGTGCCCTGATTAAAGTCGTCGTTATGCAGAAGCCCCCGCACAGCGAGGGCTTCTGCATAACATGACGAGAATGACTACAGCTATTCCACGGCTCCAAGTGCTTTTAGGGTTGCTTTTTGAGCTTCTGTCAGCCCCACTACATCTGTAATGACCATTCCTTCATAGGGTCGAGCGGCTCTTAAAGTTTGTAAACACTCGGCTGTTTCAACATTCCAAAGTTTGATCCGTTCGTCAAAGCTGCCGCTGAGCAGGATGAAGTCTGTAGATTCGTCACTCTCATCTTCTGGAATTGTTTCGAAAAGAGATTGACTAGAGGCAAACCCCAGTGCAGAAACTAAGCTAGTGTGCCCGCGCAAGGTTTGAGTACAGGTTTTAGTAGGAAGATCCCAAAGTTTAATGGTTTGGTCAAAGCTACCGCTAGCCAATTTGTCTGCACCACTGAACACAACAGAAATAACGGGTGCTGTATGCTCCTGAAGTGTGGAAATACAGTCCCAGGTAGAAGTGTCCCAAATCTTGATGGTCAGGTCATAGCTACAGCTCGCAAACTTCTGTCCGTCGGGGCTAAAGTCTCCTGCCCAAACTGTGTTGGTATGTTCTCGCAAAATATGAATGCATTGCCCCGTTTCAATATCCCAGACTCGAATGGTGCGATCGAACCCGGAACTCACCAACCAGCGCAAATTGGGACTAATGTTTACAGATGTGACAGGGGCAACGTGTCCCTGCATGACGCTGATGCATTTGCCGGTTTGTACTTCCCAGAGCCGCACGGTTTGGTCGTAGCTGCCGCTAGCTAGCAGTTGTCCGTCAGGGCTAAAGGCGATCGCCCACACCCAGCTTGTATGTCCTTTCAAGGTTTGTAAACACTGTCCAGTTTGCCAGTTCCAAAGTTTGATTGTGCGATCGGCACTACCACTGGCTAAGACAATTTTTTTGTTCTGCTCTGCATCAGGATAAATGCTAATCGGGATAGGGGAAAAGGCAACTGACCAAACCCGATTGGTATGTCCCTGCAAAATCTTGTGAATCTGACCCGTCTTTAGATTCCATAGCTTGACGGTCTGATCTTCATGTCCAGCCGCCACAATAGACTGCGTTGCATTCAGGCTGAAAGATAGAATGGCGTTGGTGTGTCCTTTCCAGGTTTTGGTGCACTGCCCCGTTTCAACATCCCACAGTTTCGCAGCATGATCATCGCCGCCACTGGCAAGCAGCCGTCCATCGGGGCTAAAGGCAACCGACCAAACGCGATTGCTGTGTCCCTGAAGCGTTCTGATGCACTGCCCCGTTTTCAGATTCCATAGTTTGATCGTCTGGTCATAGCTGCTGCTGGCTAACTTCTGTCCATCCGGGCTAAAGGAAACTGAAGTGACTGTACTAGAGTGAGCTTGCAGTGTGTTGAGACAGTTACCTGTCTCTGTATCCCAGAGCTTCACCGTTTGGTCAAAACTGCCGCTAGCTAGCGATCGCCCATCGGGGCTAAAGACGACGGATTTAATCCAGTTGGTATGTCCTAAAAGGGTTTGCTGACATTCTCCCGTGTTGGCATTCCACAGTTTGATGGTTTTATCTTCAGAACCGCTGACTAGGGTTTTGCCGTCAGGACTGAAGGCGATTGACCAGACTCGGCTTTCATGGTCGGTGAGGATGTGAGTACACTCATCCACAATTCCTAGCAGGCTTTTGTCGGTGTCAACCTGAAGGCGATTAACGGGAGCATTCACGTCCCAAATGCGGATGGTCGCATCCTGGCTGGAGGTCGCAATTTGCTGTCCGTCAGGGCTAAAGGCGATCGCATTCACCGAATACATATGTCCCCGAAAGGTCTTCAAGCATTCCCCGGTTTCAACCTCCCAAAGCTTTACCAGATAATCATCGCTGGCACTCGCCAAAAACTCACCATTGGGGCTGAAAGCGAGTGCCCATGTCCAATGAGCGTGACCGCTACAAATGAGTAGCTGATTGCCCGTAGCAATCTGCCAGATATGAATTTCGCCGCTAGTATCACTGGTGGCAAGCTGCTGCCCATCTGGGCTAAAGGCAACAGAAATCACACCTCCAAAGGTTTCCGCAAACACAGATTTGGAGAGATCTGATCCAGCAAAGTTGACCTGACTCAAGTTTGTTGCAGGTAAATACGCCTGCCAAATGCTGAGGTGAGAAAAATCTGCTTCCGTGAAGTCCACCTGAAGCTGGCTCATCAGGTTGAGTACATTACCACCTAGGTATCCCACAGAAGCTCCAGACTGCCGCAGCGCTAGCACCATCTGGTTTAACTGGTCTATCACGTCTTGCTTGCTGCTGTAGTGAGAGATCAGGCGATCGATCAGCGGCTGCAAAATCATTCGAGTCTGGCTATGGCGGACATAATCTTTAGACCGCGCTTTGATCAAGGCATAGCGGTTGAGCAGAGCGATTTCAGTTCTAGCGATCGCCCAACTCATCTGCTCAATTAGCTCATCGGTCATGTATTCCATCACCACGGGCTGCTGGGTAAAGCTAGCCAATCCTTTTCCTTGAGAAATGGGTGAACTTTCAATCAGCGATCGCTGCTGCAACAGCTCTAGCACTGCCGCCAGCCTTGCCTGCGGAATTTGAGGCACGATGTCGGACTGAAGTTCTGCCAGGGTGACCGGTTCCCGGTTTATAGCTAACCAGTACATAACCTGAAGCTCCAAAGCAGACAGCCTATTGATTTGGTGAGACAACAGATCGCGAATCCCATCAAAAATGATGTTGCCCTGAGTCAGAAATTCAGCAATGTTGCCAGATAGCGAATCCTTAATTGAGGTAGCAGCAATTTTTAGCGCAAGTGGGTTGCCGCGATAACACTCCACCAATCGGCTGGTTTCATTCTGCGACCCGATTAGCCCTTTTGCTTGAAGGATTTTTTGTCCTGCTGCCTCGTCTAGCCCACCTAACTGCAGCACTCGCACAGGCAAAATGTCCCCTTCCAGGTAGGCAATTTCAGGGGGCTTTTCGCGACTAGTGATTACCAAACAGCTCTGGTGGGCAACTTCACCCACTCGCTGTAAAAATTCTCCGTAGTCCTCATAGTTGACCCGGTAGCGGCTTGAACGCTGACGCAGATCGCTATCAGTTTCCCCGCGCAAAACCGTGTCAAAATTGTCTAGCACGATGAGACAACGGTGCTGCTGAAGATAGGGAAGCAGTTGTGAAAGCTGTCCCTCAACTGTATCCGCCAAATTGATTTCTTGATGGTCAGAAAAGAACTGAATCAGCGTTTGCAGCAGTTCGCGTAGGGGAGGTGCATTACGGAGCGATCGCCAAATCACATACTCAAATGCATCCCTTTCACTCGTTACTAGCTGTTGCGCCAGTTTCACCGACAGAGCAGTCTTACCCACACCGCCTAAACCCAAGATGGCAACGAGGCTAGAGCGCTGCTGCCCCTCTACCGCCTTATCCCCGACAATCCAGTTTTCTAGCCGCTGCAGTTCTGCTTCTCGACCATAAAACACCGCAATGTTGAGCGCTTCTCCCCAATCGGTCTTGGGTGAAACAGGCAGATTCGGTTCTAACGCAACCAGGTTGGGAAAGAGTTGACCGCTCCCTCTGACTTCAGGGACTTCCTCCTGCCGCTGCGATCGCTTCAGGGCACTTTGAAAGTTATGTTTGGTTACCTTCTGCCCCAGCGCATCGGACAGCAACTGCCATAGTCGAGAGCCTGTGTCCTTGATGTAGCCAAAATCGTAATCCGACGATTTGGCTATTTCCCTATATGACTGTCCTGCCCAGGACTGCCGAAACACCAGCTCTTGAACTTTTGTTAAGCGTCCTTGCTCTAAAAGCCGCTCAACCCGATCTAACGCTTCGTCAACTGTCATCAACTTCAAGGCTTAGGGGCAACGTTGAACTTAATTAAAAGAATAAGAAGTGGGAAGTAAGAAAGAATTTAACTTAATAGATTGTCAGAGAAGCAGTTTGAAAGCAAGATCTGCTTGGATTCAAGCTGTTACAAAAATTACAGAATGCTTATTAAGGCTATCTGGGTAGAAAAAAATAATTACAGTACAAAAACTAGAAACTCCTCTTAATTCTGAAGTGGGACAACGTTTTCCGCACCACCCAAAATCAGGGTTTTACCAACATTTGCAGATTTTGTTCTGTATCAATGAAATCTAGATCAACAGGCGCTTAGGTCTGTTACCGCACTTTTACCTAGATTCTGCTTGACATTATCAGACCTTTATCAGACCTTTTGCCGACCGACAACCGTAACCTTAGCCAGCTAATTTGGGAACGATAGATGTGAGGGCTGTAGTATATCCAACTCCTTCCCCAACCCTGCATCTATCCAAGGATGTATTTGGTTCAAGCCTTACTAAGGACTTGTGGACATTACCACAACGGTTACAGCTAATAACAATTCTTTTATCACACACCTATGGACCATAAAAACGCTGGTAAAGGTTCCCGTAAATCTCAACGCGATCGCTCATCCGAAAAACCGAATGCGCTGGTCGTAATCGATCCAACTGCTCAAGACCAACAAGCTTTAGCTTCAAAAACGTTGCCACAGGCAGAAATTCTCCTGCTCGACCCTCAGCGAGACGGAGTACAGCAAATTACTGAAGCTTTACAGCAGCACCAGGATTTAACCCAGGTTCACATCTTCTCACATGGCTCCTGTGAAAACCTCAGCCTGGGCAGTGCCCGCTTGTGTTTGGATACCCTGGAATATTACGCCTGGGATTTGCAAGCCTGGTTTCCTGCCCATGCCTTTGCCGCACCCTCAGTCCAGCTACACGGCTTTGGTGCCGCTAGAGGAAACGCAGTTGAATTTCTGGAACGCCTACATCAACTGACTGGTGCCAGCATCGACACTTCAGATTTAGCGAGGTGTGTGTAGGAAATCATAACGTTTCTCTAAAAAGGAGCTACACATGGAAGGGCACCCGGCTTCGCGGGGTGCCCTTCCATGTGTGGACCTAATTCTTGGAAAGTAATTTTTTGTGGGCTTAGCGCGCAAAAAATTACTCTCTAGAGTTTTTAAAACCTACTCCCCCACTTCCGTCAAAATTCGTCGTAGCGGATTCTCCACCCAATCGGGACGGCTGTTGAGTTCACAACTGAGACTGTACAGCATTTTTTCGAGCAGGTAGCTGTCAAGCAAAACCTGTAGCTCTTGTAGAGATTTGGGTAGGAAGTTAGAACTGTTAGCCGTATTCAGGTAGGCATGGAGGAATGCAGCGCTGACCCAACGTTCCCAAAACTGCACCCACTGCTCCATCACAGGCAACATTTCAGGGCGAATCATGCCGTTCTCGACTTCGTTTCGTAGAGCTACATTAGCCGCATAGCCAAAGGATTGCAGCATTTCGGCTACGTCTCGTAGGGGCGATCGCTTCATCCGCCGTTCGCTCAGGTTGCGACTAGGTTCTCCCTCGAAGTCAATGATGACAAAATCTTTGCCCGTATAAAGCACCTGCCCCAAATGGTAATCTCCGTGGGTACGAGTCCGCATGGCGGTAATTTTTTGATTCAGCACAAGCTGAAATCGGCTCATCAGATGATCCTGACGGTTGAGGACAGTTCGTGATAGCTCCTGAGTTTTGGGTGGCAAGAATTTGAGCCGTTGCTTCAGCAATAGCAACGTTTGTCCAGACAGGTTTCGTGCATATTGGTAGATTGAGCGCTGATAAAAGGACGAAAACGGCTCGGGAGCAAAGTCAGGATTTTCTGCATCAGAAGCCAGCGCAATGTGAAGCTCAGCCGTACATTGTCCCAGTAGCTTGGCGTTGGCAAGGTAAGAGCCAATCACCTGAGAGGCGAGAAGCTGAGTTGAGGGATCGAGGTTGTGAGAAGTTTCCGGAGAAGATGGATAGGAGCGGGAAGCCATCGAAAAGGCGGTAGAAGAGTTTCCATCCCGGTGTTTGCCAGTCTCTGAATCCTCAAAGTTTTCTACCAAGGCAAAGCTGGACTGCAACTCTAGCAATGAACCAGACGGTACAGGGACCTCGGTCATACCGGAGTGCTGCACCATGATGTGTTCAAAGTAGTCGCGCAAACTATCGAGGGTGTAGTCCCAGGTGTTGCGGGCATCCAGGATGTATTCCTGCAAGATGCCGACGGTCATGGTGTCTGTCTGAGGACGACGATATTCTAGTACGCCCGCAATTCGGGTGAAGTGCTGAATCTGTTTCTTGTCGCTAAGGAAGCGTCGCACTTCCAGGTCAGGGTTGCTGCCAACTTCAATTTTGCGGAAGAGCTTCAGGATCAGATGATCCCCATAAATAATTGAGGTGTTGCGAGTAGCCGAACGCAGCAAGGTTGGCTCAAACTGGGTCGCACCCTCCATAAGCTGAGGGAACAGATCCGTAACGCTGGCACTGAGTTCGCCCAGTTTGCCCTGATAGGAATGGTTGTGGACGATCGCATTCAGTAAAGAAGCCAAAAAGTCTTTATCGGCGATCGCATCATACAGAACCTTAGTTTCATCCTGCCCCTTGAGCTCAAGCTTTGCTACAACGGTGTAGGACAAGTCTGTTAGCAGGTGTTGTGCCTCTTTGCCCTCTGCATAAGCAAGCAGCAAAATGTACGTTTGAGGCTCTCCCTGAATGTATTCCACCTCTAACCAGACAATCTGAGCTTCGGTATTTTTGTAGGGCACCGGCACGATTTCGGTGATGCGAGCAGCCTGTATTGCCCGACCGTTGCCGATGTACCAGCGACAATGATTTAAGTAGTCTGGTAGGACAGACTCCAAAGCACCTCTCAGTTCTCGCTGGGCAAACACGTTTTGCCAAGGTGCATCGGACACCAAAACAGGCAGTTGGCTTTGTGGTTTAGCAAGCTGAGTATCACTAGGCTGCAATTTTAAGGTGAACCAGTAGAAAGCATGGGGTCCGATGCTGAGGAAGTAAGGAGCTTCGGCGATCGCCGGAAACTCGGTGCGCCCAAAGATCTCAACCGGCACCATGCCCTTAAACGCAGACAGGTCTAGCTCTACCGTCTGGACAAAGCGAGACAGGTTAGCGACAACGAGAATATGCTCATCCTCATAGGTGCGGGTGAAGGCCAACACCTTCCGGTTTTCGGGATGCAGTAGCTCAAAGGTGCCACGCCCCATTGCCTTAAACCGTTTGCGAGTGGCAATCAGACGCTTCATCCAATACCAGAGGGAGTTAGGATTTGCCTGTTGCGCCTCGACGTTAACTGCTTCGTAGTGATATTCTGACTCGACGATTACGGGCAGATAGAGGCGATGGGGATTGGCGCGGCTAAAGCCTGCATTACGGTCAGAGCTCCACTGCATTGGGGTACGAACGCCGTTGCGATCGCCCACATACACGTTATCGCCCATGCCAATTTCGTCACCGTAGTACAGCACCGGAGTTCCAGGCAGGGCTAGCAGGAGACTGTTCAGCAGCTCAATCCGACGACGATTGTTACCCAATAGCGGAGCCAAACGGCGACGAATCCCCAGGTTCACCCGCATTTCCTGGTCTTGGGCGTAGACCCGATACATATAGTCGCGGTCTTCATCTGTCACCATTTCCAGCGTTAGCTCGTCGTGGTTGCGTAAAAACAGCGCCCACTGGCAGTTGTCGGGAATCGAAGGAGTCTGCTGAAGAATGTCAAAAATTGGGAAGCTATCTTCCATCCGCAGCGACATGAACAGGCGAGGCATCAGCGGAAAGTGGAAGTTCATGTGGCACTCGTCGCCTTCTCCGTAGTAGGCGGCAGCATCTTCGGGCCACTGGTTTGCTTCAGCCAACAGCATTCGGTTAGGAAACTTGGCGTCAACCTGCTGTCGCAATTGCTTGAGGAAGTTGTGAGTTTCTGGCAAGTTCTCACAATTGGTGCCCTCTCGCTCATAGAGGTAGGGCACAGCATCCATTCGCAAGCCATCTACGCCCATTTCAAGCCAAAAATCGAGAACTTCAAATACTGCCTGCCGAACTGCGGGGTTGTCGTAGTTTAAGTCTGGCTGGTGAGAATAGAAGCGGTGCCAGTAATAGGCTTTGGCAAGAGGGTCCCAGGCCCAATTGGAGGTTTCAAAGTCCTGGAAGATGATTCGGGCTTCCTGGTATTTTTCGGGGGTGTCGCTCCAGACGTAAAAATCGCGTTCGACGCTGCCTTTGGGAGCCCTTCGGGCCCGCTGAAACCAGGGATGCTGGTCGGACGTGTGGTTGACGATTAGCTCAATGATGACGCGGATGTCTCGCTGATGAGCCGCAGCGAGAAATTCTTTGAAGTCGTCCAGGTTGCCATAGATGGAGTTGACGCTGGTGTAACTGGAAATGTCATAGCCATCATCTCGCAGGGGTGAAGGAAAGAAGGGCAGCACCCAGACCGCAGTAACTCCCAGGTCTTGCAGGTAGTCGAGCTTTTCGGTTAGCCCCCGGAAGTCGCCAATGCCATCGGCGTTGCTATCGGCGAAGGCACGGACGGGCACCTCATAGATGACAGCATCCTTAAACCACAGCGGGTCTTCTTGGAGGACTGAGTTATGTACTGCGTTTTGTGTTGTCTGCACCATTCAGTTCAATTCCCTCTATGCGTCCTTCGCAAACTATGTAAACGGGATGCGTTCAGATTCCCAGGTCAGTTATTCCAGCCTAATGAGCTATTCCAGCTCAATGAGCAACTGATGTCATCTGCAAAAAGCAAAGCCCGATGCACGTGTATTTTACGAGAGAACTGGGGGCGATCGCCTCCGACTCCCGATGTAAACTTGAGAACTTTTGCTATATCTTGATCGACTGCGATCGCAGCGATCGCAACAGCAAACAGAGCCGCATCTGCACCGCGTCATCAAATCGATGAGGATCTAACCCAGTGAGCGAAGCAATCTTACCCAAACGATAGCTGAGCGTATTTCGGTGAATTGAAAGCCGTTTTGCAGTTGAGGATGGGCAACAGTCTTCGGCAAAGAAGGCATCCAGTGTAGTTAGCAAATCTGGCTCATGGTCGAGCGGACTGAGCAAATATTTAGCCAGATCGATTTTGGTTGCTTCGTCTGCAACACCGACAAAGGCAGCAACGCCCAATCGCCCTAAACAATGAACTTGGTTTTGTCCCTGCAAGCGGCTTCCCAGAGACAGAGCCGCCTGAGCATCCTGATAAGACTGTGCTAACCCTCGAATTCCCGGGTGGTAGCGACCAATTCCCAGGTTGATCGACGCTCCGCCTGTATCGCTTCGCAGCCGCGCTAGCAGCGCATCTGCCGCCCGCCTCAACGCCGTTAAATTTGCCCAGGAAGAGTTAGTTGAAGGATCAGAATCATCATGACTCGCCCAACTGCCCAAGTTTTTGGTGTTGCTTGCTTTCAGGACAGCAACTTCGCCTCCTCCTAAGTCAGCGCAAATCGTATCATTGGGCAAATGAAAGAAACTCACAATGCTGCCGATGACTAACTGTGTGCGTCGCCGTTTGTCTGCCTCGCTGACCGTTTCTCTCACTCCCAACTTAGAAACATAATCAGTTGCGTCCACCAGAATGACTGCGCGGGGAGGCGACAAATCCATTCCCAGGTCCTTAGCCTGACGCAAGGCAACTTCGTCTTGAACCCGACCATGCAGCAAATCATAAATCAGCTGATTCTTAAACTTCTGTTGATTGGGTAACTGATCGAGGATGGCAGCCTGATTGATCACCAATTCCACTAGAGCTTGAGCTAACCGAGGAGAAATCGGTTCTCGATTCAACGATTCTCCAACCACCACCTCTCCCACTTGCGTATCGTAATGGAGAGGAATGCGGAGATGCTGACTAACCGTTTTCCATTGATTCCAATCAAAAGCAAGTCCCACCAGGTAAGGATCGCTACTGGTGAGAATGGTGCCCTGATCATCGATCACAAAAACGGGGGCACACAAAAGCTCGGCAACCCTAGCGGTGACGATGTTAGCAAGTTGGACAAAGCGAGTAGAGGCAAGCGATAAAGCTCTCATCGTTGGATAACTGCCACAAAATTCAAAGTAGTGCCCCAGGTAAAATACTCTGATTAAAGATGACAGTATCCGTGAGTTTTCGTAGGGCTGTCATCTTTCCAAAGAGGCAGACGGAAAGTGCAGCATCCCCCTAAGTGCAGACTACTCGAACCGAGGCTATTGTAAGTTTTCTGCTAGCGCTTTGCGGGCGAGGTGGGTGGTGTAAACGGTGACTGCAACAGTTGCGAGAAACCCAATGATCCGAATTGCCCATTGAACACTCAAGTTAGTGGGTTGGTTTTCAGTACCAATTTGGGCAAGGTTACCTGCCAGGGAACCAATGTAAACATACAGAATGGTGCCGGGAATCATGCCGATCGCCCCCAACACATAATCTTTGAGTGAAACGCCGGTAAGCCCAAAGGCGTAATTCAATAAGTTGAATGGGAAAATCGGGGAAAGCCGAGTGAGCAAAACTATCTTTAAGCCTTCTGCGGCGACAGCTTTGTCAATTGCGGCAAACTTCTGATTGCCAGCAATCTTTTGACTAACCCAGCCTCGCGCCCAATAACGTCCGATTAAGAATGCGGCGATCGCCCCTAAAGTTGCCCCAATAAATACATAAACGGCTCCCAGAACTACACCAAATACGACCCCTGCGCCTAAGGTTAGGATAGAACCGGGAAGGAAGGCAACAGTCGCCACGATGTAAAGGGCAATGAATGTGATGCCACCCAATATACCCAGGCTCTCAATCCATTCCAATGCATTCTGAAGCAGGTTTTGAGGATAAAACCCTGGTGATGTGGCACTGTTGGCTAACGCTGGAGATGTGATTAAGAGAAGGGCGATCGCTACTCCTGCTAACCCATACACAAATTTGAGCATCCAATAAAACATCTGACTGAGCAGCATAGTGGAATAGCAATGACTAAAAACGGAGTCTGCTGCCCAGATCTGCAACTTCGTTAGAGAAGTCACAGATCCTCTTTAGGGCATGAGTTTTTTAACAGCATCCACCACCGGTGTAGTGCCAGGTAGAGTCTGTGACGATCACGTCTTGCGGAAACTGGTGACTAAACTGAGCAGCGGTTTTATCACACACTGCCAGGGGAACTCCTCGCTCTAACCTGTGACCCGCACCATCATTTAACTCAGGTTCAGCACCGCTGTAGATTGCGGTTTTACCTGTAAAAACACAGGCTCCATCATCGGGCGCCGGTACCTTAAAGGAAACAGAATCTAAGCTTTCTAGCAGGAGGGGAGTATCTAAACTATAGCTTTGAACATCTAGTAGCCGATAAGGACGACGGGCACGAATTTCTACCTGTCCAAAGCCAATCGCGATTAGATGTTGAATATATTCGTCATAAGTGAGTGCCCCAGATAAGCAAAGAGCGCGTAATCGCTCGTCTTGCTGAAGGTGGGACGGAATCGGACGAGTGGCGATCGGGTCACTCATGATCAGTCGTCCACCCGGTTTTAATACTCGATATGCTTCGGCGAGGGCTTGCTTTAGGTCGGCTGGCTCAAAGATATTAAACAGGCAGTTTTGTGCCACTACGTCTATTGAGGCATCGGGTACTGGCAATGCAAAGGCATCTCCTTCCAGGATTTGGACGAAGTCGGGGGTAAACCAGTCGTTTTCTTGAGCCGCAAGCTGTAGGTTACGGGTCGCGGCGAGTCGCATTTCGGCGACGGGGTCAACGGCGACGACTCCTGCTGGTTGGCGACAGAAGTAAGCAAATTGCAGGGCTTCGAGTCCGCCTCCTACGCCGATGTAAAGTACGATGGGGTTGCCAAAGAGTTCGGTGGGATGCACCGTCGAGCCGCAGCCGTAGTTCATCTGCTGCATAATTTTTGGGATTTTTAGCCCTGGCAGTCGGAGGGGGGGTGTACTGACGCAGCACAGCCCAATTTGAGGAGTTTCGGCTGCTTCGGCGTAGAGTTGGGCAGTGGTTTCGAGATAACTCATGAGGAGAGGGGGAGTCTTATATTTTCCAGGTGATCATAATATGTTTTCTTGATTTCACATTTGGGTGGGGTGGGTTAGGCAATGCCGTAACTCACTGTGGATTTTATTTGTTTGTTTAGCGGAATTTGCTGCTGGGGGGTTCCCCCAGCCCCCCGTTAGGGGGCGGGCGCGTCCCCCACGCCCCCTCGGCAAGGGATTGGGGTGGGGAGCAGGACGCGCTTCGCATCGGTGGGTGGCGAGGGGGTTGCTTGGGTGAGGGAGCGATCGCCCTTCTCTTTCATCCTCAGCCTTCCGTCCTCATTCCCTACTCTTGGCAGTATCACAGTGTTAATTTCAAATGCAAAACTTTCGGTGCTTTTTCAGACACGATTACACTAGATGTTGATGGGTGTAATACGCTGCTGCTCAAATTGATTGGATCGGGCCATTGGTCCCCAACGAATTTCAACTGAACGGGTGATTCTGTCAAACCGGATCGACCCGTTAGCATCAGGAAAGATGTGAGTAGAACAGAATTTTAATCAGGGTGTATGGGTAGGGGCGAAGCGTTTGGTAGATAAGCTCTGAATTAGAGTAAGGATTTTTGCCCGAACGCTTCGCCCCTACGGAAATGTTTGTACGCCGTTAGCGATCGCCACCTCCCCAGCAAAATTAACAGTCCAACCCACCCAGCCATAGCGCCGCCCTATGGACAGCCAAGCTCCACTGCTGAAACGAGGCAACCGCGCCCTGGCCGCTATTGTGATTACCGATAGCGTCGGTTTTAGTGCCCGCATGTCAAGCGACGAAGAGCATACGCTGAACCTAATTCAGCGTGACCTCCAGATGATGCGACAGATTTGCCAAAACACCGAAGGGCAGGTACTCAAATCCACTGGAGACGGCTTGCTAATGTATTTCGTTAGCGCAGTCCAGGCCGTTGCCTGTGCCATGAAAATTCAGACTACTATCGCTGAGCAGGCAGACCAGCGATCGCCCGAAGACGTGCTAATTCACCGCATTGGCATCCACCTGGGCGACGTGTTTTTTAGCGAAACCGACGTAATGGGCAATGGGGTCAACATTGCCGCTCGTCTGCAAACTGAAGCAAAACCCGGCGGCATCTGCATTTCCCAAACCGTCTACGACGTGGTGAAAGATCGGCTAGTGATGGAAGCGGTCTATGCTGGGCCATTGAAGCTAAAAAACATCCAGCAGCCTGTTCCCGCCTACCAGATTTTGCCTGCCCGTCATTCTGACGCGACTTCCGTCCATCCTTTGGACACTTCAGCCCCTTCTTATCTGCTCGGCTCTGCCTCCGAAGAAACGCTCCTCGACACGATCATTGACGGTCGCTACCAAATTCATCGAGTTCTAGGAAGAGGTGGCTTTGGGCGAACCTACTTAGCCTCAGACATGCAGCGCTTTGGTGATCTGTGCGTTCTCAAAGAATTTGTGCCAACCAGCCGCGCCGACTACACAGTACAAAAGTCGCGCCAACTGTTTGAGCAAGAAGCCAGAGTCCTCTACGAAATTCAGCATCCGCAAATTCCTCGCTTCCTCGCCTGGTTTGCCGAAAAAGGGCGGCTGTTTCTCGTACAGGAATACATTGATGGCAAAACCTACGCCACCCTCTTGAGAGAAAAGCTGCGTCAGGGAGCCGTTTTCTCCGAGGCTGAAGTGACCCGATGGTTGGCTGACTTACTACCCGTTTTAGAGTATCTGCACAGTCTAAACATTGTTCACCGAGACATTTCACCTGACAACGTAATGTTGCCAGATGGTCAAACGCATCCCATGCTGATCGACTTTGGCTTGGTCAAGCAAGCGGTAAATCAAATTTGGGCAGCTTACGCGGAAGATGGTTCAACCGTGAGCCAGGCTTCCTTTGTCGGCAAGCTAGGCTATGCACCACCAGAGCAGATTCGCATGGGGCAGTGTTATCCCTGTAGTGACCTGTATGCACTGGGAGTAACGGCGCTCGTTTTGCTTACGGGGCAAGAGCCGAATACCCTCACCGATCGCGATTCCTTAGAATGGTGCTGGCAGTCCTATGTGCAGGTGAGCGATCGCCTCACCCAAATTCTCAACAAAATGCTGTCTGAAAAGCCCAAAGATCGCTATCAGTCTGCCGCTGAAGTGATGACAGCGCTGGGACTCACAGGCGCAGCCAGCAGCCCTCTTTCCAATCCCTCTGTTCGCTCTAGCCGACCAACAAGCAATGTCACCCAGCAGCAGCGCTCGCCTATTCCCCCTCCTAAACCTTTACCCGTCCTCGATCCTAAATTTGTCGAACGCTGCCGCACCGAGCTAGCCCGCTGCATTGGACCGATGGCAGACTACATCGTGGAAGACATTCTGTCCCAAACGCCTCACCTGAAACCTGAACAACTGGTGCAGGCGATCGCTGCTGAGATTCCCAATTCTAAGCAAGCAGAAGCATTTCAGCAGAAATTGCGATCGCGTTGACGCGATTGAGCAGTTGTACCGCGCATCATTCGTCATAAAGTATAGGAAAGTTTGCTTAAGTCAAACAGCTGTTGCCTACGCTCAAAAAACTTTATGAATTCGATGAACACAGTTAGCGATAAAACAGTGGATGACAAGGCGGTTGTCCAGGAATACTTTAACGCCACAGGCTTTGATCGCTGGCGGCGCATCTACGGCGACGGTGAAGTCAACAAAGTTCAGCTAGATATCCGCAAAGGGCACCAACAGACCGTTGATACCGTGCTGGCATGGCTCCAGGCTGATGGCAATCTAGCAAACTTGACAGTTTGCGATGCGGGTTGTGGAGTCGGCAGTCTCAGCATTCCGCTAGCAGCAGCAGGTGCAAAAGTTTACGCCAGCGATATTTCTGAAAAAATGGTAGGAGAAGCCCAGACCAGAGCCACAACGGAATTGGGGCAGTCAGACAATCCCACCTTTGCCGTGCAAGACCTGGAAGCGCTGAGCGGCAACTATCACACCGTGATTTGCCTCGATGTGCTGATTCACTATCCCCAAGATAAGGCGATCGCCATGATCGATCACCTCAGCAACCTGGCAGACTCTCGCCTGATCCTCAGCTTTGCTCCTAAAACCTTTGCCTACAGCCTGCTGAAAAAAATTGGCGACTTTTTCCCCGGACCCAGCAAAGCAACCCGTGCCTACCTGCACAAAGAATCCAACATCGTCAAAGGGTTGGAGGCAAGAGGTTGGAAAGTACAGCGAAATGCCATGACGAAAACCAGCTTCTACTTCTCTCGGCTACTAGAAGCCACTCGTTAAGCTCTACATCTGGAATAGCGAAAGGCAAAAGGGTGAGGGATGAAAGTCCGTTTCATCCCTCACCCTTTTGCCTCCCTGTAACCTTGTTCACGAACGACAAGGACTCATACCAATTCCAAAAACAGATGGAAGGGCACCCCGCTCCACGGGGTGCCCTTCCATCTGTTTTTGGAGAAACGTTATCATACGGTTGACGCAATCATGGACTAGCCGTTTGAATAGGCAGGCTAGGAGAACAAATTGGCGATCGCCCAGTCTTCTAACTAAGCCTTCTAACTCAGGCTGTAATTCTGACCCCACTCCAGCTAGAGTGATGCGAACAAAAAAACTTTTGGCAGGTCTGTTTCTCGCTGCGGGTTCCGCTATTGTTATCGCCTTCGCCCACAGTGTCATCACCGGAGACACTGGAACCAGATCCTCCCGACTAGTGGGAGGACTCCTATTTGGGGCACCCCCAATTGCCCTGGGAGGCTGGCTACTCGTTGGCGCATCCCGTCCTAACCCACGCCACGATCACATTAATTTACGTTCTATTTTTTACCGGTTGCTCAAGCAAAACAGCGGATATTTAACCGTGACGCAATTTGCTGCTGCTGCCAACCTGCCCAGAATGACTGCACAATCCTATCTGGATGAGAGAGCCAAAGAATTTGATGCCAAATTTGCCGTCAGCAAAGACGGTAGCCTTGCCTATCAGTTCTACGTGCAAGACCAAAAAGGGGCGCATCTCACCGAAACCTTACGCGAACGACTCGCCAACTCTGACTTTAACGACATCACCATCATGTAAGGTGCTAGCTCTAAGCAGTTTGTGAAAACACCTGTCCGGCGGTAAGGTGTTTTCACAAACTGCTTATGAAGCCGACAAGCATGAAGCTAACAAGGTTGTATGGCTAGCGAAGATTGTCGCGTAAGAATTTTTAACAAAATCTCTCATCAAATCGGATTACTCTAACGATTTGGGAAGCTTTTTAACATTGTTTCTTAGCATTGTTAAGTAGCCTTGTTAAGCTTCGGCACTCCAGCAGGCAAATTTAATGTTGGGATTAGTAGGACTTTAATAATGACCAGTAATTTAGCAACCAAGCTGCGAGAGGGCACCAAAAAGGCCCATACAATGGCTGAGAACGTCGGCTTTGTGAAGTGCTTTCTCAAAGGAGTTGTAGAAAAGAACTCCTACCGAAAGCTGGTCGCCGACCTCTATTTTGTCTACTCGGCAATGGAAGAAGAAATGGAGCGCCATCAGCAGCATCCAATCGTTTCTAAAATCCATTTCCCAGAGCTAAATCGCAAGGAAAGTCTGGAGCGCGACCTGCACTTTTACTACGGAAACAACTGGCGCGACCAAATTGCTCCGACCCCTGCGGCTAAAGAATATGTAGAGCATATTCGTCAGGTCTCTGCAACGCAGCCTGAGCTACTCGTAGCACATTCCTACACCCGCTACCTGGGTGACCTGTCAGGCGGTCAAATCCTCAAAGGCATTGCCCAGCGTGGCATGAACCTGAGCAACGGTGAAGGAACCGCTTTCTACGAATTCAAAGACATTCCTGACGAAAAGCAGTTCAAAGCAAAATATCGTCAGGCAATGGATGAATTGCCTGTGGATGAGGCGACTGCCGATCGCATTGTTGACGAAGCAAATGCCACCTTCGGCATGAATATGAAAGTCTTCCAGGAACTTGAAGGCAACCTGATTAAGGCGATCGGTCAAATGCTGTTTAACAGCCTCACCCGTCGTCGCGGTCGCGGCAGCACCGAGTTGGCAACTGCTGACTAACTCATCAAGCTCTAAGCTCCTATCCTAAAAACTATTTGGGGAGGTTAATTTTTCGTAGACTAGCCTGCGAAAAATTAACCTCCCCAAGTTGCTTTAAGCCTGGTGGTAAGACAAGCTACAAGCGGTGTCTGCCGCATGATAGGATTAACTACTGGTTACGGACTTCCGATCCCTGTCTCTAAACATTTGAGTGGCTAGATGCCTTCGTCATTTCGCTGAAGCATGACTTCCCAGGGTGACTCGGAAAAGTTTGTCTCGCCTGACCCTCACCCGCTAAAGCTGGAAGATGCGTTTTTCCAAAATTTTGATTGCCAACCGTGGGGAAATTGCCCTTCGCATCCTTCGTACCTGCGAAGAGATGGGAATTGCCACCGTTGCCGTTCACTCCACAATCGATCGCAATGCGTTACATGTTCAGCTGGCAGATGAGGCGGTCTGCATCGGTGAGCCTCCCAGCAGCAAAAGCTATTTGAATATTCCCAATATTATTGCCGCAGCCCTGACTCGCAACGCTACTGCGATCCACCCGGGGTATGGTTTTTTGGCAGAAAACGCCCGTTTTGCTGAAATTTGCGCCGATCACCAGATTGCCTTTATCGGTCCTTCCCCTGAAGCAATGCGGGCAATGGGCGACAAATCAACTGCAAAAGAAACGATGCAGCGGATTGGTGTGCCTACTGTACCCGGAAGTGATGGGCTGCTAACCGATGATCAGGAAGCCTTGGCGATCGCCAACAAAATTGGCTATCCCGTCATCATTAAAGCAACAGCGGGCGGCGGCGGTCGCGGAATGCGTCTAGTTCGAGATGAAAGCGAATTAGTGAAATCTTTTCTAGCGGCTCAGGGTGAGGCGGATGCCGCTTTTGGTAACCCCGGCGTTTATCTAGAAAAATTCATCGAACGACCCCGTCACATCGAGTTTCAAATTCTTGCTGACAGCTACGGCAACGCCATTCACCTGGGAGAGCGAGACTGTTCCATTCAGCGACGGCACCAAAAGCTGCTAGAAGAAGCTCCCAGCGCTGCTCTCACCGCAGAACTGCGCGAAAAAATGGGATCTGCTGCTGTCCGGGTCGCTCAAGCGATCAACTACACGGGTGCAGGCACTATCGAATTTCTGCTTGACCAATCGGGACATTTTTATTTCATGGAGATGAACACCCGCATTCAGGTTGAGCATCCCGTCACCGAGATGATTACTGGCTTAGATCTAATTGCTGAGCAAATTCGCGTCGCCCAGGGAGAAAAGCTACGTCTGACACAGGAGCAGGTGGTATTTCGCGGACATGCGATCGAGTGCCGCATCAATGCTGAAGATCCTGACTACAACTTTCGTCCGCACCCCGGACGCATTAGCGGCTATTTGCCTCCTGGCGGTCCCGGCGTGCGAATTGATTCCCATGTTTACACCGACTACGAAATTCCGCCCTACTATGACTCGTTGATTGGCAAGCTGATTGTCTGGGGACCCGATCGCCCTGCCGCAATTCAACGAATGAAGCGAGCCTTACGAGAATGCGCGATCACAGGTTTACCCACCACGATTGGCTTTCACCAAAAAATTCTGGAAACTGCCGAATTTGGGCAGGGCAAGATCTACACCAACTTTGTTGAGCAAATGATGCGTCCCCCCGAAAAGTAAGTCTGTAGATGCGAAGCATTCGGTCAAGATTCAGTACAATGACCGACATTTTGATCGAACGCTTTGCCCCTAACCCGCTAGAACTCAAGCATTTTCAGTCTTGCAGTAATTTCCTGCCTGGAAATTGCCTCAGTAAGCCATCATCGTCAGTAGCCCCTGCTGCCCCAGCAAAATTTCACGCAGCAGACTAAAAATTCCAACCCAAATAATAGGGGTGATGTCTACTCCACCTAAAGGAGGCACAAGCTTACGCAGTGGGATCAAAAAAGGTTCTGTGGGCAAAGCCACCAGAATGAATGGCATCCGATTCAGTTCGGCTTGAGGATACCAGGTCAAGACGATGCGAATAATGAACAACAAAATCAGTAGCCCCAACAGAGGAGCCAAAACCCAATTGGCGATCGCAACAGAGGTCATAGGTGCTAAAAATTAAGCTTTGTAACCGAGTCTATTCATATTCTACCGCCCCTCGAACGTGGCTTTAGACCTGCTCCAACTTAGAATTGCAGTAAAATCTAAAGTCAAATAGACTTCTCAAAGGATTAACAGCCCGATAAGATTATTAATGAAATAGCCTTCCAAATTTGGGGATCAAAACTCATGACACCATCTTTAGCAAATTTCCTATACAGCCTGCTTGCAGGAGCAGTCATCATCATTATTCCAGCAACCGTTGCCCTGATCTTCATTAGCCAAAGAGACAAGATCCAGCGCTCTTAGTCGGATGAGGTTATTTGACTCAGGTTTATGAATTGAGCAGAGCCAGAGATTTTCAGAGTAGAAGTCATTTGATTCTGAAAATCCCTGGCTTTGTAGGTCTAAGCTTCCGCATGACTTTTAGGACTGTTCAGATAAGCTTCTAACCCAACTCCTGAAGTTTTAGTGTCTAGTTAGTCTTGACACAGAGCAGTATCCTCATTTAGCTTGGCTAGTTAATGCTTGTAGCGGTTTGGCTGAAAGACTTAGGTCAGTCAGCGATTCGGTTAGAGTAGAGATCATTACAAAATCAACAAGCGAATTGGTTAAACAAGCAAATCGATTTAACTAAAAGTCGCTTAGGATTAGGACATACTTACGGAGAACTGCAATGGTGGATGCTGGGCTGGGTTTGAACAGCATGATTACCCCGACGCTAGCAACGGTCAACATCATCTCAAACGCAAGTAGCCTTGTGGGGGTTGGTTTGGCCCTCTCAGGCGTAGGGCTTTATTTCCTGCGTTCGGTGCGCCCTAACCTGGCGCGAGATCATGACATTTTCTTTGCAGCAGTGGCGCTGGTTTGCGGTGGCATTCTGTTCTTCAATGGCTGGCGGCAAGACCCGATTTTGCAGTTTGGTCAGTTTATGCTGACGGGTTCTGCCATTTTCTTTGCGGTTGAGAGCATTCGTCTGCGGGCTGTCGCTACAGAGCAGGCAAAGCGCACAACGCCTGTTGTCGATGATGATCGTCCTGTGAGCCGGGTTTATCGGGCTGAGTTAGACGAACTGGACGCCCTAGATGAAGAACCTCGGCCTATCACCCGCCGGATCAGAGGCACACGCGATGCTCGCCCAAGTGACGAGTACGGTGAGGAAGTGCGTCGTCGTCCATCCAGCCGAGGCAGCAGCGATCGCCTCGGTTCTGGTGACCCTTACAGTGATGCGTCAAGCCGCCCTCGTCGCCGTCGTCCTCCCTCTAGTGGAACCGAGCGTCCAGTGTCCCGCCGTCCTGATGTAGACGAGTACTGGGGTGATACAGAGGACAAACCGATTCGCAGCAGTCGTCCTAGCCGCAGTTCCGATTCTCCCCCATCTTCAAGACCCAGAAGAACCCGCCCTCCTCAAGATGCGCCTCGCCGCAGTCGAGTTGAGTCAGAGCGATCGCCCTCTGACTACGTTGACTATCAGCCAATTGATTACACCAGCGAAGACCAGGATAATCCACGTGATTATGATTAGCGACAACTAAACGCTAGCTCCTCAAGTGGCCAGGCATTTTGGCATTTTCAAGCGCTTTCAGCAGTGGATAGGGTTAAGCATTGGCTTGATCCTGTTCACTTTTCTTATTAACTGCCAACAAGACGTAGCTTGGGCTGATGACTCCTTAAACGGTTTGAACAGCCTGTATAGCGATGAGCAACCAGCCTTAAGCGGCAATGGGCAATTTATTGCTTACGTATCTAACCGAAACGGTACTCGCAGTCTTCTGCTGTTTGACTTGAAAAGTCAGGAATTTGTCGATTTGCCTCGGTTAAATCGCCCGGATGCGATCGCCGAAAACCCCGGCGTTAGCAACACAGCCCGCTACATTGTGTACGTTGCAAGCGATCGCGGTAGAGCCGATATTGAGTTATATGACTGCGTTACCGAACAAGTCCAGGTTCTCACGGCTGGCTACCGAGGCTGGGTCAGACATCCCAGCATTAGCCCCAACGGACGCTACATTACCTTTGAGACGGGCAGCAACGGACAGTGGGATATTGAAGTGATTGATCGAGGCACAAGAGTTGAGCTAGATGTTCTGTAGAGTGAAGTCAGAGAATTAAACCGCAATTCCTCCTTGTCCCGCTCCGCCTTGCCCCCTCCGTCTTGCTCCTGTGAAACCTGCTGCTGTGAGATCTGTTTTAGCGATTTTAGTTTTGGCGATCGCCCTGTCTGCTCTGCTGATTGGTTGTTCAGGCCCACACTATCTCAGCTTTCCCTTTGACCCCAACGGACGCAGCCTCAACAGCCCCTATGCAGAACTATCTCCTAAAGCTGCTAGCAGACATCTTGTTTTTGTCTCAGACCGAGCAGGCAGTCAAGATGTCTATGTGTATGACCTAATCGGGCGGCAATTGCTCGACTTACCTGAACTCAACAGTCTAGATATGACTGTTGCCGATCCAGACATTTCTGAAGATGGTCGCTACATTGTTTTTGCAGGGAATCGGCAGGGCGAATCTAATATTTATCTGTATGATCGCCAACTGTATCAGCTTCGCAGTCTCACCAACGCTCTTAAAGCTGAAGTTCGTAACCCCAGCATTAGCGCTGATGGCAGCACTATCGCCTTTGAATCCAACGCTCAGGGGCAGTGGGACATCTTAATTTATACCCGTGCTGGCGATCCCCTAGACATTCCCATGAATCCCCGCTGAGGTTAGAGGAGGTTCGAATTTGATCTGTACGCTAGCACTTATAACATTTCTCTAGATGGGAGGGCACCCCGCGACGCGGGGTACCCTCCCATCTGTAACCCTAATTTTTGAGTTGGTATTACGCCTCAAAAAGTGATTCGTGCTGGAAGATTATTTCTTATTTAAATCTTCATTGCAACAGCGATAGCTGTCACACAAACCCTACCCAACCCTATCCCGGATAGCCAAAATAGAAGGATGAAGAAGGTATCGGATAAACGGAATCGGCGATCGCCACCAGGTATCTCCTGAATAGCTCTTTGAAATCTGTTCCCTAGCAGTTGCACCACAATTCCAGCATGAACATCAAACTCCTCAGCCGTGTAGCCACATCAGGAATCATCGCAGCAGGAACTGCCATTGGTCTCACCACCCTTGATGCATTTGTTCCGGTTGACCTGCTGAACGTTACTAATTTGGGTCAGCCCCGCTCCAACCAAGCGCTGGCTCAAGATGTGGAAGAAGATACCAACGTTCGGGTCTATGAAACGGCAAGTCCAGCGGTTATTTCTGTAAATGCAGGAGACGGTTCAGGTAGTGGCAGCATCATTAGCCCAGACGGACTGATTCTGACCAATGCCCACGTTGTGGCAGGTAGCCGTACGGTGACAGTGCGTTTGTCGGACGGTAGAGAGGTTCAGGGCGATGTTATTGCGTTTGGGGAAGAGGGATTAGACTTAGCCGCAGTTCGGTTACGAGGACAGAGCAATTTGCCCTACTTAAGGTTGGCTAACTCTGGCTCTGTACGCGTTGGGCAAAGAGCCTTTGCGATCGGCAACCCCTTTGGACAGTTTCAAAATACTTTTACAGTGGGTATTGTCAGTCGAATTGACCAGGATCGGGGACTGATTCAAACTGACGCAGCAATTAACCCCGGCAACTCTGGTGGACCCCTCCTGAATAACCGAGGAGAATTGGTTGGAGTTAACACCTCCATTTTTACAACGGGTAGCACTGCGGGAAATATCGGCATTGGGTTTGCCATTTCAGTCGATCGCGTTCAGCCATTCCTCACAGCAGTGCGAGAAGGAAGTGCCCCCACTGTTGCTCAAACCAACCGCCCACAAATTAATCGTCCGCCTGAAGCGATCGCAGTCAACGGTCCAATTGTTAGGGGTAATCTAGGCGACGGCAGCAATGTCTTACCAGTAGACAACAGCTACTTCAACCTTTACACCTTTGAAGGCAGAGCCGGACAGCAGATCGAAATCACAATGAGTAGCAACCAATTGGATGCTTACCTGATCTTGCTGGCACCCGATGGTAGCGATCTGACTCAAGATGACGACAGTGCTGGCGGTACCAACGCTAGGCTAGCAACGACTTTGCCAGCTAACGGAACTTATACAATCCTGGCAAACTCCTATGCAGCAGGGGAATCAGGAGATTATGAATTGCGCGTAGCTTCGGCTGGGTCAACCCCTCAACCGCAAGCGGGGCAACCGCCCGTCCAAGAACAACAGCCTCGGCAGCAACAGCAACCCACCCCATCCGGCGTAATCTTGCAGGAGCAAGGGGTACTTAGCCCTGGTGGCCCAACGTTATCTGACAATAGCCTCTACCGCGAACATGTTTTTCGCGCAACGCAGGGGCAGACGGTGACAGTCACGATGGAGAGTACAGAATTTGACACCTACCTGATCCTGGTGAACGAGCAGGGCGAACCACTCGAACAAAATGACGATCGGTGCCAGCAACAAACGCCAGAGTGCCGCAACTCTGAAATTAGAGTTACGCTACCCCAAACGGGTACCTATCGGGCGATCGCTAATGCCTACGATGCCAACGGTCAAGGGCGCTATACCCTCACAGTGCGCTAGCGTAGCCCCAGCCAGGTAAAGAAATCTTCGCGAGTAAGCAGCTCCAAAATCAGTAGCGCAAAGAACCCGATCATGGCAAATCGCCCATTGATCCGCTCAGCATAGGGTGTCCAGCCGAAGCCAGGCTCAGGCTGGACAGCCGTTTCGGCTGTGGAATCTGGAGTAACTTCGGGTGTGGGTGTGATTTTTTCAGAAGTCATAGGAATTGAGTCATTCAGAATAGGAATTTTGAGCATTCGTAAGAAATGCTAATCCACTAAAGGATTCTAAAGGGCTGTTGCTAGTTTGACTGCGACTCCAGATTTTGCACAGATTCGATTAGCGATCGCACCTCTGCTGCCCCCTCAGATGGCTCAAATTCTAAAGGAAACTTCCCTCGAACCAGCATCCGCAAGCCCAAAGGTCCAAGGCTAGCTAAACCTCGCAAGTCCCTAAACGAATCACCAACTACTTTTAGTCCAAACTGGCGCTCGTCAATCCAGCCGCCCTGCTTCACCAAATCAATCAAAACCTTGCGGTGCCGCACCGAACGGCTACTGCGCTCATCCTTGCGGTCTAAAATTTCCTGTTTGATTTTGCCAATCTGATCCATTGGCGCAACGTCCATCGGGCAAACCGCATTGCAGTAATAGCAGCGTGTACAGCCCCACACTCCATGAGTGCCCTGGTTGTAGTTTTCTAGCCGAGCTTCCGTCTGGTCGTCCCTGGAGTCAGCCACCATTCGAGCCGCTTTTGCCAGCGCATGAGGCCCAACAAAATCTGCATTCACCTCTCGCGCATTGCATTCTGAATAGCAGGCTCCACAGAGAATGCAGTTGCCATTTTGATTCAGGCGATCGCGCTCTTCTGGAGTTTGCAAAAACTCACGTTCTGGTACCTGTCGCGCCTTAGTGCTGACATACGGCTCAACCGCCTCGAGGTTATCCCAGAAGCTCTGCATATCTACCACCAAATCTTTAATCACGGGCATATTTCCCATTGGGGCAACCGTGATTGTTGGAAGTTCGGACTCATGATTCGAAGTTGCAGACGCTTGGATTTGTTGCAACCGAGCAATTTCGCTACCAATACTTTCCTTACAGGCTAGGGCAGACCGACCGTTAATTCGCATTCCACAACTGCCACAAATCGTGTTGCGACAGTTTTTCCGAAACGCCAAAGTACCGTCCTGTTCCCACTTAATTCGATTCAGACAATCTAAAACCGTATTGCCGGGGTCAACTTCTAATTCGTAAGTTTGGATTCGTGGAGTGCCGTCTAACTCCTGCCGAACCACTTTAAACAAAACTTGCATAGTCAAAGCAAATTCCAGACTATTGATACTCAGCACTGATGCAATCTTTTGTAGTGATTAGTCAGTGCTTCTATATCTATAGTCTAAGCCGAAACTCCTTGAAACTCCTTTGACAAGGAGAATAACTTCACCTAATGCGCGGCGGGATAATGAAAGAGAGCAGCCAAAAACGCCTTGACCACAACCTCCCACAATCGTTTCCTAAAGGATCACTCTTTCGTATTTATCACTACCAACCGCAAAACAACACCGATACAATCCAACTTAGGTAGCGAGATCAGGGTAAGGATTGCGAGTGTCTAGGTAAAGATTACGCTGCTTACAATCACCGCTTATTTAGAACTAACCCCTACGCAATTTCTGAGTCAGATGGTTTGTGAAATCACGTCATTGGAGAGCGAATGCCTTGATAAACTTTCCAGGATTGCTACCAGCATGAGGGGAAGTAAATGAGTGCAACATCTAGTCTTTACATGGCTTTTTTGCTTTTTGGAGTTGACAGTTCTCAGCAATCATGTATCAACTTTTAATCGCTCTTAGGATTGAAATCAACTATCTGATCTACTTCTGATATTGATTAACCTCCAAATTTTGCCCCATGGATTTGACATACAGATCTCTACGGCTGAGATTAGGGAGATCGGCAATAAGTACCTTAGCTTAATTAGCAATGCACACTGCTAAGAAACGCGATGAAAACTCTAACTTAGCAATATAGGGTTAAGCCAATCCCGATACTCCTAAATTAGGCTTTCAGATTTTGCATAGGCTTTAAGCAGAGCATGATGTTTAACTAGTCTATTGTTTAGGTTCTTCAGTAAATTCTTGTCATATCAGTGACCTTTAGGGCTATATTTTTATATAGAAAAGGTTGGCATTAGCTCTAATTTGCTATCTTGAAGTCTGAAAGGACACCTTAAAGAAGATGACTGAAACTGTAACGGCTCCTTTAACCGGAAAAGCGCTACTTCAAAAAGTAAAAGAACTTTCCCACTTGCCTCGTCGAGAAAAAGCGAGACGGTGCGGATACTATACAGTTGGCAAAAACAATCAGACCCGAGTTAATCTTGCAGATTTTTTTGAAGCCGTACTAGCAGCCAAAGGAACTCCTTTGAGTGCAGAGGGCACAAAAGATGGACGGGGTCGAGAACCAACCTATCGAGTCAGTGTTCATAAGAATGGGCAGATAGTTATTGGTGCAACTTACACCGAAAAAATGGGATTAAAGCCAGGTGATGAGTTTGAGATTAAGTTAGGCTACAAGCACATTCACCTCATTCAGATTGATAGTGATAGAAATGGTTCGATTGACCTGGATGAGGATGAAGATCTCTAAAAAGCGAATGCTTTGATCGTGGTTTGTCAAGACCAACTTTGGGCTGTAATCCTCTCAAGATAAATAAGTAGATAAGTAAGCTAATCATTAATACTTGGAGAAATTACCGTTCAAATCTAAATCTACGCATGACCGTTCACATCAGAAATATGCATGAAGGCTCATGCCGTTGAGCAATCTGTATCCAATTCGTCTTGTTTTGGTACACCCTTTCCCGACTTTTGCTCGAAAGTTCTAGGCTGTTCGGTATGAGCTTTGCAGTTTTGACTAAAGCCCCTGCGCTGTTAAAGATCTTCATTTTCTTTCTCACCTGGGCGATCGCTTGGCTACCCATTGCGATACCGCTGGCGATCGCACTTCACTGGCATCCTCCAAAACCCCTTGCCCCCTCGCAAAAACTGCCACTGCTAGCCTCGCTTTACCTGCTAGCACCTGCAATTTTGTGGGGGGCAGCCCATTTAGAGGGGACATCATTCGCCGATTACGGCTTGTCCTGGAATTCAGCGGTACCGGGTTCAGTAGGGTTAGGGTGGCTGCTGGGGGTATTGGGTTTAGCAATTCTATTTGTGGTTCAGCAAGCTCTGGGTTGGCTGCGCTGGCAGCGCCCGATTCAAACTAAGGCGGAAGGCAACCATGCTGCCACTGCTTTGCTTCAGCTGTTGCTGCCGACTTTGCTCTTAGGATTGTGGGTGAGTGTTACAGAAGAGTTAATTTTTCGCGGGTTTCTGATTAATCAGCTCCAGCAGGACTATTCTGTCTGGATGGCAGGGGCGATCGCCAGCCTAATTTTTGCGCTGCTACATCTAGTTTGGGAGGGCAAAGAAAATATTCCTCAACTGCCAGGACTGTGGTTGATGGGAATGGTGCTGGTGCTGGCGCGATGGGTGGACGGCGGCAGTCTGGGTTTAGCCTGTGGGCTTCATGCTGGATGGATTTGGGCGATCGCTAGCCTGGATGCAATGGGGGCGATCGCTTACACCGGAAGCGGCTCAACCTGGTTCACTGGATTAGGCGGCAAACCGCTAGCTGGAGTAATGGGCATTTTGTTTCTATTAGCCACAGGGGCTATTCTGTGGGAGTTTGGCTTAGCGTGAGCAGCGTCACCGGGTTGAGTGGCGTAAATCGGGTTAACGATCCCACTGGCACCGAGCGAGAAAGCTGCGCCTGAAGCAAATGGTGCTGCCAGCGTTTGGATTGGGGAAGCTGATCCCGCCATAGCAAAGCCGTAGTGAGACGTTCTAGCGTCGCCAGAGCAAGCACCAGAACCCCTTTGGGGGCTATCCGTTGGGCGCAAAGATCAAGAATTTCGCTCAGGTTGCCGCCACTGCCACCAATAAAGATACGGTCTGGGTTTGGCAAGTTGTGCAGTGCGTCGGGAGCGCTGCCGTGAACTGAGGTAATGTTTTTCACCTGAAAGCGATCGCAATTCTGCTGAATTAGGGCAGTTCCAGCGGCGGTTTGCTCAATTGCGTAGATCTGCGACTGCGGAAACAGGCGAGCAATCTCGATGGAGACAGAGCCCGTGCCTGCGCCAATATCCCAGATTACCTGTCCCGGTTGCAGTGCCAGTTCGCCCAAAACCAGCAGCCGAATTTCACGCTTAGTCATCAATCCAGGGCGATCGCGAAAGCTGAAAAAACTCTGATCGGGCAGTCCCAAGGCAGGTAACTGTTCCAAAGTTAGAGCTTTCTGTCGATCGGTGCGGAGCAGCACAACTACATTCAGGGGCGCAAAATCCTTCTCAGCTAACTCGTTGGCGGGGAAGGTTTGAATGCGTTCCTCGTTGCCTCCCAGGTTTTCACAGACCCAAATCTCATACTCGCTGGGCAAGTCCAGCGCTAATAGCAGCCGGGCGATCGCCCCAGGCGTATTCTTAGGATCGGTTAGCACAGCAATTTTGTCTTTGCCCTGCTGCAATGCCTGGGTGAGTTGCTCAAGCGATCGCCCATGCGCGCTGATTAGTTCTGCGTCCTGCCAGGAAACTTTGACTCGACTAAATGCAAGCTGCACGGAACTGAGATGCGGGTGAAAGGTAATTTGGTCGGGCGGCAGTTCTGCTAGCAGCAGGCGACCGAGCCCGAAGAAGAGGGGATCGCCGGAGACGAGGACAGCGATTGAGGGGCTAGGGGCTAGGGGCGGGGGGCTAGGGGAAGGGAGGAGGGTGCGGAGGGTGGCGATCGCCTGATGGAAGTCTCCCAGGATGAGACGCTGGGCGGGGTGGTGGGGGAAGTAGCTGAGGTGGCGATCGCTGCCGACTAGCAGGGTGGCTTGTTGGATCAGCTTTTGCACTGAGTCAGGGAGTCCTGCTGCACCGTCTAGCCCGATGCCAATAACCTGGATAGGTGTCATGTCGAATTACACTAACCCCGATCGCAATGCGGCAACCGCTGCCTTGATCCGGTCATCCACAGCTAGCTTATTCATGATGGTGCGAACGTGAGCTTTGACGGTACTGAGACTGAGATAAAGCTCACCTGCAATTTCAGGATTGCTTTTGCCGTCTACAATCAGCCGCAGTACTTCAATTTCTCGCTCTGAAAACTGGGCATTGCTCACCGTAGGCGGAGCGGGCTTGAGATATTCAACCACGTGGTGGGCAATTTGCGGATCGAGATAGGCCCCACCTTCACGGGCACAGGCGATCGCCACCTTGAGCTGGTCTAAACTCGTACCCTTCACAAAATAGGCATCTGCCCCACTGGAGAGGGCAGCAATCATTTCGGTGTCATCTGTGTGAGAAGTAAACATGACGATTCGCATCTCAGGCAACTTTGCTTTAATCTGCTGAGTTGCTGCAATGCCGTCCAGGTAAGGCAATCCAATATCCATCAGCACCAGATCGGGGTTGAGCTTAAACGCAGCCTCCACCGCTCGATAGCCATCTTCTGCCTGACCCACCACCGTGAACTGGGGGCAATCCTCCAAAAACTGCTCCATTCCTAGCCGCATCACCGGATCATCCTCAACCAGCAAAATCTTTAACGGCTGAAGATCGGGAACCGGCTTCCCGGAAACGTTTTGGGCAGGAGGCATAGGTGAAGCTCCTCAAAGAACAGGCGTAGCACTCATTCAAATTCTTCCAGTTTTAGCAGAAGAAGGTAGAAGCCAGAGTCCTACTAGTAGGCGATTTTAACCTGCATCAAATTATGCTCAAGAAGACGCACCTCCCCACCCTGACGATGAGAACCTCGTTGTTTAAGATAGGGCGATCGCCATTTCAAGTGAGAATCATCTCACTGAGAACTGCATCATTCCAACTTGGAGTGGGAATCACCTCACTTTAAGTTGCACCATTGTCATTTCAAGTAGGAATGATGTCCCTTGAAACTACATCGTTGTCACTTCAGATCAGAATGGTGTCACTTAAAACTGCATCATTGCCGTTTCAAATAGGAATAATGTCCCTTGAAACCGCATTACTCCTACTACAAATAAGAATTGCGTTAGCCGGGGCCACAACTTAGCCCTATCAATGCAGCTATTAGCCGGTAAGTTGGGCAAAGCAGATGTGTAAACCAACAGAATTTAGGGGAATGTTGGGTTCCGCTTTGCTGCACCCAACCTACTGGGGTGGCAGGCTTAGTTTGCTGGGCTAGGAGTTTTGCCATGACGCAGAGTCAGCGATTTCTATCTACTGAGCTCTGAGTCCTCCGTTACCAGGAAGTCGTCTGGGTTGCTCAACCGAGTCGCGGAATTGCTCAACCGCTTCGGTGTAGGCGATCGGCAACACGCCTTCCACGTTTTCGTGGGGACGGGGAATAATCACCCAAGATTCTAACGTACCGCCGTAGCACTGCTCCGCGGCTACGATGCCCGCATCCATTGCGGCTTTGACTTCAGAGACATCTCCGCGAATATTAATCGTAAACCGAGCGCTACCTGCTCGCAGATAGCCGACTAGCGTGACCCGCCCTGCTTTCACCATTGCGTCTGCCGCTGCAAGCACCGCCGGAAAGCCTTTTGTTTCTAGTGACCCAACCGCAACTGGCATCGCTGATCCCTTCCTCGTAAATACGTAAATGAATGACTGTAATTCAAGATTAATTGTACGAGCCTTCGCTCTGAAATTGCTGAGGTGAAGCGATTAGTTTCAGCTTTGCCTGGACGGGCTAAACGCGGAATTGCTCGACTTCATCTGTAAAAGCGATCGGCAAAACGGACTCAATGTTTTCGGGTGGATTTGGCACAATGTAGTGCGAAAGGACGAGACCATCCTTAACCTTATTTCCAGCTTCAACCCCAGCGGCGATCGCAGGCTTCACCTCAGAAACGCTGCCCCGAATTGCCACAATAAACTGTGCCCGTTCAGCCAAACCATAATAAACCAGCGTTACCCGCGCCGCCTTGACCATCGCATCGGCTGCCGCTAGCACTGCCGGAAACCCATCTGTTTGAATCACGCCGACCGCCATTGGCATGGTTTCAGCCTCCTCGAAAGCTTGCGACCCCGATAATAGCAGAGATCTAGATGTTGCAGTCCTACTTTTTTGGCAAAGCTAAGAAACTTGAATCAGATGATTCAAAACGATTTAGTTGAAAACCTCTACAATAGGTGGGATTTACCAGCCATGACCTTTCTGGTGCCCCTATGCCACGCCGTAACGACTTACACAAGATTCTATTGATTGGCTCTGGCCCGATTGTGATTGGGCAAGCCTGCGAATTTGATTATTCTGGAACTCAAGCCTGTAAAGCCTTAAGAGATGAGGGCTACGAAGTTGTGCTGGTAAATTCAAACCCAGCCACGATCATGACTGACCCAGAGACGGCTAACCGAACTTACATTGAGCCGCTCACGCCAGATCTGTTAGAAAAGGTGATTGCCCGAGAGCGTCCTGATGCACTGCTGCCGACGATGGGCGGACAAACGGCGCTCAACTTGGCAGTGACGCTGGCAAAAACTGGAGTCCTAGACAAATATAAGGTTGAGCTAATCGGTGCAAAGCTGCCTGCGATCGAGATGGCAGAAGACCGCAAGCTGTTTAAGGAAGCAATGGGGCGGATCGGGGTTGCGGTCTGTCCGTCTGGGTTGGCAGAGACGATGGCTGAAGCAAAGGCGATCGCCCTTGAAATCGGCACCTACCCCCTAATTATTCGTCCCGCTTTTACGATGGGTGGCTCCGGTGGCGGTATTGCCTACAACCAAGAAGAATTTGAGGAGATTTCTCAGTCTGGTCTGGATGCCAGTCCCGTTTCCCAAATTCTGATTGAGCAGTCGCTTTTGGGCTGGAAGGAATATGAATTAGAGGTGATGCGCGACTTGGCAGACAACGTCGTGATCATTTGCTCGATCGAAAACCTTGACCCGATGGGCATTCATACGGGTGACTCGATTACCGTTGCCCCGGCTCAAACCCTGACCGACAAGGAATATCAGCGATTGCGGGATGCCTCAATCAAGATCATTCGGGAGATCGGCGTTGAAACGGGTGGCTCCAACATTCAGTTTGCGGTGAATCCGGTCACGGGTGAAGTGATCGTGATTGAGATGAACCCGCGAGTATCCCGCAGTTCTGCCCTTGCCTCGAAGGCAACCGGATTCCCAATTGCCAAAATTGCAGCAAAGCTGGCAGTGGGCTACTCGCTGGACGAAATTCCAAATGACATTACCCGTAAAACGCCTGCTAGCTTTGAGCCGACGATTGATTACGTAGTCACCAAAATTCCTCGCTTTGCCTTTGAAAAATTCCCTGGCTCCAATCCGGTCTTGACGACGCAGATGAAGTCGGTGGGTGAAGCAATGGCGATCGGTCGCACCTTCCAAGAATCATTCCAAAAGGCGCTGCGATCGCTTGAAACAGGTCGGGCAGGCTGGGGCTGCGATCGCGCCGAAAAGCTACCTAGCCTGGAGCAAATCCGCGCCGGACTGCGTACTCCCAACCCTGAACGGATTTTCACCGTGCGCCATGCAATGCTGATGGGCATGGGCGCTGAGGAAATCTACGAGCTAACCTGCATTGATCCCTGGTTCTTAACCAAGCTCCAAGAACTGCTGGAAACGGAGAAGTTTTTGAAGCGATCGCCCTTAAAAGACCTGACTAAAGACCAGCTTTATGCCGTTAAGCAACAGGGCTTTAGCGATCGCCAAATTGCCTACGCGACCAAAACTGCTGAAGACGAAGTGCGTAGCTATCGTCAGCAGCTTGGCGTGATCCCCGTTTATAAGACAGTGGATACCTGTGCCGCCGAATTTGAGGCGCTCACGCCCTACTACTACTCCACCTATGAGAGTAGCTTTGAGGCGCTGACGCTAGACGAAGCGCTAGCCAATCAGCTTAAAACCCATAACACTACGCTCAACACCGAGTCAGAAGTGCTGCCCTCTGATCGGCGCAAGGTGATGATCTTGGGCGGCGGTCCGAACCGCATTGGTCAAGGAATTGAGTTTGACTATTGCTGCTGTCATGCCTCCTACGCCCTGCGTGCCAAAGGGTTTGAAACCATCATGGTGAATTCCAACCCTGAAACCGTTTCGACCGACTATGACACGAGCGATCGCCTCTACTTTGAGCCACTGACCAAAGAGGATGTCCTTAATATCATTGAAGCCGAGCATCCCGAAAGCGTAATCATTCAGTTTGGCGGACAAACGCCGCTGAAACTGGCAGTTCCGTTACAGAGCTACCTGGAATCGACTGACGCAGAATCGATAGAAGGGAAGCCATCTGTTCCCACAAAAATTTGGGGTACTTCCCCTGACTCGATCGACACAGCAGAAGACCGCGAAAGATTTGAGAAAATTTTGCGCGAACTGGGTATTGAGCAACCCCCTAACGGACTTGCCCGCAGCTACGAAGAAGCGGTACGCATTGCTCAGCAAATCAACTACCCGGTTGTCGTGCGTCCTAGCTATGTGTTGGGCGGACGGGCAATGGAAATTGTCTACTCTGATGCTGACCTGGAACGCTACATGACCTATGCGGTTCAGGTTGAGCCAGATCACCCCATTTTGATTGACCGATTTTTAGAAAACGCGATCGAGGTGGATGTGGATGCGATCGCCGACCAAACCGGACAGGTCGTGATCGGCGGCGTGATGGAGCACATCGAGCAAGCAGGGATTCACTCTGGCGACTCTGCCTGCTCTATTCCTACAATCTCACTCCACCCCGTTGCCCTGGATACCATTCGCACCTGGACAGTGCAGCTTGCCAAAGCCCTCAAGGTAATTGGCTTAATGAACATTCAGTTTGCCGTGCAGGGCGAACAGGTTTACATCCTGGAAGCAAATCCCCGCGCCTCTCGCACCGTTCCCTTTGTCTCAAAGGCGATCGGTGTACCCCTGGCTAAAATTGCGGTGCAGGTGATGTCAGGCGAAACTCTAGAGTCTTTGGGCTTCACAGAAGAAGTGATCCCCAAACACATTTCAGTCAAAGAAGCAGTGCTGCCATTTGAGAAATTCCCTGGCACCGACACCATTCTTGGACCAGAAATGCGATCGACAGGAGAAGTTATGGGCATCGACACCGACTTTGGCAAAGCCTTTGCCAAAGCTGAACTCGGTGCAGGTCAACGCCTTCCCCTCAGCGGCACCGTCTTTGTCTCAATGAACGATCGCGACAAAACTGCGGCTGTGCCCGTTGTCCGCGATCTGATGGAACTAGGCTTAGAAGTGGTCGCTACCGCAGGCACCCGGCAAACCTTGCAGGAACACGGACTGGACGTAGAGCTAGTGCTAAAGCTGCACGAAGGTCGTCCCCATGTGCTGGACTGGATCAAGAACCAGAAAATTCAGCTGATTCTCAATACGCCCGCGGGGGAAGCTGCTCAGTTGGACGATCGCCTGATTCGTCGAACTGCTCTGTCTTACAAAATTCCTACGATCACTACGATCGCTGGAGCGAAAGCGACTGCTTCGGCAATTCGCTCTCTTCAGTCTCAACCCCTGGACGTAAAGGCGCTTCAGGACTACAGCGCTTGAGGACTATTTGAGAAATCACAAATGTCTTGTAAGGGCGTAGCATTCGGGCAAGAATCTCTGATTTATTTCAGGGACTACTTACCGAATGCTACGCCCCTACGGGATCTAGGGTTTTAGATTGAACTTTGCACTCTTATCCCTCTCCTCGTCCGTTCCATTGGATTGGCAGCATGGGGGTTGAAGGATGACCAGAATAGCTATTTTGCTCTGTGGTTTCTGAGTCGAGGACTTGAATTACCCGATTGTAGATTTCCTCAGCTTGTTGGGGCGAGTTGCCGATGCTGGTCAGTCCCACTTTGCCGAACTCTGACAAGCAGCCCATCAGGTGAAAAACGGTGCCTGTCTCGGTAATGCTGTTAAAGTGCAGACGATGGTGGGCAATGATGTCCATCAGGTCGCTGGGCAATAGCCCCCGATAGCGGTCTTTTTGCAGGTTGTCAGTAGCAATGTAGTATTTCGGCACACCCTGCTGATTGTAAAACTGACCCGTGGGGCGATCGTAACGCCCGTTAGTCAACAGTTTTAGCGTCATAAATGGATGGGTAGTGCCACCTTTTCGCAGGTTGATTTCGATCGCTTGAAATTCCCACTGTTCGCCCGGAGCGGCACCGTCGCCAGCCCGTCGCACGGCAATAAAGTCTACACTGTAGCGCTCCAAAGCTCCCCGTGCTGCCAGGGCTTTGCCGACTTTCCAGCCCCATTCCTGCAAACGCAATCGATAGGATTCATCAGCGGGGAAGCTGCATCCCAGGAAAATTTGTCCGTCTGGGCCGCCCAAGATCTGATCATGAGTAGAAAGGATCTCAACTTCGCCGCCAGGCGTGATACGTCCTTGAACGCTGGGCGATCGCTTTTCCTCGCCCTCGATAAAGGCTTCAGCGATCGCCCCCAATTCTGGAATGCGACTGCTAAAGTTATCCCAAGTTTCAGTGTCCGATTGGAAGCTGAGCGACTCAAAGCGATCGCGTATTTCCTGAACCCGTTCTGCAGTCGAGGCATTTCCGGGGGCAAGGTGCTGAATCGGTCTGAGGTCAAGCAGTGCATTCCCCTGCCCTGAAAAGCCTTCGTTTAGCTTGATGACCATTCGCTTTAGGTCAGGCTGTCGTTCCCAAAGCTCGACCGCTACTTTTGCTAAGTCTGCCGAGTTCCAGACCAAATCACTCCCATCAGGATGCGGCACCTCAGCTTCGGCAAAAATTTCTCGACTGCCGCTCTTGGTGCCCCAGTAGAGCAGACTTGGATCAAGCCCTAGCAGCGGTATATTTAGCTGTAAAGCCAGATCCCGTTCTAGCGTCGTGGCATTAAAACAGGTCATATAGGACCGCTCTGCACGAATTGCCTGCCGAATTCGCTCGACTAACCGGGGGCGCTCTAAAATCTTTTCGGTCAAAGAGCGGGGGGATGAATCGTAGGCGCACAGAAGGAGGAGGCGATCGCGGGCTTGGGAAAATGGCACCCCTGGCAAAAGCTGGAGGTAGTACTCAATCACACTAGGGTGAATCGGCTGTGAGGTGACGTAGATCAGCCGAGTGCAAGGATTTTGCAGTCGAATCAGAGAAAACAGCAGACGTTCTTCATAGTGATGCACTCCCTTGATCTTGAGAAGCTCCCGCTGATCCAGGCTGAGCGAGGGAATCACCAAAATATCGCAGTCGTTATGGTCGAACTGCTCTACGGCTTGCCAGCGATCGCGTAGCTGAAGCTGAAGCTGCCGAAATTGCTCCAGGTCTTCGCTATACATTGTCGTCGAAGGAATAGTTAAACTTTGCATGACTCCCCCGCCTAGTTGCACAGATTGAAATGAGATTCGAGCTATGAGCGATTCTATCCAGGTATTGTGTTGAATATATCCCTGTCCTGCGGTAGAAATATCCAGGACGGCACCCTACTTCTCAATGGGGATCAACAGTTCGGCAGAGATCAAACCAACGCCAAAAGGTTGCTCAAGTTCCCTTAACCCAAGGCTTAAAACTTTCTCTTTCGTTTGGCTGAGAAGGTTGAAAGCAACCTATACGACGCAAAAGATTAATAGTAACTATGCGTAAGTCTTGACATCTCCTACACTGATCATGACTCATCCTTAGGGTTTCTAGGGAATCTAGAAAAAAGTCTTATTGCATTTGCTCGTTTCTGGTTTTGCGCTTATTTACACAGCAGAGTTTGTTACTTTTCGGGAATCACAGACTCTTTTTGAAATTCCCTACTGTCTAAATACTCTTTGGCGTTGCTTAATTTTGTGGAAGTTTGGAATGAATCAAAAATACGGCGTGTTAGTAGGAAAGTGCTGTATTCCGTACTGCACAATTGCAATGGAGTCAGATTGCCTCCTGTAAGAGGATGTTTGAAAAGTCTAATCTGTAACCAAAAGTTTGTAGGGGCGTGGCATTTGGGCAAGAATTTTCGGTCTATTTTAGAGTCTATCTGCCGAATGCTGCGCCCTTACAGAGGACATTTGCTACTTTTCAAATACCCTCTAAGTTCTGTGTAGAAGAAGTTGGGATTGTGATGCTTATAAGAGGGCTTTTTCGGGTTGGGTTGGGACTAGTAGCGATCGTCATTCCACTTAGCATCGCTTCGGTTAGAGCACAGACTGCTGCTCAAATCCCCGTTCCTGTAGCTCAAGCAAACTCTGAGACGAGTTCAGAAATCTGTCCGACTCAGTTGGCAGATGAGTTGCAGGCGATCGCCAACCGTCCCGAACTTCAACGCTCACGTTGGGGCATCTCCATTCAGACCCTAGCAACAGGTGAAACGCTGTATGAGCAAGAGGCTCAGCGCTACTTCATTCCAGCCTCTACAGCCAAACTGTTGACGACTGCTGCGGCGCTACATCAATTGGGTAGCTCCTTTCAAATTCGCACTTCCGTGCATCAGGCAAACGATCCTGACGAGATGGTTTTGCGAGTTGTGGGACAAGGTGATCCCAGCTTCACAGATGCAGAACTGCGACAACTGGCGCAGCAAATTCGCGATCGCAACATTACTCACATCGATCGCCTGATCGGGGACGACCAGTACTTTCAAGACCCGATTCTTAACTCCAACTGGGAATGGGAAGACGTGCAGGCAGGTTACGGTGCTGGGGTTAATAGCCTGATTCTGAACTTGAATGCGATCGCCCTCACCCTTTCACCCCAAGCAGTAGGACAACCCCTCCAGCTTTCTTGGAGCGATCCGGCAGAAGCCCTGCGCTGGCAGGTTGAAAACAATTCCATCACTACAGCAGCCGAAACGCCAGAATTTTTGCAGCTTGAGCGAGAGTTGAATCAGCCGAGCTTACGAATTTCAGGGCAGTTGCAGGTTGGGGGAGAGCCAGAAGTTGAAGCGATCGCCATTCCTGATCCGAGCCAGTATTTCTTGCGTCGCTTCCAGCGCATTCTAGCTGAAGCGGGAATTACGGTCGGACAAGTTGCAGTGGCAACAAGTCCCGCTAACGGAGATGAGCAAGCGATCGCCACCGTCACATCTGATCCACTGTCGGAACTGCTAATTCAGGCAAATCGGGAGAGCGAGAATCTTTATGCCGAAGCGCTGCTGAGAATCTTAGGTACGACTCCGACAAACTCAACCGATTCCACCTCAGAAGCCGGAATTGCTACGGTTGAAACGACCTTAACCGAATTAGGCGTTGATTCTGAAAGTTACGTGCTGGCAGATGGATCGGGATTGTCTCGCCACAATTTGGTCAGTCCAGAGGCGCTGGTGCAAACTTTAAGGGCAATCGCTCAATCCGCCGAAGCAGAGGTTTATCGAGAATCCTTGGCGATCGCTGGGGTCAATGGCACTCTGCAAAACCGCTTTCGAGAAACTCCGATTCAGGGCAGGCTGTTTGGCAAAACCGGAACGGCAAGCGGCATTGTCACTTTATCGGGCTATCTCGAATTGCCTGATTATCAACCATTAGTTTTCAGCATCTTGGTGAATCAGTCTGACCAGCCCGTGCGAATCATTCGACAGGCGATCGATGAAATGGTGCTGAAGCTAGCTCAGCTTCGTTCCTGCTAAAAGAATTACCTCACTAGATAGAGTTGCTATTCAAACAAATCAAACTGTTGACGTACTTCCATTTCTACTTAAAAAAAGGCTGCCAGAGTAGAACTTCCTAGATAAATAACTTTAGGGATATGTAGACGTAAAATGTTTTGCCTTACAACAGGGGCTAGGTGCTAGAGTCCTCTACTCACGGAGGTTTTAGCTACTGATCTAGTCTCTTTTGCGAAAATTGAAATAGCTAAATTCATCCGCAAAAATATAGATAATTCCTCCTTTAATCCTTCAACAAAAAATTAAGAGTTTCACTAATTCCTGCTAAATCTGATTTCTTCTTTCTACTAACCCTAAGAATGATGTTGTGCCACTAGAAAACTTCCTAACATAGCTGACAAAGCCAAATAACTTAACGAAGAACGAAGGAGTTTTTATGGGTTGGTTACAAAGACTGTTTGGTAAAGAAGAGCAAGAGAAAAAGCAAAGAGCCCACGGTGGACAGGGCAACAGAGCTGCTCAAAGCGGTGGTGGTGTTGCTCAGGCACCCGCTACAACTCGGCAGTCCAGCACGCAGTCCATTCCGCCAGAGCGGGTCGGTTTGGATGGACAGTATGACGAAAGCGGCTTAGCTAAGCGAGTCGCGGCGGCGTTTGATGATGATCCTTCTCTAGATGACATCGACACTCTTTATGTCGCTCAGACTGGCGGCACTGTTGTCCTGAAAGGTAAAGCGCCCAGCCAACAAATTTTGAGCAAGATGGCAACGGTTGCCAAAGGCGTTCGTGGAGCTAGTGCAGTTGATACCAGTCAAGTCACGATTGGCTAGTTTTATTTCCGATTACCTAAGTAAAGGCAATCACGACTTTTAGTGGGGTAGAGCAGGGGAGAGGGTACGAATTTGGTAAATTGCCGAATTTTGCCCTCATCCCCACTTTTTCACCTCAAGCAGACTAAGTTGAGTTTTGAGATTGGAAGATTTATGGGACTTTTTGATCAGGTACTTGGAGCAATCGACAATCCAAATCAGCATGCTAGCTCCAACCAAATTAGCAGCATTTTAGGTGCAGTTCAGCAATTGTCGGGCGATCGCAACGTACCTCCCTCGACTACCCAAACTGTTTTATCCATTGTCGGTCGTCATGTTCGCTCTGCCTTGCAGCAAAAGCGCTCTGCTGGACACAGCGATGAGGCAGAAACGCTAGTCGAACAGTTCAGCGGCACTCATGCTAATTCCGCTGCGGTTCAGTCGCTTTTTGACCGACAGCAGGAAGAAGAAACGGTACGGGATACTGCTAGGCAAACCGGACTGGACATGAACACCGTTCGAGCCATGCTGCCGATACTAATTCCGATTGTGTTGAATTTACTGCAATCTGGAGCCAGCAACCAAAGAACTCAGAACAGACGCGGTTCCAACTCGGTACTGGACACGTTTTTGGGTGGGCAAGACGGACAAGTTGATATTGGGGATGCGGTCGCACTGGCGAGCCAATTTCTCAACCAGCGATCGCGTTAAGCGCTTTTAGGCAAAATCCCAGAGTGGGTCTAGTTACGACAATGCAAGCAAAGACGGCTAAGGTTCAAAAGAAAACAATTCACAAGCAGCTAGAGGCCGTGCTGGTTACAGACCCAGTCAAGTCTGCCAAAGTGGCGGGTCTGCGTTACGTTTGTGACGATAGTCCAGGAATTCGGCGCAAACGGTCTGGCAAAGGCTTTAGCTATGTCGATGTGAATGGCGATCGCGTCCAGGATGCGGTGGTGCTAGAGCGAATCAAAGCCTTAGCCGTTCCCCCAGCTCTCACAGATGTGTGGATTTGCCCCTTGGATAACGGTCACCTTCAGGCGACCGGACGCGATGCCAAAGGACGCAAGCAATATCGCTATCATGCCGACTGGCAAAAAATTAGAAGCCAGACCAAATTCAATCGAATGATTCCTTTTGGTCTGGCTTTGCCATTGATTCGACAAATCACCGAAGAGCATTCCAAACTGCGAGGAGTACCTCGTGAAAAGGTCTTAGCAGCAGTTGTACAACTACTAGGAGCGACTTTCATTCGGATTGGTAATCCTGAGTACGCGGAAAAAAACAAGTCCTTTGGCTTAACTACCCTGCGAAATCGCCACGTTGAAGTCTCAGGATCTACAATTCGGTTTCACTTTCGCGGCAAGAGCGGAGTTGAGCATGAGATTGAGTTGAATGATTGCCGTCTCGCCAAGATTGTCAAAAGCTGCCGTGAACTTCCTGGATACGAGCTATTTCAGTACATCGACGAAGAAGGACAGCGACAAAAAGTTAGCTCCGAAGATGTCAATGACTACCTGAGGGAAATTACAGGCGAAGAGTTTAGCGCTAAAGACTTTCGCACTTGGGCAGGTACCGTTTTAACAGCAATGGAGCTAAGCGAAATTGGACCCTTTGAGTCAAAAACTGCTGCCAATCGAAATATTGTTCAGGCGGTCAAGGCAGTTGCAAAGCAACTTGGCAACCGACCTGCAACCTGCCGCAAATATTACGTTCATCCCGGTGTGATTGATGCTTACCTGGAAGGTTGGCTGCTGCCAATTATGGAGAAATCCCAAACAATAGAGCAGGCTAACCCGAACGATCTCCGTCCGGAAGAACAGGCGGTATTAGAAGTTTTAGAGCAAAATTTTGCAAATACAGGTGGTAAGAAGTAACTATCCCATGCCCAGTGGGGGGATGTTACTCTAAGGGAGATACCTGCTCAGGCAGTAGGGTTTCCTGAGGTGATCTGCACCAGATGGTCACTTCAATCAAAAAAACAGAATTTATCAAACGAGGTGCAAAGAGTGGTTGCTACTCCTAAAAAATTGCAACAGTCTGAAGAAATTCAACAGCCAATCTTAGAGCAAGCTGCCGGTAGCAATCGGGTAGCTGTTTTGCTCATGGGTTATGGCGAAGTCGAAAGTTACGAAGATTTTGCTAATTACAACGAACAGGCGCTAAATCTGCTCACCGCTAAGTTTGCGCCTGTGCCAACCTGGATCTATCCCCCGTTGGCAAAGCTGCTGGCTGTGTTTGATCTGCACGAATGGAGCCACCAGCACGATCACTTTATTTCACCTCACAATGCCATTTTTGAACAGCAGCGGTTGGGCATCGAGCAGAATTTGCAGGCAAAATGGGGCGATCGCATCCAAGTTTTCAAAGCCTTTAACTTCTGTGCTCCCTTCCTGCCAGAACAGGTTTTGACGGAAATCAAAGCCCAAGGTTTTGACAAGCTTCTGATCTATCCGCTGCTGGTTGTAGATTCCATCTTTACCAGTGGTATTGCCGTTGAGCAGGTCAACAAAGCGTTGGTGCAACTGGCAGACGGCACAGAGCATTGGGTCAAGGGAACCCGCTACATTCCCTCTTTCTACAACGAGCCTGCCTACATTGATTTGATGGCTAAGCTGGTTGAAGACAAGATCGCGAAGGACTTAGCAGTGGCTCACCTGCCTTCCCAGACAGGCATCGTGTTGATGAATCACGGCTGCCCCCACAAAGCAAAAGGCTTTACCTCTGGGATCGATGAGAGTCAGGCGCTTTACGAACGGGTACGGGAAAGGCTAATCCACCGCTATCCGCTGATTTCGGTAGGCTGGCTAAACCACCAAACTCCCCTAATCGAATGGACTCAGCCCAATGCAGATCTGGCTGCTAAAAATCTGATTGACTTGGGTGCAACGGCACTAGTGTTCATGCCAATTGGCTTCGCCACCGAAAACCATGAAACCTTGCTGGATGTAGATCACATCATTCACGGATTGCGTCGTAAGCATCCTGAAGTCACCTATGTACAGATGGCTTGCGTCAACGACCATCCTGAATTCTTGCAAATGGCGGCAGATTGGGCAGATCCCCAGATCGAAGCGTTGCTTTCAGAGCAGGCTTTGGCGGTGAATCCATCTTTGGCAGCAGCTCAAGCGCAGTCCTATCACACTCATAGCCATGATCACAACCATGATGGACATCATCACCATCATGACGATCACCACCATCACCACTAAGACTTTCTAAAGAAAGTAGTTTAGAAGCGATCGCCCCTTGAGAGGCGATCGCTTCTTCATTTCCGTACCATGCTCCGCCGGGAACGAGAAAAAACTAAGGGGAAATGAGGGAAAGGCGATCGCCCCACTTATCCCATCAAGATCACCCGATCCAAAACATGAATCACACCATTGTCCGCCTCAATATCTGCGGCTAAAACCGTTGCATTCTTCACCTCAAATCCATCAGCAGTGTTGATGGGAATGGTAGAACCTTCCACCGAAGTGAGTGAATTGACCTTCTCCAAATCCGCTTTCATCAGCTTGCCTGGAACGACATGAAACGTCAGAATTCTGGCGAGCTGAGGTGTGTTTTGTACCAGGGTTTGCACGGTTCCAGGTGGCAATTTGGCAAAGGCATCATCATTTGGCGCAAATACAGTGAACGGGCCAGGGCTTTTCAAAGTTTCTACCAAACCTGCCGCCTGAACTGCTGCAACCAAAGTTTGGAAAGAGCCTGCACCTACTGCAATGTCAACAATGTCAGCCATTTTTACCTCTTACAAATTTGTTATATGGATTGCATAGGATACGGTTAGCGGTAGCGTAACGCATCACCCTTAATTCTTTGGTGCGTTTCTTCGGTGCGTTACGCTATCGCTAACACACCCTATTTATCGGTAGTCTGGATTTTGGATGTTCCGCAGCCTTGCTTCAGGACGCTTGAAGCGATCGAGCTGTGATTCAAAAAATTCTCGATTTGCCTGAAGGTGCTTAGGATTGGGGTCATCCAGTGGATAAAGCAAAGCGGTTCTAAGCGCCTGAATTACGGCTGATGTAACGCAGTACATCGATCGCTGAAAGCTAATCCCCAGCTGAATCAGCATGTCGTCCTCGCCCCGGCAATACTGTTTGTAATAGTCCAGCAGGTATGGGGGCAAGAAGTGCAGCATATCCTGCATTAGCAGTGTCGGTGGAATGCCTGCGGTGCCAACGGGAAATACATCAGCGTAGAGGATGCCGTAGTGGAAATCTTTCTGGTCGTCAGGCACCTGTTTTGCTTGAGCGTTGTAGGATTTGGTGCCCCGGAAGGGAGAAGTGCGGTAGAACACAGCTTCAACGTAGGGCAGTGCGGCTTCATACAGCCAGGTAAAGCCTTTGGACTTCGGAATGATTTCGTAGCATTCACCTCGAATGTAGACGTTGTGGTAGATAGGGCGACCGGCGATCGCAAAAATCCCGTTCACCAAAAAGTTCATCGCTTCTGGGACGCTGGTGAGTTTGCCCTCGTCGTACAGGTCTGACATTTCAAAGAAGACGGGAGCCATCACTTCCCAAAACAGTCCCAGGTTGCTGTAGTAGGACATCTGCCGAACCTGTTCGATGAACATATCGGGAAACATCTTGTACATCCCCATCATCACCGGGTTGTATTTGAAGTAGGCTTTGATGGCGCGATCGGCGTTAGCAATGTATTCTTCACTGTCGAGGTAAGGGTCAAAGCGGTTGATCGGAGCGTACATGTTGCGATGCCAAAGCATCACCCGCATACACTCCTCGGCGAATTCCATGTTGACGCGATCGTGCCATAAGTGGTGCAGCAGTTTAGGCAGCTTACGCTGAACTTCGCCTTTTTCGATAAATTCCAGCAGTTCAGGGTGAGCAGTAGCTTCGCCGCGCCAGATGCGGAGATCAGCATCGTCCCCGGCGTAATGATTATGCAGTTCTAAATATTCTTTGGGTAAAAAGTATTTGAAAAAGGGCAGCGGTTCGAGGAAGACCCGCTCGGCAATGTAAAGCAAGTCACGCCAGTAAAAGTCCATTGGCACGGCGTAGGCTTTGTAAATGCCGATGATTTGCTTCAGGTTTTCAGGGCTGTCAGGCAGCATTGCTTCACCTGCTTCGAGCCGATGGATGATGTCGGCAAATTCGTGAGTAGAGGGGGGAAGTTTGGTTTTGGGGGTGTCGAGAGTGGTAGTCATGTTTCGGGAGTAGGAATTTTCTTAAGGGGAGTTAGGGGCTGGGGACTAGGAGCTAGGGTGTGAATTAAAACCTTCTTAGCCTGCAAGTCCCCCATTCTGAACAGCTTTTTGAACCGCTCAAAGTGCCCCAGTATGGGGAATTTAGGGAGCGAAATGCAGTTTACTCAAGGTTCCAGGCTGGGAATTGTTGCTACTGGTGCAAGCTCTTGATTGGCTGCAATGGAGCGATCGCTTTCAACTTTGCCCAGCACCCCATTCTCAATTGGAACGGCAGCTACCATCGCGTTGGTAGTGGGTTCGCTCCAGCGCACCAACCAAGTCGGTTGAACGCCCAGGAAGAAGATTAGGGCAGCAAGAATAAAGGCAGGGACCTTTTCGGAGAATTCAACTTTGGGAAAGTAGGCGATCGCATTGTCCAACTTTCCAAAACAGGTGCGGTTCAGCAGAATCACAAAGTAAACGGCGGTTAGACCTGTCCCCGCTACGCACAGTAGCGTTTGTGCAGGGAAGGCAACGAAGCTGCCCTGGAAAACCAGGAATTCAGCGATAAATCCAGCCATTCCAGGAATACCTGCACTTGCCATTGCGCCTAGAACGAGCAGAGAACTGACGGTGGGTAAGCCACGAATCGGATTCATCAAACCGTTTAGTACATCAAGTTCGCGAGTACCAACTTTGGCTTCGATAATACCGACCAGGTTAAATAGAATTGCCAGAATCAAACCGTGTGCCACCATTTGGGAAACGGCACCGACTAGGCTCAGTTCTGTAACGGCAGCACCGCCCAGCAGAACATAGCCCATGTGACCAATGGAACTGTAGGCAACCATGCGCTTGATATCTTTTTGGGCAATGGCAGCGATCGCTCCATACAGTACGCTCACTGCTGCCCAAGTTGCCATCCAGGGAGCTAGCACGCTCCAAGCATCAGGAAATAGCCCCAAACCAAACCGGAAAATGCCGTAGGTGCCCAGTTTTGCTAACACGCCGCCCAGCAAAATTGCGACAGGGGTAGACGCTTCAACGTAGGTGTCAGGGAGCCAGGTGTGCAGCGGCACCAATGGAATTTTGATGCCAAACCCGACCAGCAGCACACTCAGCAAAATCACCTGCAAGCCCAGCGGCAATGCCTGTCCTGCCAGGGATTCGTAGGCAAAGCTAGAAGCACCCGTTAGCAAAACCAGTCCGAGGAAACCCGCTAGAATCAGTGCACCAGAAGTAGCCGTGTAGATCAGGAATTTAGTCGCGGCATAACCCCGCTTCGCTCCTCCCCAAATCGAGATCAGCAAGTAGAAGGGAACTAGCTCCAGTTCATAAAACAGGAAGAATAGCAGCAGATTTTGAGCAAGGAATGCTCCAGCAACTCCGCCACTAATCAGCAGAATCAACGCATAAAACAGTCTCGGACGTTCAATTTCCGCTTTATTGCTAAATACAGCAATCCAAGTGAGCAGGCTATTGAGCGCCAGCAGAACGAGGGAAAGCCCGTCTACGCCAAGCTGATAGTTCAAACCTAATGTCTCGATCCAGGGCAGATATTCCTGCAATTGCAGCCCAGAGACGCTTGGGTCAAACTGGGTCATCAGAAAGATTGTCCAGGCTAAAACTGCGCCAGTAATGGCTAAAGTCCCGATGCGAACCTGTTTTGCGGAAAAGATGCCTGGCAGAAATCCGATGATGGCTGCCCCCAAAATAGGGAGCCAAATTAATACGCTAAGCATTGATTAAGTCTCCTATTTATTGAGCAAGGGGGAAGGGTAGGCGGATTAGCAGTGACCAACCCATCAGGACTGTGATTACCACAACTCCTAACGCAATCGTTAGCGTATAAAACTGGGTGCGCCCGGAGTTGCCATATTTCAAAGTTTCACCACCAAAGATGGAAGCAACACCAATGAAATTCACAAAGCCATCAACAATGTAGCGATCGCCCCAGTCCACCATTCGCGATATCACATCAACGCTGCCAACAATCGTGGAGCGGTAAATTCTAGGAGTGTAAAAGTCATACGCTAGCAGGTCACGCAATGGTTGCCAGAGAATGCCAACCGGCTTGGAGACTGTCTGACCGATGTAGATGAGTCCGCCCAAGCTGATGCCAAAAATGCTCGACCAGATCAGCAGCAGCGCCATGTCTTTGTTTAACACTGCCCAATCAGGTAGGAGTGAGAGACTCTGTAAAATCAGCGGCAGGTGAAGCGTAAAACCAACCAAAATCATCATGGGCAGGACAATCGTCCACAGGTTCTCGGGCGATCGCTCCGTCATCTGCTGCCGCTTGCCAGCAAAAATCAGCCCAAACACACGAGTCACGCTGAACGCTGACAGAGTATTCACCACTAGCAGAATCGCGACCACAACCGGACGAGTTGCCCATAGTCCATCCGCCAATTCCAACATTGCCCAAAAGCCGCCCAGCGGAGGCAGCGCAATCAGCCCCAGTGCACCCACAATAAAGGACAGTCCGGTAATTGGGCGGCGGCTCCATAGCCCACCCATCTGAGTCAAGTCTTGGGTGATGTTGTTTAGCACAATGGAACCCGTACTCATCACCAGCAGCGCCATTGCCAGAGCATGAGTCAATACCAGCAGAAAAGCGGCTTCAGTTTGCTGTGCGCCGACCGCGATAAACACCAATCCCATATAGGCGCTGACCAGGTAGGATAAGGCGCGTTTGATGTCGATTTGGGCGATCGCAATCAGCGTTCCACCGATCGCTGTCACCGCTCCAATAGCAATCATGGTCGTCAGTGCAAATGGAGACAGCGCCAGCACAGGCTCTAGCTTCACCAGCACCCATGCCCCTGTTGCCACTACCACCGAGTTTCTCAAAATCGTGCTGGGCAGTGGGCCTTCCATCGCCTCATCCAGCCACAGGTGCAGCGGAAACTGAGCGCACTTACCCATTGGTCCAGCAATCAGAGCAAGCGCAACCAGAGTCGCAACTTTCGGATCAACCTGCGCGGTCTGCGCCCACTGTGCCAATTCATTAAAATCCCAGGTGCCTGCCAGCGGATACAGTGCCAACACGCCCATCAGCAAAAACAGGTCGCCCACCCGCTTTGTCAGGAACGCATCTCGTGCACCTGTCACCACCAGCGATTGGTTCAGCCAGAATCCCACCAAAAGGTAGGTTCCCAGCGTCAAAACCTCTAGCAGAATGTAGCTAAAGAACAGAGAATTGCACAAAATCAGAGAACACATTCCGGCTTCAAACAGCGCCAGCAGCGCATAAAACCGTGCCCAGCCCCAATCCATTTCCAGGTAGCCAACGGCGTACCACTGCGCCAGAAAGTTAATTCCCGTCACCAGAATGGTTCCGCCAATCGTAATTGCCGAAATCTCCAGAGGAATTGTCAGGTCTAAATCTGCTACTTGCAGCCAGGGAATGAATTGATACTGAGTAGGCTGATTCCAGACTGCTGAAAACGCCAGCACCGCATGAAAAAACGCCACAAGCGTCATGATCAGGTTCACATAACCCGCTGGTCTAGGGCCCGTGCGTCGAATCACTGAAGGAAACCAGGCAATCGACAAAAGCATCCCCACCAGCGGATAGCAAGGAATGAACCAAGCTGTTTGAGCTAGGAACTGAAACATCTTTACTATCCTTCAAAGCTTAAAGTTCGGAAACCGTCTCCCCTTTCCAAGAACTCCCCAGGCAATTTGGGCATATAGGGATTTCTATAAGAAATGGGATAACCATCACTAAAAATCTATTGAAAATTAGCTTAACGTAGAAACCTAAAGAAAATGAGAATTGTTTGATAGAAATTTCTTGATGTGAAGTAGAGGTTCTACTTATACCTTGCTACGCCTTGGGGACATAACCTGGCGTTGCATGGGCTAAATGGCCAGCAGATGTTGCCGTAGGTTAGGTTTACTCAGCAGGAATTAGTCCCCGACAAAGGCGAGCGCCTCTCATCCCAAACCCATCTGTAGAGTAACGGTATCAGTAGGGGCGAACATTTGGTTACAATCCTTGCAACCGAAGCACAATTCTTTTGCCAAATGCTTCGTCCGTACACCCAATGGTGCTTCCTTACGAAACGGATTCTGTATTAGAAATCATCAAGCGTATCGCCTCAAGCAAACATGCTGGGCTTGGACAACAAAAAGACCCTCTTCCAAATTGGAAGAGGGGTAAAAACTGAAACATTACGGCTCAAGCCTCATTGCCTACTTGTTAGGCTGAGGCGTTGTGCGTAGGTAAGGCTTAACTTCGGTAACGCCTTTGGGGAATTTTTGCTTTGCTTCTTCGGTAGAGATCGTAGGAACGACCACTACATCATCGCCATCCTGCCAGTTTGCGGGGGTTGCAACGCTGTAGTTATCAGTCAGTTGCAATGAGTCAATCACGCGCAGAATTTCGTCAAAGTTGCGTCCTGCACTGGGGGGATAGGTCAACGTCAGACGCAGTTTTCTGCTGGGGTCAATGACGAAGACTGCCCGAACGGTGACTTTTGCGTTGGCGTTGGGGTGGATCATGCCATACAGATCAGCTACCTTCTTGTCGTCATCTGCCAAGATGGGGTAGTTGAGCGTTGTGCTTTGGGTTTCTTCGATGTCACCAATCCAACCCTTGTGAGATTCGACATCGTCAACGCTGAGGGCAATCGCCTTGACGTTGCGCTTGTCAAATTCGGGCTTAAGCTTGGCAACTTCGCCTAATTCTGTAGTGCAGACAGGGGTATAATCCGCAGGGTGAGAGAATAAAATCACCCAGCTATCGCCAGCCCAGTCATAAAAGCTAATGTCGCCCTCGCTGGACTTTTGAGTGAAATTGGGAACCGTATCGCCGAGTTGAAGTGCCATGCTAACTTCCTGTGATTTCTAATACAGATGCAAAGCGTTTACTCTGCTTATCATGCCATACAAACTCCGGTTATCCGATCGGAGTTTAGATCTTATTTATGATTTTAGCGTGACCAGAAATATTATCAGCTGTGGCTGGGGTGAAAGTACCCATAGCCCACAGTAAGCCTACAAGAGAGCTAGAGCAAATTTAACGTTTGACTATTTGGGTCGGCTTTAAAGCTTTCTAAGAAATGAATAGCTTATCAGAAAAAGATTATTCTGACAGAATTTCATGCTGAATTTGACGCAACGTTTGCCCGCTGATCCAACTGTAGTGGCTGAGTTTACTTTGGCTCTGACGGCTGAAGAAAGGGTGCGATCGCGCCACTACTTTCACACGGATGAGCAAGATTTTTATCTCAACCTACCCAGAGGCACGGTGCTACAGAACGGCGACCTGTTGCAAACTGAAGCTGATGGTCAAATAGTTCGTGTGAGTGCCAAGCCAGAACCTGTCATGACTGTGACAGCGCCATCAATGCTCGATTTGCTCCAAGCCGCCTATCATCTGGGCAATCGCCACGTGCCCCTAGAGGTGACGGCAACTCATTTACGCTTTTCGCCCGATCCGGTGCTCAAGGCAATGTTAGAGCAGCGAGGGCTGCATGTGTCCGAAGATATTGCCCCATTTCAACCAGAAGCCGGAGCGTATGGACACAATCACGCCGCCAATCATCATGCCCATCCCCCATCCGTTCCGGCTCAAGCCCACCACCATGCCCAATGAAACGCAGCTAGATCCAACTATTTCTCCTCCTACCCCTTCGTCCCTGCACTCCTCCACCTCCTCGCTCCTCCACCTGATGCAGTTGGTCAGTCCAGCACTCCCTGTGGGAGCCTACAGCTACTCTGAAGGATTGGAAACCTTAGTACAGTCCGGTAACTTGCCCGATGCTGAAAGTCTACAGCGCTGGCTGGTTCAAGAATTGCGCTATGGGGCGGTCCGCTTGGAGGGAGCGGTAATGGTGCGAGTTTACCAGGCTGCGATCGCCTCCCCATCTAACCTAAACTATTGGAATCAATGGCTCTCAGCCTTTCGCGAAACTGAAGAGCTGCGGCAGCAAAGCTGGCAAATGGGTCGCTCCTTGAGCCGATTATTGCTAGAGCTACAGCCGCCGCTAGAAGGTTTACTCCAAGCCTGTGGGGAACCTTGTAATTTTGCAGTTGCTTTTGCGATCGCCTCTCATTTCTGGCAGATCGACTGCAAAACGATGATCTTGGGTTACCTCCACAGTTGGTTAACTAATTTGGTGAATGCGGGAATCAGACTAATTCCGCTAGGGCAAACAGTTGGGCAGCGTTTGTTGCTGGAGCTTTACGCTGAGATTGAAACTGCAACGACCTCCATTTTAGAAATGAAGGACGAAGATTTTGGCAACTGTAGCTGGGGGGTGGCGATCGCCAGCATGAACCATGAAACCCTCTATTCCCGCCTGTTTCGCAGTTAGGTTTGCAGTTAGAAATATTGCGTTCCCATAAGCTATCATCTGCAAATTCTCGGTATAAGGGGGAAAGGATGCATACATTTCGAGTAGGAATTGCAGGTCCAGTCGGATCGGGCAAAACTGCGCTGGTAGATGCGCTCTGTAAAACAATGCGCGATTGCCACAACATCGCCGTTGTCACCAATGACATTTATACCCAGGAGGACGCGCAGTTTTTGGTGCGGAGTCAGGCATTGGAGCGCGATCGCATCGTCGGCGTAGAGACGGGTGGCTGTCCCCATACGGCAATTCGGGAAGATGCCTCGATTAACTTAGTGGCGATCGAGCAACTAGAACAACAGTTTAGCGACCTGAATCTAGTCTTCGTTGAAAGTGGGGGAGATAATCTAGCTTCTACCTTCAGTCCAGAACTGGTTGATCTGACTATTTACGTCATCGACGTTGCCGCTGGCGACAAAATTCCCCGGAAGGGTGGTCCAGGAATTACCAAATCCGATCTCTTAGTCATCAACAAAATCGATTTGGCATCGCTAGTCGGAGCAGATCTCACGGTGATGGAACGAGATGCCCGTAAAATGCGGGGCGAAAAGCCCTTTGTGTTTACAAACCTCAAAATCCGTCAAGGACTGGAAACGGTAGTCGATCTGATTCAGCTTCACATGGGTAAGAGTATCTCGGTAACAGCGAAATAAAATAACCATAAAAAAGTAGGGTGGGCACATTGCCCCCCCTACCCCATTTGGTAACTCTGCTTGTGATAAGCAAAAGTTAGACAGATAGCGATCGCCGCTTGGAGATCAGACGGTAGGTTTCAATAATGTCACCGACTTCCCAAGCGTTGAAGTTGTCTATGCCAATACCGCATTCGTAGCCAGCATTGACTTCCTTCGCGTCATCCTTCATCCGCTTCAGCGAATCCAAGTTGCCCTCAAAGACAACACTGCCGCTGCGACGAACCCGCACCTTACAGTTACGGATTGCTTTACCCGACTGCACATAACAGCCTGCAACTGCACCACGACCCACTGGGAATACTGCCCGAACCTCCACTTGACCCAGAGGTTCTTCCACCATTTCTGGCTCTAGCAAACCTTCCATTGCGCCCTGGATGTCTTCCAGCAGCTTATAGATGATGTTGTACTCACGTACATCTACACCAGCACGGTCTGCTGCTTGCCTCGAGCCACTGGCGAGAGTCGTGTTAAAGCCAACAATCACCGCATCACTCGCAGCCGCCAAATCAACGTCTGTTTCTGTGATTTCACCCGGAGCAGAGAGCAACACCCGCACCTGAACCTCTTTCTGAGGAAGCTGCTGTAGTGCTCCCAAAATGGCCTCGACTGATCCCTGTACGTCTGCCTTCAAGACCAGGTTTAGCTCCTTCAGATCGCCTTCCTGCGCCTTCGCTGAAAGCGTATTTAGACTGACCCGTCGGGATGCCATTGCCTGCTGTAAGCGAGACTGACGCTGTTGGTCAGTTCGGCTAGAAGCAGTCGATCGCGCCTCCTTCTCATCTAGGAAGACCTCAAACTCGTCACCCGCAGCAGGTACATCGCTCAGACCCAACACTTCCACAGCAAAGGAAGGTGAGGCGCTGTCTACCCGCTTACCTCGATCGTCAATCATGGCGCGGACTTTGCCAAAGGCAGAACCTGCTACCAGGACATCGCCGACCTTCAGCGTTCCGTTCTGAATCAACAGAGTTGCTACAGGACCTCTAGCTTTATCCAGGTTCGCTTCGATGATTGTTCCTCTAGCCGGACGGTCTGGGTTGGCATAGAGGTCTTCCACCTCTGACACCAGCAACAGCATTTCCAGTAGGGTATCCAGGTTTTCACCATTGATCGCGCTCACTGGAACCATAATGGTTTCACCACCCCATTCCTCTGGCACAAGTCCAAACTCGGTCAGCTCCTGCTTCACCCTGTCTGGCTGAGCTTCTTCTTTATCGACCTTGTTGATCGCGACTACAATTGGCACTTCCGCTGCTTTTGCGTGACTAATTGCCTCAATGGTTTGAGGTCTTACACCGTCATCTGCAGCGACGACCAGCACAGCAATGTCTGTAACCCTGGCTCCTCTTGCCCGCATCGCAGTAAACGCCTCGTGACCTGGTGTATCCAGGAAGACGACCTGCTGCGTATTGCCCTCATGCTCGACATCGACGTGGTAAGCACCAATGTGTTGCGTAATGCCGCCTGCTTCGCCCTGAGCCACTTTGGTTTTGCGGATCGAGTCGAGCAGAGTGGTCTTACCATGATCGACGTGTCCCATGATCGTGACCACAGGAGGACGACGCTGGAGGCTTTCCAGGTCGGTCGCATCGATCATTTCGGTGACTTTCTTCGCCTCAGCCTCAGCCTCAGCAGTCTCTACTGTCACGCCCATTTCCTCTGCCACCATAGTCGCAGTGGGAATGTCCAGAATCTGGTTGATGTTGGCGATGATGCCCTTGAAGAAGAGCGCTTTGATAATCTCTGTTTCAGGGACTACCAGCTCCTCAGCCAAGTCGTGAACAGTCAAGCTGCCCGTCAGAATTAGATGCTCTGGACGCTCAACTTTTGCTTCTTCACGGCGATCGCGGCGATAGCTTCTAGAAGATTCCCGCCCTTTGCTCTTTTGAGTTGGGCTAGAAACTGCTACCGGCTTCACCTGTCCTGGACGGCCTTTTGGCTTAGGTGGACGTGCTAAGGACAAGCTGACCTGTATGGGAGAATCCTCATCATCTGCGTTCAGAACATCTTCCAGTTCTTCTTCATCCTCATCCAGCACAGGCTGGGCGCGGCGCTTCGCTTTGGTTGCTTTTGCCGCTTTTGGTGTTTCTTGCTCTTCCTCTTCTTCCTCCCAACCCTTAGTCCGTTTGGGAACACGAGGCAGAGTAGGTCGCCTTAGCTCATCTAGCGGTCCGGCTACAGGCTCAGTACCAGTTTTGGCCGTTTCAGTACCGTCAGCGCCATCCGATGATCCAGGCGCACCAGGACGAACCGGTTTACGCCGTAGTTCGATAACAGGCTTTGGCTTTGGAGCAGCTTGTTCTTCAGTTTCCGTGATTGGAATCTGCCTACCGCGATCGCCTCTCAGAGCAACTCGTTCTCCTCTCTCAGAGGGGGCTCTAAGCTCAGGTCTTGCTGAGTCAGATGAGCGAACTTCAGGTTGATCGGTTCTAGCCCGTTTTAGCGTTGGTCGATTGGTCAGGTTAGATTGCGGCGGACTCGCAACTTTGGCAGCCGGTCTAGATGGAGGCGCAATGAGGTCAGGCACCTCTTCCTCTTCAAGAGATATCACGACATCGTCGATCGGCTCAGCAAAAATACTAAGCTCACTAGATTCAGGCACTTCAACTTCTTCAGAAATGCGATCGCGCAGATCCTCTTCTACCTCAGCTTCTTCTACTACAGCGGCCGTTTCAACAGTTTCAGGACTATCCGGCTGTGAACGCTGTGGTCGGCTAGGGGGCCCTGCCAGACGGTTTACAGGGCGTGCAGGAGAGCTAACGGGCGGCGCTGCTACGTCATCGAATGAGGACGGATCAGAGATTGGTGCATCAGCTTCCGCCTCTGCTCGCTTGGGAGGAGCCGCTAATGGACGATGACGACGAATTTCAAGAATCTGTTGCTTTTTAACGGGTGGCTGCACGCCAGATTTTCGAGCTTGAGAACCACCATTGTACTGAGCCGACGAATTAGGCTTATTGGCAGAAGAGTGACTGGTGGTGTGCTTCTCGGCAGCGGATCGAATCTGAGCGGCTTCAGCTTCTGTAATAGTGCTGCTGTGGCTTTTGACCGCAATGTTGAGCTGATCGCAAACTGCCAAAATATCCCTATTGTCCAAATTCAATTCCTTTGATAACTCGTAAATTCTCACTTTGCCGTTGTTCATCCACGCTTCCTCTTCGTACCGGACTTGTTGTCACATAATGTTCTGCCGCTCTTTTGATGAAACTACGCTAAATCTACTCAAGCCGTGCATTTAACCTGAAAAGCTACAGATTTTGCTATTTCCATGATCCTACAGATGAAGGATTTTGGGCATATCTTGTAACTTTCTCCCATAGTTCAGAAGGCTGCCCTGGAAAAATAAGCAGCTTCTTTTACTATCTTGCCTGAACTTTCAGAAAACTGGTGGCAGCCTCCGACCAGATCGTTAGCAATGAAAAGGCATAGCTATACTAATGCTACACGGTTACTACAGATTACCTCCAACTGTCTCCGCATTGAATCCATCTGAAGTTAGCTGTAAGTTCAGTGTAACTACCCAAACGAATCTCTACTAGGGGCAGTATGTTACTCAATACATTGCTGATACTGCACTCAAAGCAGATATCACCTAGGACTGGGAACTGGAAGCTGATAGACGTTTCCACAATATTTGATAAATTGTCTCGGGAACACAAGCTTTGAGCGATCGCCCCAGTCGGTTTTTCTTTTGAGCTGTCCGCAAACAGCTTTCCTGCGGACACAGGTAAACTGATCGCCCTTCACCCTGATCTAATTCTACCGTACCAGATGGGTGTACTCTGACAATTCGCCAGAAGCCTGACTTTAGTGCAACCCTGCGGCAGCTCACGCAGCGGCGATAGTTTGGCAACATAACCCCTACCAGATCAATGCAAATAAATTTGCTCACTCCCGGATCATCTGCGCCAGATCATCTATGAGTGAATGAAGGCACGTGCTTTGAATAACCCTCGCGACCGGGCATATCTATGGTCTAAAATCCGCCTGAGGCCGCTTGATTGCATTATCTGCTTCAACCCCGAATCCGTCTGCTGAGACAGTAGTGGGTTCAGGGGAGGGATCAAATTCTGGCTCTTCCAAGTCAAGATTTTCAGATTCCGATTCTAGTTCTGACTCAAATTCTGATTCCAGTTCCTCATCTTCCTGCCACTCCTCTTCCTGAGCTTGACGGCGTTCTTCGGCTAGAGCTGCCATTTTCTGGTTTTCCGCTTCATAGTCATACTTGGCTGAATCTTTGATGTCAATCTTCCATCCAGTCAAGCGAGCTGCCAAACGCACGTTTTGACCCTCTTTACCGATCGCCAGACTCAACTGATCTTCTGGAACTAGCACATGCGCCTGCCGATCTTCTGGGTTAATGAGGCGTACCTCGTCTACTCGTGCTGGACTGAGGGCATTAGCAATATAAGTGGCGGGGTCAGGCGACCAACGAATTACGTCAATCTTTTCGCCGCGCAGCTCATTTACCACCACCTGAATGCGTGAACCTCGTGCGCCGATGCAAGCTCCTACCGGGTCAACATCTCGCTCCAGGGTGTCTACCGCAATTTTAGTGCGAGGTCCAACGGAACGAGAGGGTGGATTGGCTTCTCGGGCGACCGCAACAATCCGCACAATTTCATCTTCAATCTCGGGAACTTCGGTAGCAAATAGGTCAACGACAAGTCCTGCATCTGCTCTAGATACCAAAAGCTGTGGTCCCCGGTGTGATCCTTCCGAGACGCGCTTGAGAAAGACCTTAAAGACTGCGTTTGCGCGATAGTTGTCGTTCGGCAACTGATCGCGTTTGAGCAGTTCTGCTTCTACTTCAGGTTGCCCAAAGCCGCTGCTGACTGCCATGATTACAGACTGCCGCTCAAATCGTAGCACCCGTGCTTGAGGTAGAACGGTTCCTTCAAGATCCTGGAATTCTTCTTGAACGAGCTTGCGCTGCTGATCCCGCAGCTTTTGAGCGAGTACCTGTTTCGTTTGGATGGCTGCCATGCGCCCAAATTCGCCTTGATCAGGTGTGACATCCAATACCACGGTGTCACCAAGTTGCGCTTCTGCTGCGACTTCTTGCACTTCCTGAAGGGCAATTTGGTGGTCGGGTGTGGTCACTTCTTCCACAATGGTTTTTGCAGCAAGGACACGAAACCCTTCATCCTCAATGTCTAATTCGACTTCAAAATTGTTGAAGTATTCTTCGTCAAAGCTGGCACTGTCGGGGCGGTGAGTGCGACGATAGCGCTCATATCCTTTGAGTAGGGCTTCTCGCAGGGCAGCTTGAACCGCGTGTTTGGGCAAGTTGCGCTCACGGCTGATGCCGTCAATCATGTCTTGAAGTCCGGGTAAGCTGACCATTGACATAGAACTAACCTCCTGCTTTCCGAGTTTTCGGTTTTGTATTTTGTTTAGTGATGGTTCCGTTAGCTTGTTTTAAGTTTTGGGTTCTAAACGTTGGAACCCAAAACTTAAAAGACAAAGCTCAAAACGATTTAAGGACTTTCGTCTAGCTGCACTGTGTCAATCAAGTGGCGTGGAATAGCGATCGCCCGTCCTTTTTTGTTTAAATAAAGTGCTTCTTCATCGCGCCGAATCAACTTCCCAGCCCAGGATTTGTGTCCTTCATGCGGCTCTGTTGTCGTCACAACTACAGGGAAACCCTTAAAGGAAATGAATTCTCGATCGGTCGTCAGGTTACGAGGAATTCCAGGGCTGGAAATTTCTAAAACGTAAGCATCAGGAATCACATTTGCCTCGTCTAAGGCCGCTTCTAGCGCTCGACTCATTTGCTCACAATTTTCCAAACTTACATCGCCCTGAGAATTACGGATATCTACCCGCAAAATGGGCGGATGTTGATTAGTATGAAAAACAGCCGTAACGACCGCTAAGCCCAAGTCTTCGGCGATTGGGGCTGCTAGATCAACAATTTTAGGAATTAAAGGATGAGCCATCTTTCTCTCAAGATGCTGTACAGATATTCTTAGAGTGCTGTACAGGTAAAAGTTGCCTGTAATTCATCAAACCGGATTGCGTTGCAATAAAAAAAGTGGGGTCTGGCCCACTTCCACCGAAATGATGTCCAAAATGTGACGAAACGCAGAGTTGCCCTTCATCACTGATAAGTCTAGCGCATTCAGTTCAGAGTTGTCAGAATACGCTGCTGTAAGGAACTATGGGTGATCTGAGTGGCTCGCTCATTTCTGACGGCTTATTTCCTGCCGCCCGTTTGAGTAATTTGGTAAAGCATCTGAGTTTGTTCGCGCAGCTTCTCTACATCTTCTTCGGCAATCCGTTGAACGTAGTTGATCTTGACTTCATCCAGCCAGACAGCTACCAGAGCTTCAATTTCCTCTAAGGTGTGCCCTTTTTGAATTTCAGCTCTAAAAGCTTTGACGGTGTTGTCGATCAAGGTTTGAGTCAGGGCTGACCCAGCTGGGTCTTCCTGTAGTGAATCAGCGATCGCCCCGTACACAGTTTGATAAAGCTGAGCAATCACCTGCCGGGTCAGTTGGTCGGGGAGATCGCCAATTCCAGGCAAGTGCTTGACTCCTTCATACAGCGGCAACTCTTGTAAAGCTTTGCTGGCGTTGTGGTGCAACAAAGCTTCAACATCCGGTCTGACTTTAGGCAAAACCTGGCAAACCAGAGTTGAAGATAGCCGCCTGGAAATCAGGGTAACTTCATCGACCTCGTTCAGGTTGATGTAACGTGGACCTACTTCCGGCTTGAGCAGCGTTCGAGCAATATCTCCCTGGCGAATCAGATTTTGAAGTTGCTCAATTACGCGAATCACGACGATTTCAGTCAACTCGACCGCATAGTTAGCGATAATTCCTCGAATAATGCGATCGCGTAGTGGATCAAGGTTAATCAGGTTAGATTGATTGATCCGCGTAGTTAAAGGAATAATTCGCAGGAAGCGCCAAAACGGCAGCAGCAGAAGCACGTCATACCAGCGCCATAGCATTGTATCTAACCAACTGGTGCCTTTGTAGCGGCGGCTGAGATACCACGTTCTAGCTAAAAACTCGATCCCAAACAGGGCAATAAACCAGATATCGATTTTGATAAATTCATCGGTGGGTCTGCCGTTAAACCCGATGCTGCGATAGTAGTTGCTTTGAATCAGCGGCTCAATACGCTCGTCGAAAAAGCCCATCTGTCGAGCAAAGCCGTTTCTATCAAGATATTCAGGGCTCCAAAAGATAGTAAATGCTTGTTTTGAAGATTCAATTTCCTGTCCAGTCTGGTCTTCAACGTGCCTTCGCATCCGCTCCTTGATTCGTTCCAGAGTGCCTGACTTGTTGGCAATTTCAAACGGATCTTCGTCAACCATGGCTTCACTGCGGCTCTGCAACTCCGACAGAATAGGCCGCATCTGTGGCGATGAAATAGACTGTTCTCCTTGCTGGCGTACCTGCCGCTCTAGCTCATCCACGGCAGCCAGATAAGCTTCGGTAGTGCGGTTTGGCTCAATTCCTTTGAACTGATGACCGTACCAGTCAATAAACCGTGAAGAGTTGATCTGGCGATCGCTCCAAAGGGTAATCGGCGGAATTTGCCTCAGATAAAAGTCTCTTAATGGAATGTAGCTGTAATCAAACAGCACCAGCGAAAAATTTAACAGCGCGATCGCCGCCATGATGCGTTCAAACAAACGCGCTCTGCGCCGAGCTTTAGTAACTTTAGAGCGTTCTAAGGCTGCCATGAAGAGACTCAATTGAAATTTCACCCATTGTGTTCAAATATGCTGTTTTATGAGCCAAATTACTATCTGCAATCGGTGGGATTTCAGCGCTGCGATAGGATCAACTAGGATCATTTATATTGCTTCACACTAATTCTCAGAATCGCATTTTTCTAAAGTACGCCTAGCTTATGCAAACATCGACCGAAACCCAAACAGGAGCCTATTGGCAGTGGCGAGAACAACCTATTTACTACGTGCGAAGTGGCGATCGCCATCCTCAAAGACCGCCCCTGTTGCTAATTCATGGGTTTGGTGCCTCCACCGACCACTGGCGCAAAAATATCGAGGGGCTAAGCCGTGATTTTGAAGTCTGGGCGATTGACCTACTAGGCTTCGGACGCTCCGCCAAACCTGACTGGCAGTATAGCGGTGACCTCTGGCGTGACCAACTGCACGACTTTATCACCAACGTGATTGGTCAACCTGCGGTGCTGGCTGGCAACTCTCTTGGTGGCTACTCAGCCCTGTGTGTTGCTGCACAACGCCCCGAATCAGCAGTTGGACTAGTCCTGCTTAACAGTGCCGGCCCATTTACCGAAATGCAGCTTACCTCCAAGCCTGACCCTTTCAGGCAAACAATGGGCACGCTGCTCCAATCCTTTCTGCTCCAGCCACTACCCAGCTTCTTGTTGTTTCAGTATGTCCGACAGCGCTGGGTAATTCGTCGAACTTTGGAAAGCGTTTATTTGGATAAAAGCGCCATCACGGACCAGCTTGTTGAAGATATTTACCGTCCTTCTTGCGATTCGGGGGCTGCAAAAGTCTTTGCCTCAGTGTTCAAGTCACCTCGTGGCGAAAAAATTGATGTTTTGCTGAATCAACTGACCTGCCCACTGCTACTGCTCTGGGGTGAAGGTGATCCCTGGATGAATGCCAGAGATCGAGGCGCTCAATTTCGGCAGCACTACCCGCAACTAATGGAGCATTACCTACAGGCTGGACATTGCCCCCACGATGAGGTGCCCGACCAGGTAAATACACTATTGCGAGAATGGGTGCTGAATCTAGGCGAAAGGTAAAAGGCGATCGCTTTTCTCCCTTGCGAAGACCCGATTCATTACGTCTTTAAACCTTAGACCTCCTGCACGAATATTTGATCGCCTCCTAAATCCTGCATTTTTGGGGAACTTTGAAGCTCGATCTTGATAGTTTCGTAGGAAAAAATCGATTCATGCAGGAGGTCTCTTGTACTGATTCCCTTTAAGGCTGCACATTTTGAAAAGTGCCTCGCGTACCTTTCAAAATGTGCAGCCTTGTGTAGAAACGGTATTACAAACTCAAGCTCAAGAAGTAGAGAGCATTTGCAGAATTTTAGCCGCGTTCTCCAAGTTTCCGGCAATACGTCGAACTGGCTTCGGCCAAACCTTAACCAGGGTTGGAGTAGCCGCAACTTGATCTGCTTCTGCCTGCTCAGGGTGCTTGTAGATGTCAACAACCTTCAGCGTGTAGGGTTGCTGAAGAGATTTTTCTAAGAGCTGATGCAGATTTTGCAGAATACGTTCTGTAGCGGAATTATGTCCTGCAATAAACAACCGCAACACGTAGCCTTGGGAAGGCGGATCTAATTTTTGAGGTGACCAGGAAAGCGCTGTGTGTCTGCTTTCGAGTGAGTAGGAGTGAGGTTCTGCTTGAAGCCGAACGACCAGATCATGCTCCTCCCAAAGCTGGGGAAATTGTTGGCGATAGCTAGCTAAAACAAGCGGGTCACAGAGTTCTTTCTGCCGAGGATCTGCCTCCCAAACTAAATCTTCCATTGCAAAAATCGCATTAAGCAATGCTTGATGGGATAAAACTCGGGGACAAGCCTCTGCAGAGATTTGAATTTGCTGTGTTTTAGGGTCAAGCCAACGGTCAATGGTTGCTGTGTAGCAGGGCAACAAAAAATGGGGAGGCTCAACCAACCCCAGCATCTCCTGCAATACTGAACAAAGTTGCAGATGCCAACGGCTCTGCTTGTGGGGATCGATGCAATACACCAAATCCCCACCTGGCGTAAATAAAGCAATTCCCTTAAAGAGACCTGGGTTCTGAGTTTTGAGTGCTGAATCGGAACTGTAACTCATGACTCAAAACTCACAACTCAAAACTCCCTAAACACGACCGCGCAAGATTTGTGCCATTTCATTGGGTTTAGGCGACATTTCCAGAGCCGTTTCTTCAGTGATCCGCCCTGCTTCGTATAGCTTGTAGAGCGATTGGTTCATTGTACACATGCCGTCAAAGGTACATCTAGGAATAATTGCTTCAACTTCGTCAATTTCCCCACGCCGAATGTAGTCTTTAATTGCGTCTGTGTTGATCATGATGTCGTGGAAAGCAGCCCGTTTGCCGTCCGTGGTGCGACATAGACCTTGAGCGATGACAGCAACCAGAGATTCGGCGATCGCCACCCGCATGGGAGCCTGCTGATCTGGCTCGTACAGGCTTAGAATCCGCTCAATCGTCTTCACAGCACTGTTGGTGTGCAGCGTTCCCATAACCAAGTGTCCGGTTTGGGCTGCTTTAAGTGCCGTGTTCACCGTTTCCTTGTCTCGCATTTCACCAATCAGAATCACATCTGGGTCTTCCCGCAAAGAAGACTTCAGTGCCCGGTCAAATTCGAGCGTGTGAATTCCGACTTCCCGCTGTTTGATCAAAGCTTTGCGGCTCTGGTGGACATATTCAATTGGGTCCTCAATCGTGATGATGTTTTTGGGCATCTCCTTATTGATGTAGTCCACCATTGCTGCCATCGTTGTGGACTTACCAGAACCCGTCGGACCTGTCACTAACACTAAGCCTTTGTGATAGTGACAAATGTCTTTAAATACCAGGGGCAGATTCAACTGCTCAATGGTCAGGATTTTCAGCGGAATCAAACGCATAACCAGCGCCGGACCCCTGAGCGAATCGAACAAGTTTACCCGTACCCTGGCAAAGTCGTATTGAGCCGCTCCGTCAAAGTCAAGCGTTTCCTTAAACCGCTTGATTTCCATGTCCGACAGGATTTCTTTAAGCCAACTGAAAAAGGTTGACTCATCCGTAACAGGGTAATCCGTAAGGTCCATTTCACCCCGGTTGCGGAAGCGAGGAACCTCACCCACACCTGCATGGATATCAGAAAATCCTTTATCAAAGGCTTCTTTGACAAGCTGCGCCAAGGTAGGCGAACCAGGCGTGACTTTATTAACTCGCGAACTCTGCACTGGAGGGGGTGCAGCAGGTCGATGTCCTGCTGGCGGTGGCGGCGGTTTCACAGCCGGTGCAGTAGCCTCGTGGGTCATAGGAGCGGTGTTCACCGAAGTAGCTGTAGGGGTCCCCAAAGTTTGAGAAGGCACCTGCGTAGCTCCGGCAGATGCATGGGGCGCAGCCTGTCTCGGGGGCGGGGGAGGGGGAACCCGATGAGCAGGAGGAGGGGTGAGCGGACGCTGTGCTTCTGTCATAAACTACTTCTCAGTGAAAGAGTTTCAGGATGCCTCAGATTTGGTTGAACCAAAGCCGAAACCTACTCTGGGCAATTGAACAAGATGGAGAAATTGAGTGGCTTGCGAGAAGGGAATGCATAACTTCCCCCCTTTATACCTGGTTTTTTACAAAAACTTCTAGAGTCTCAATTTCAGTTTATATATGATTGCCTATAGATTGCCCAAAGCTTGAGTGATTCTTGCAGCTTGTTACTGTGATTTCTAGAGCGATTCAATCAAGCCAACTCAATCAAAAAGTGAAGCCAGGGCAAAAATTTCTTCCTCATTTTTTCTCTAGCTTTTGTAAACCCTGTTCTACAGCTATACGGGCTGCTGAAGCTGCTGACGATGTAGCTCTAGGGTCGTTTTAACTCTCTGATACTCCGCTTCAAGACTAGTCAGCTTTTCCTGGATTTCGGCTTCGCTGATGCTTGTTTTGTTGATTTGATCAGGATGTTCCATCGTCCAGCGTTCTAGTCTTTGGCAAATATCCGCCAGGTGGGTGGCTCCGACGGCAGCACTGGTTGACTTCAAGGTGTGAGCAGCTTGCTGCAAGGCACTAGGGAGATCAGCAGTTCCTGCTTCGCGCATAGCCCGCAGTAGGCGAGGTGCATCTTCCAAGTAGATGTCAATGATTTCAAACAGGACGTCCCGATTTTGTTCTCGCCCGATCGCCTGCAGCTCTTGTAAAACTTTGAGGTCAATGGCTGGTGATAGTTCGTTTCTGGAGAGCGGTTGGCATTTTTTTAGCGCTTGGACTAATTTCTCGATCCGAATTGGCTTGCTGAGATAGTCATCCATGCCCGCGATGAGGCATTCTTCGCGATCGCCCGTCATTGCTCCTGCTGTCATCGCAATAATGCACGGACGATTTGCGGGTTGCCAGTCCTGACAGATCTGGCGAGTTGTGGCGATGCCGTCCATTTCTGGCATCTGCACGTCCATCAACACAACGTCATAGGTTTGGCGATGTAGCGACTCCAGCACCTCCCGCCCATTGCAAACGACATCGGCTCGATACCCGATGCGTTGGAGGAGGTGCAAAACAACTTTTTGATTGACAACGTTATCTTCTGCTAAGAGGATCTTCAGCGGCAACTGTTGAGGCAGGGGTAGCTCAGTCGGGCTAGTGACGGATTGGGGTGGCTGCATCTGAATCGGTTGTCTACCCAGAATGCGAACTAAAACGTCATGAAGTTGAGCTTGCTTAACGGGTTTGTGGAGCAATGCCTTGAAGCTGGCGATGGTTGTTGCATGGGCATCTCGCTCCAGGTTGACCATTGAGGTTAGCATGACGAGCGGCAAACGCAGATAGCCTGGTTGCCTACGAATCACGGTTGCTAGGGTTAGCCCGTCCATGTTGGGCATCTGCATATCGAGAATGGCAATATCAAACAAGTTGGGTTGGGTTAGCCAGCTTAAAGCCTCTGTACCAGAGGCAGCAGCGCGGCTAGACATGCCCCATGCCTGAGCTTGAAGGGTGAGAATTTGGCGATTGGTGGCGTTGTCATCGACGATCAAGAGTCGCTTTCCGACGAGATAATCTGCGTGAAGGGAGCGATCGCCCGTTTCAAAGTTAGGCGCTGCCTGAGTCAGGATCGTGAAATAGAAGGTGGAACCTTGACCAACCTGGCTCTCAACCCACATTCTGCCGCCCATCATCTCACTCAAATTTTTGCTAATGGCAAGTCCTAGTCCGGTCCCTCCATAGCGACGATTAGTAGACGAGTCTACCTGGCTAAACGACTTAAACAGCCGATCCATGCGGTCTGCCGGAATTCCAATGCCCGTATCTTTGACTGCAAATTGAATCTTGTAAACCGGGCAAAACTCGTTATCTAGTTTTTTGTCTGCCGATTTTTGAATTGACTCGACGGAGACGATTACCTCACCTGAACTTGTAAATTTGACGGCGTTGCTGATCAGGTTGACTAGAATTTGGCGCAGTCGGGTGACATCTCCCACAATGAATTGAGGGGTTTGAGGCTCGATCAGGTAGCCCAACTCCAGACCTTTTTCGGCAGCTTTAGGTGCCAGTAAGTCAAGGGATTCTTCGATGCATTCACGCAAGCTGAAGGGTTGGCGTTCTAAATCGAATTTGCCAGATTCGATTTTAGAAAAATCCAAAATGTCGTTGATGATAGTGAGCAAAGCATCGCCGCTGGTGCGAATGGTTTCAACGAAGTCTTGCTGCTGCGGGTCAAGCGGAGTGTCCAACAGCAACCCGGTCATACCAATGACGGCATTCATAGGGGTGCGAATTTCGTGGCTCATGTTTGCCAAAAATTCGCTTTTTGCCCGATTTGCGGCTTCGGCTTCTCGTTTTGCTCGTTCTAGAGCGAAGTTCTTAAGCGCTAGTTCTTGGCGCTGAAGCTTTTCCTGCTCTAATAGGTGAGCCTGCGTGAGTGCGATCCCAACTTGGGCAGCGACAGCTTCTAGTAGCTCGATTTCATCATCTGTCCATTCGCGGAAGTGATCGCACTGATGTAGCTCGATGATTCCGTTTGGCTCGTTGTTATACGAGGTGCGGACTGCTAGCAGCGACTTTAAGTGAGCTTGATGATGGATTGCGAGTGCAGGAGATAGAAGTGGTTCTGCGTAGACATTAGGGAAGGCGATCGCCTGATCACGAGCTAGCAAACCCTGCATGTAGGGATTGTCAACAACAGGAATTTCCAACTTTAGAACTGACTGATATTCAGCTTCTAAATATTCAGCTACACAAGGAGCTTTGGGCACTGGTGCAGCAATGTAAGTGCGGATTACGCAGTGGTTTACTCCAAATGCTTGACCAATTTGTGTTGCTGTAGTTTGAAAAATCTGTTGAATGTCCAAACTTTGGCGAATTTCCTCGGTGATTTTCTTCAGTAGCAAAGCCCGATGGATTTGGTGCTGGAGGCTATCTTCTGCCTGCTGTCGCTGTTTCAGGGCTTTTTCTACAGTTTTCAGGTTATGGCGCAGTTCCAACTGAGTGACAACTTGACGTGCTAAAACTCGCAGAGTTTCTTGTTGCTCAAGGCTTAAGTTTCGCGGCACAAAGTCAATGACACAAAGTGAGCCTAATGTGAAACCATCGGGCGTGACTAACGGCGCACCCGCATAAAACCGAATATGTGGATCTGCAGTCACTAGAGGATTGTTAGCAAATCGTGGATCTGCCAGAGCATTAGGTACAATCAGCAAGGCTTCGGGCTGGAGCACCGTATGGGCACAAAAGGCAACATTTCGTGGGGTTTCTGATGCGTCCAGCCCAACTTTTGACTTAAACCACTGTCGCTTAGCATCGACTAAACTAACCAACGCGACGGGAGTTTGGCAGATCTGGGCGGCCAGCCGAGTCAAGTCGTCAAAAGCAGCCTCAGGAGGAGTATCAAGAACTTCACATCGGTTAAGTGCTTGCAACCTTAAAGCTTCATTTTCTGGCAATGGAGCGACTTGCATAAGCGATCGCGAGATTCAGATTAAGATTCAGTCATTAATTATCAGCATTCCCGGCTCAATTATGTCTTGCTCACTTGGATAAATATCAAGAATGCCGCTCTCATTATATAAACGATACATATATCAAGACTTTTGCCTTACAGTCCTACAACGCTGTGGTGTACGGGATATTTTCTGCTCTTTGGAGATGGGTTATGTCAACTACCAAAGATAAGAAATACTGTTAGCCTCGAAAAGTAGTGCTAATCACAACCCTAGATTGGATTAGAGTGAGATAAGCAATAAGCACCGTTAAAAACTTAAAAGGTATAATCCGTATGCATCTGAGTGAATTGACTCATCCCAACCAGTTGCATGGTCTGTCGATTCATCAACTTAAGCAAATTGCCCGCCAGATTCGAGAAAAGCACTTGCAAACAGTGGCTACCAGTGGCGGTCATCTTGGTCCTGGCTTGGGTGTGGTGGAGTTGACTCTGGCTTTGTATCAAACTCTAGATCTTGACCGAGACAAGGTGACCTGGGATGTTGGACATCAGGCTTATCCGCACAAGCTGATTACCGGACGCTACGACCGCTTTCACACGCTGCGGCAAAAGGACGGCATTGCAGGTTATTTAAAGCGCTGCGAAAGTAAATTTGACCATTTTGGTGCAGGTCACGCCTCTACCAGTATTTCTGCGGCATTAGGGATGGCGCTAGCACGGGACGCAAAAGGAGAAGACTTCAAGGTCGCAGCGGTGATTGGAGATGGCGCTTTGACAGGGGGAATGGCCCTGGAAGCGATCAACCATGCTGGACATCTGCCCAACACCAATTTGCTGGTCGTGCTGAATGACAATGAGATGTCAATTTCGCCTAATGTCGGCGCGATTCCTCGCTATCTCAACAAAATGCGACTTAGCCCTCCGGTACAGTTTTTGGCTGACAACTTAGAGGAGCAGTTTAAGCATCTGCCCTTTGTAGGTGACTCTCTTTCCCCAGAGCTAAATCGAATCAAGGAAGGGATGAAGCGGCTAGCTGTTCCTAAAGTCGGGGCAGTGTTTGAGGAACTGGGCTTTACCTACATGGGTCCGGTTGACGGTCACAACTTGCAAGAGTTGATTTCAACCTTCCAGCAGGCTCACCAACATCCGGGACCCGTGCTGGTGCATGTAGCAACGGTAAAAGGGAAAGGGTATGCGATCGCCGAGCAAGATCAGGTAGGCTACCATGCTCAGTCGCCATTCAACCTGGCAACTGGAAAGGCTCTTCCTGCTAATAAACCCAAGCCTCCCAGCTACGCCAAGGTGTTTTCCCATACGCTGGTTAAACTTGCTGAGAATAACCCCAAAATCATTGGCATCACGGCAGCGATGGCAACGGGAACTGGGCTAGATAAGCTGCAAGCAAAATTGCCCAAGCAATATATTGACGTGGGAATTGCTGAACAACATGCAGTGACGCTAGCAGCAGGACTTGCTTGTGAAGGAATGCGTCCTGTTGCGGCGATCTACTCAACCTTTTTGCAGCGTGGCTACGACCAGATTGTTCATGATGTCTGTATTCAAAAGCTGCCTGTGTTCTTTTGCTTAGACCGGGCAGGCATTGTGGGTGCAGACGGCCCAACCCATCAAGGGCTATATGACATTGCCTATCTGCGCTGCATTCCTAACATGGTACTGATGGCTCCCAAGGATGAGGCTGAGCTTCAGCGAATGGTGGTGACAGGCGTTAACTATACAGAGGGGGCGATCGCCATGCGCTATCCTCGGGGCAATGGTCACGGTGTTCCCCTAATGGAAGAAGGCTGGGAACCGTTACCCATTGGCAAAGGAGAAATTTTGCGCCAGGGCGATGACGTTTTGCTAATCGGCTACGGCACGATGGTTTACCCAGCTATGCAGACTGCTGAAATCTTGAGTGAACACGGGATTGAAGCAACAGTAATCAACGCCCGCTTTGTGAAACCGCTTGATACTGAACTGATCGTTCCGTTAGCGAAGCAGATTGGGCGCGTTGTCACCCTTGAGGAGGGATGTTTGATGGGCGGCTTCGGCTCTGCCGTTGCAGAAGCCTTGCTCGATCAGGATGTAACAGTGCCAATTAAACGCATTGGTGTGCCAGATACGCTGGTCGATCATGCTAAGCCGGAAGAATCCCTAGCGGCTTTAGGATTAACTCCACCTCAAATCGCTGAGAGCATCTTAAAAACCTTCAGCCCTCAACCCTCAGCTGTGAGTGTCTAATCGGAGTTATTGATGTTCATAGAACGTGCCTTGCGTGCAATGTGAGGCACGTTCTTGTATTGCCGCGTCGTGTTTCTTGAGGAACTGACCTGGGTACTTTGGGAGTGGGAGATAGGGAATCCCAAACCTGTTCTGTCGTGAAGTTCTGTAAGTAGATGCAGCAACCCTCTTTTCAAGGAGATATGAATTTTGTAGATTCTGCGGTCGGCGAACAGGATAAACCGTTGATTCTCTTGGTCGATGACGATGCGGTGATTCGACTGCGGCTGCGTCGTTTTTTAGAACAGGAAGGATATAAGGTTGCTGAGGCGCAAAACGGCATAGAGGGTTTGACCGCATATACCTGTCTACATCCCGATATTGTTTTGTTAGACGCGCTGATGCCAGAAATGGATGGCTTTGGCTGCTGTATGCATCTGCAACGCCTGCCAGGTGGTGCCCGCACCCCTGTGCTGATGATTACGGGGCTGGAAGATCGAGAATCGGTTGATCAAGCCTTTGCAGCGGGTGCGGCAGATTTTGTAACGAAGCCAATTCACTGGGCGGTCTTACGTCAGCGAGTACGGCGGTTAATTCATCAGACTCAACTTCAGCGTAAGTTAGAGGCGGCGAACCAGGCATTGCAGCGGTTAATTTCGATCGACAACTTGACGCAGGTAGCCAACCGTCGTCGATTTGACGAGTATTTGGGTCAGGAATGGAAATGCATGGTGAAAGAGCGATCGCCCCTCTCCCTGATTCTTTGTGATGTTGATTTTTTCAAAGCTTACAACGATACCTATGGGCACCAGGCAGGCGATCGCTGTCTTCAGCAAATCGCTAAAGTGCTTGAAAATACCCCCAAGCGCGCGACTGATTTGGTTGCTCGTTATGGAGGCGAAGAGTTTGCGGTGATCTTACCCAGTACTCCGATTGAGGGAGCAGTGCAACTAGCTGAGCTAATACGGGCGGAGGTCAAGGCTCTGTCTATTCCCCATTCCTACTCGCCCAGTCAGATTGTGACGTTGAGCATGGGAGTTGCCTTTGCGAGTAGCTGTAGTGATACAAACTACGAAGCCTTGATTGCGGATGCGGATGCAGCCCTCTATAAAGCCAAGGCTTTAGGACGCGATCGCGTTGTTGCTGACGAGTAAATTTGCTTTAACCCTCTTGCAGGTTGGACTGAGCGGCTGAGGAAATGGCTAGTGGCAGTGTCAGCCAAAAAGTAGAGCCAACATTGGGAGCGCTGTGAACCCCAATTTGACCGCCGTGAGCGGTAATAATCTGGCGGCTGAGATAAAGTCCCAAACCAATGCCGGTGGAATGACGTGATTTTGGACCCCGAACATAGCGCTCGAAGAGGCGATCGCTGACTTCCTGACTCATGCCAACGCCATTGTCTTGAAAGTTAAACCGAATCATTTCCTCTTCAACGGTGGCGCTGACGGTCAGGTCTACCCCTGGAGGATTGTGGTTAAGCGCATTGGTAATCAAGTTCTCGAACACTCGTCGTAGCTGCAGAGGGTCAGCCGTGACGAGCGGCAAGTCTGGCGGCACCAAGTTTTTTAGTGTGGCTTGATTTTTTAGCACCAGTGGTTCCAGTTCTTCTAGAATGACCTGCGTCAGGAGCCCCAGTTGCAGCAGTTCGCAGTGTAGAACAACACCTTGGGTTTCACCCGCATGGGCTTGCAGCAAAGAATTGATCAGTTGAAGCTGGTGTTCGCTGCTTTGCAGCATTCGGGTCACAATTGAGCGAGTGATGGGAATGATCTCTCCAGACTGATTCAGCAAGTTCTTCAGCACCAGCGACACGCCCATGATTGGGGTGCGCAGGTCATGAGAAAAGGCATTGAGAAACTCGTCTTTAAGCTGATTGAGTTGTTGCAGCTCCTGCATCTTTTGCTGAAGCTGGGCAGTACGTTCTTCGACCTGCTGTTCCAACCCAGCGTTGAGGGACTGCACCTGTTGATAAAGCTGGGACTGCTGGATAGCGATTGTCACCTGGGTAGCCAGGCGATCCATCAGGTCAGCTTCAAAGGGTTGCCACTCGCGAGGATTGGAGCATTGATTGACCACGAGTGAACCAAAAAATCGACCATCTGGCATGATGGGGACGGCAATTCCAGCTCTGATCTGATATTGCTTGTAGTATTCCTTCAGGTATGGAGGAGATTTAGCTTGTTCCGTGTCGTTGAGGATGTAGATGCGATCGCGCTCAAAAATGTCTCGGACTTCCTCGTAAATGGAGCTGTCTGTCACCGAGCCTAAAGTAGGCAGAACGTTTTCAGCGACCGATTCAGCAACGACGATGCTGATCCCAGCTTCGTTGTAATGGCTGATTGAAACTCGGTCAGCTTTCAGCAGATGTCGTACTTCTACGGCTGCTGTGTTGAGAATTTCGTTTAGGTCGAGGGATTGGCGAATGCGAAGTGCGATTTCTCCTAAAAGGCGATCGCGCTCTGCCGAAGCCCGTAGCTGATGTTCTGAACACTTGCGTTCTGTGATGTCACGTACGATCGCCAGCACTTCATCCTCACCGCTGACCACCACCCGCGCTTCATAGTCCCGTATGTAAAAGATCTCAGACGGCGCAATTTGCTCTGAAGTCATTTGTCGGTAGAGCTGGTTAGCGCGGTTGTTGCTGAGGCGCAACTGATATTCAAAAAGTTGAATCTCACCTGTTTTCAGCGCTTGCTCAACATAGTGCATCCGCTGCTCAGCCAGATCGGGCGGCAGCACTTCATACACCGTTTTCCCGATCAGTTGGCTGGGCGGCAACAAAACATCTCCGTCTCTTTCTGCTTTACAGTCCAGGTAGGTGCCGTCTCGGCTGATTCTAAACATCAAATCGGGAATTGCATTAACCAGGGCCCGGTTTCTGGCCTCACTTTGGCGAATGGCTGCCTCGGTACGCTTCCTCTCTGTAATATTGCGAACCCCTGCAACCCGCATTGTTTGCCCCTTGTACTGAATTGCTTTAACGCAAACAGCAGCGAAGAAGTGGGTGCCATCTTTCCTAACGCCCATCGCTTCATATTCGTAGGGCTGATTGGGTGAGGTGAGCGATTGCCAGGTGCGTTTTACCGCTTCCTGGTAACTGGGTGCAACCAGATCCATCACGGACATGCCAATCATCTCGGCGGCAGAGTAGCCCAGCAGTTGTTCGGTGGCAGGGTTAACGTCAATAATTTTGTTGAAATCGTGAATGATGACGGTTTCAAAAGTGGCATTGAAGAAGCTTTGGAGTCGATCTTCGCTGTCGCGCAGTTCTTTTTCGACCCGCTTACGATCGGTGACATCCTGCACCACTGTAAGAACTTCATCCTGCCCACTAACTACAATGCGAGCCTCGTAAGCATGAAGCCCTGATTCTTCTGGGAGGGAATATTCACAGGTTCGCAGTTCACCTGATGCTAGAGTTTGTTGAATTTCACGCCAAAACATATCCGCCACGTCAGCGGGGAGCACGTCATGCAAGTAGCGTCCGACGATCGCTTCACGGGGTACGTCAGCCGACATCGCATTGCCCTTGAAGTCAAGATATCGACCGTTTCGGCTGAGGCGAAACATCAGGTCGGGGCTGGCGTCTAACATTGCCCGGTAGCGAGCTTCGCTGTCGCGCAGGTCTTGCTCAGCCTGTTTGCGATCGGTAATATCGACCAGAACTCCATCCCACAGCAGGTCGCCGTTGTCTTGCCGCTCTGGGCGAGAAAATCCTTGAATCCACTTTAGTTTGCCGGACGGCGTGATGATGCGTCCTTCCCAGTTCCAGGGTTCCAAAGCGGCGGCTGAATCAGCGAGCGCCTGCTCAAAATTGACTCGATCGGCTGGATGACACAGGTCGGCAATCAGCGAAAAATCTGCCTGGACTGCCTCCGGATCTAGTTCTAGTAACTCCTGACAACCAGAACTGGCATAAAGCACCCGACGACTGCCGTCGGCACGGCAGAGAAACTGGTAAATCATGCCAGGAACGTTTGCCGCAATCTGTTTGAGCCTGGATTCGCTCTGCCGCAAAGCTGCTTCAACCTGTTGGCGAGCGATCGCCCCACCAATGCTAGCCGCCACCATCGATAGTGCAGCTTTTTCGTCCTCAGACCATTGGCGTTCGCTCTGACAATCATCGAAGCCAATAAAGCCCCACAGTTCGCTATTGATCCGAATGGGGACGACCAAAATCGCTAGAATGCCCTGGGCTACTAAGCATTCCTGCTCTTCGGGAGGCATCTCTCGCGTCACCCCACTGACAATTTGTCCAGCGGCGATCGCCCGATACCATTCTGTTGCGCTGGGGCTAGAAAACGAAAAGCTCTGGAAGGCGGGGTCATGAATGTGGGCTGTAATTGACTCTCGCACCCATTCCAGCTTTTGATTGGCGACAGGCTCTCCCGTTTCTGGGTGAAGCTGAATGGTAAAAATATGGACGCGATCGACCCCTGTCGTTTTGCCTAAAATTGCTAATGCTCTAGTAATCGCTTCACAGTAGTCATCTCCCATTAACAACTGGCTGGTAGCTTCTGCTACCCCTTGGAGGAGGTGGGAACCTCGTGATCGCAACTGGTTGTGATAGCTGGAATGAGCAGGGATATCTGTCGGGACAAGATCTGTTGGGACAATAGCAAGATCTGTTGAGGCAAGCCGATGCCCAAAGCTACGGCTGGATTGGGCGATCGCCAAAACCTTCTGTAGCCGGATGAATGCAGCTTCATCCGCACAGCAGTCTCGCAGAGCTTGAAGGCGATCGATGTCGAGAATCATAACACTCCCGATGGCGACAGTACGGTGGTTTGGAGGGCTTCGTAGATACCTATATATCTCATCAAAACCTGAACTTTTAGTCTTTCTTAATCATTAAAATAGGTCTACTTTTCCCGCCTGTTGTAGTCACGACAATCCTATCTGTAGACGAAGATAAATCGCTGGTGAAGACTGGTGAAACCTGAGAATCTTCATGACTTATCTAAGCTCGTTCTTAGGTTTCTAGTACTTCAGCATGAGTGAGCAGTTTTACGGAAACTGCATAACTTTTTTCTCACTAGGATGAAGAAGGTTCCAAAGAATTTAATCGGATACAAACTATCTTTCTGAAAATTTTTCCTGGAGAAGGTAAGGGTGGTTGGGAATATGACTCTAGAGCTGTCAAATTATTCCTCAGTTCTGGTTCAAATGTAACTAGCCATATCTCCAGGAATTCACCGTTACTGCAACAAATCTTTAGGATGTTCGGGATTCTTAGGGGCAACTAATCTACGCAGATTTCGTCGTCACCGTTGTAAATCTTGTAACAGCCTCCTGATGAGATATTGAGAGAAAAAGAAAGTTAGCACGAGTGGCGATTGCCGAAAAACGTGTAATAAAAACCTTCTACTCACTTTTTGAACAGAATTAAGAGCTTTTCTTGATTGAACCAACTGAGGAACTTTTTATACCTCTATAGGGTCTATTAATTCATCCAGTTCAGCATTTTTTGGAGAACGCTCTCCCATGTCTAGTTTCAATTCTTGGCGATCTGGTACCGCCTTATTAACAGCACTTAGCCTGACCGCGGGAGCCGCTGCACCCTTGGTGATTCAGGCTCCTGTGCAAGCACAAACTAGCTTTTTTGATGTCCAGTCAAGCTACTGGGCAGCACCCTTCATTCAAGAGCTAGCCAGACGAGAAATTATTAGTGGTTTTCCTGATGGCAGTTTCCGTCCCGATGATCCGGTTACTCGCGCTCAGTTTGCCGCAATGGTGCGTAAGGCTTTTGATCAAGCTCAAGTTCGCAATTCTGTGAACTTTGTCGATGTTCCCAGTAATTACTGGGCTTATGAAGCGATTCAGGAAGCCTATACCATTGGCTTTTTGACGGGTTATCCCGGTAATGTGTTCAACCCCAACCAAAACATTCCCAGGGCACAGGTGTTGGTTTCCCTAGCGAATGGTTTGGGCTATACGGCCAACGGTTCTGTTGGCAGTGCCCTGCAAATCTACAGCGATAGCAGTAGCATTCCTGAATACGCTCAAACCAGCATTGCTGCTGCAACTCAAGAGCAAATTGTGGTGAACTACCCCAATACTCAGGTGCTAAACCCTAACCGACCCGCAACTCGTGCAGAGGTGGCGGCGTTTATCTATCAGGCGCTGGTGAGTTCAGGCGATGCAGTTGCAGTTTCTTCGCCCTACATCGTGGGTCAAACTCCAGTCGTACAGCCTGCTGTCAGGATTCCCTCGGGTACAGTAATCCCAGTGGGCTACGGGGATGCTGACAAAATTTATGTTTCGCCAGAGGAGCCAGATCCCGTTCCGGTGACACTGCTGGTTGACCGAGATATCATTTCGGCTGACGGTACGGTGTTAATTCCGGCTAATAGCCAAGTAATCGGTGAGGTGCGAATTGCTGGGGATGGGGCACAGTTCTACGCTGAAGAACTGGTCTTAACCAACGGTTCTCGTCTGGCGATGGATGCTACTTCTCAAGTTGTTACGACAACTGAAGTGATCCGCCGAGGGGCTAGCGTGCGTGAAGTCATTACGGGCGCTGCTTTAGGTGCGGGTGCAGCAGCGGCTGTGGCTGGTGTGACAGGCGATCGCGCGATCGCCACCGAGGAAGTCCTGGGTGGTGTGGGTGCTGGTGCGTTGCTCAACTTCTTCTTAGGTCGCGATCGCGCCACATTGATTTCGATCGATCCCAACACCGATCTAGATCTAACGCTCAATTCACCTCTAGCATTGCGCTAGTGCTGAGCTAGAAACGCCATTTCAACCCGACACATTTGCTGAAATGGTACGAGAAACGTGCTATCGCAACCTCAAAAGGCACGTTTCTCTTCAATTAAAGTCGGGAGGGGATGAGGGCAAGACCTTTATCCCTTTTATCGATTGAAATTACAACATTTCTCTAAAAGCAGATAGAAGGGCAACCCGCTTCGCGGGTTGCCCTTCTATCTGTAACCCTAATTTTTGGAATTGGTATTACTTGAGAATTGCTATAGCTGGATGCTGCCTTGCCGTAAGATTTCCCATTGGTTGTCCTGCCACCGGATGACAGTAGAAGGAACTCCCTGGGAGATCGCTGGATCAAGCTCAGAAGGTTTTGCAGGAGACAGCGTTTGTTCCAGCTTGTCCAGTTCTGACGAGGGGAGGGTGAGAACTTCTGGAAACTGGGCAGCGATCGCCTCCATTGTTTGCAGCGGAGGCTCTCCCGAGCGGTTGGCACTGGTGGTGGCGAGCGGACCTGTCTGCGACAGAATGTAACGGGCGATCGCACTATTCGGCACTCTAATTCCAATCGTGGTTGGGTCAGTTGGGTTGACTGCGGCGGGCAGATGACTGCTCGCAGGCAACACAAGCGTCAATGCACCAGGCCAATACTGCTCAGCGACTTGTTGCCAAATTTGTTTTTCCTCAGCACTGCCTGCTGTAAACTCCCACAGATCTGCACTGTTAGCCCCCATTAAGATTAGCGGTTTGGTCTGGCTGCGCTGTTTTGCCGCAAAAATTAGCGCAGCTCGCTCAGGTCGCACTGCCAACGCCGGAACGGTATCGGTGGGGAAGCTAACAAGGCGATCGCCAGAACGAGCCGCAGCAATCAGATCAGAGAGGGAGTGCATGGAAAGGATGAGAAGTTCTTGTAGGATGGGTTACGTGCTAACCCATCCTACAAGAACTTCTCATCCTTCACCCCTAACTTCTGGCTGCCAGCGCAAACCGCTCAATTCCTGCTAAGTCTGCGTGAATTTGAATGTCTTGATAGCTACCGTGTTGGTGGAGTAGGGCCGCAACGGTTTGGGCTTGACCTGCCATCATCTCAATCAACCAGATACCGCCAGCTTGTAAATAATCGGGTGCCGTGCTGATCAAGTGACGAATGCTATCGAGTCCATCGTCACCACCATCCAAAGCTGATTGGGGTTCATGTTTGGCGACTTCGGGTTGCAGTTCAGACACCATTGAGCTAGGAATGTAAGGCGGGTTAGAAACGATGCCGCTGAGGCTGCGCTTGAGTGGCACAAGCGGCTGAAACCAGGAGCCTTGGTGAAATTGAATCTGATCGGTTAAGTCATACCGCTGAGCATTGATTTGAGCGATCGCCAATGCTTCAACACTGAAATCCACTGCGTGAATGGTTGCCGATGGAAAGGCAGTTGCCAATCCTAGGGCGATCGCCCCGCTTCCCGTGCCCAGATCTGCCCAGTGTCCTTGCCTTAGCTTGAGATTTGAGACGGTAGCGGCGATCGCCAAATCAATTAAAAGCTCGGTTTCAGGTCTGGGGATCAAGACAGCGGGGGAAACGGTCAGAGAAAACTGTCTCCAGGGTGCAACTCCTACTAAATATTGGACAGGAACGCTGTCCTCTAACCGGCGCTGCCAAAGTTGCATTACTTCTTCTAAAGGCAGCTTTAACAGTACCTTTTCTTGGTTACGGATAGTTCCAGAATATAGGTGCAGCCGATCCAGACCTGCTGCTTCTCGCAAAAGCCACTCAATTTCAAAGCTGGGGATGTGAGCGATCGCCGCCTGCTGTCGAGCATCTTGCCACCATCGCCAAAGCTCTTGGCCAGATACTTCAGCTAGAGGTTTCGTCATCTGCACTTGTAGCTCAATACGATATAGGGGCGCTTCACGAACCGCCCCCTACGCCATTCTCACATCAAACACAAAACCAACAGCACTCAAACACTTACGTTGTAATCCGGGATCTTACAATTCCGTGAGCCTATTGAGGTCGAGCAGGTTGCCCTTGAGCAGGTTGCCCTTGAGCAGGCTGTCCTTGAAGCGATCGAATGAATTCAATAGTCTCCCTAGGAGGAACCAGCAAAATCTGATTTAGCTCTGGGTTATCGCTATCCTGCAAAGTTTGAATCAGACTTTCCAAATTGACTACCTGAATCGTCATTGATTCAGCCAATTCCGGTTGGCTTTCTCTCAGTTGAGCCAGGAGGTTCTGCAACTCAGCCTGATTGAAGAACATGGGAACAACCTGATTTTGTCCCTGTTGAATGGTCAGGTAACCACCATCTTCGGCAGTCGAGCGAGCCAGGAAAACTGGCACACCGCTAAACTCCTCAGGATTTTCGCCACTCTGCTGAAGCACAGAACGAGCTGACTCAACCTGCTCCGTCGTGGGTACAAACGTAAACTCTAGAGGCTGCTCCTGGTTTTCGTTAGCCACCGCTAGCTCATAGACTTGGGCTAAAGAGACAGGCACAACCTGCACATCCGTAGCAAGCTCTGGATCGCTTTGACGCAGATTGTCGAGAGAGGCTTGAGCATCTTGGCGGCTAATGAATACTCCTGCAACGGCTGGTGCTGCCTCTTCATCTCCCAAAACGGCAACTAGAGGGACACCTTGTGCATTGGTAATCATAAAGACGGGCACGGACTGTAGTCTTTCTACAACCTGTTCTGGCGTCAATGCCAATGCTCGATTGGCTCCACCTAGTAGGGAACCCAGTAGAATACCCCCGACTAGGCTGAGTGTCGTACTCCAGCGAACTAATGACTTCATAACTGCTCCTGATAACAAAAACTGCAACGGGATTCATCCAATGCTGAGTGATTTAGCAGCATCGTTTTGCAAGGTCAAACCCATTGCCCTGTAGATTGACCGCCTAGTTAAGCATCTACCGGACGGACAACAGCAAGCCTTTGACCTTTCAACATAACATCAGACCTTTAAATTTACTTTCGATGTATCCAGGACAAAACCAGGACTGATTGAAATTTGAGCTTTTAAGGTTTTCCTGAACTGATGTCTTCTCGACTCGATGACCTGGTCAATGCAGAAATGGTTCCAAGCGCAATGCATGGAAGACAAGGTTTCACAGTATTGATGTAGCCAAGCCATCGTGCTAATCGCAAAAAGCAATCAGGCTGAAAGCTGCTAACTTCACCCAATACTAGCGTTCGGTAATCGGGATGACAGGATTTGAACCTGCGACATCCTGCTCCCAAAGCAGGCGCGCTACCAAGCTGCGCTACATCCCGTTAATGTCACACATCAGTATAACCTGCTTTGCAAAAACCAACCGATTGATTTTTGGGGCAAACTCTTTATAAGGATGTCTCATCACAAACTATAAGATGGAGGAAGCTCCTGAATTTCATTCACCCTAAGCAAGAATTATTATGGGAACTGCTCAGCGTACTCGCCACAGCACCATTCAACCCGCTGATTGGAATATTGCTCAACTGCCTGGGTTGAGCAAGGAGGATTGCGATCGCCTAGCTGCCAGTGACATTCACACCACGCTACAGCTACTCGAAACGATCAAGACGGTTCCTGAAAAGCAGGCTCTGGCAGCACAAATCCAAATTCATATTCAACACGTCAACAAGTGGCTAGCACTATCTGACCTGGCGCGTGTGCCCATTGTTGGCTGTCAGTATTGCGGTATGTTGCTGCACGCCGGGATCAGTTCTGCTACCCAGCTAGCGCAAATGTCTCTGCCCAGGCTGCATCAGCAAATTTTGAAGCTGCACGTCTCGACCCTGCACAATCAGGATCACTGCCCGTCTTTAGATGAATTGGCGAATTGGATACGACAGGCGCGATCGCTAAATATTTAAAGGAATGAGGGGAGGATGTTCTCCCCTCATTCCTTTGATCGAATTACTCTGGATACCAAAACATTCCTTTAATACCTTCTGGGTCGGGCATAAAGCCTAGACCCCGATAAAAGTCTACGACTTGAGGATCAGCAAACAGCGTGATGTTGCTAATATCTTCACTTCGCAGCTTCTTAATCACCTGCTTCATCAGCGCCTTCCCCAACCCCTTTCCCTGAAAGTCTGGATGCACAACCACATCCCAAATGGTTGCATTAAACGCATGGTCAGACGTAGCGCGGGAAAAACCAATCAGCCGTCGCTGAGTGCCTCGATGTTCCCACATTGAGACAACTAAAAAGCTGTGTTGGATTGCCTTCTTTACTTTTCGGAGCGGACGGCGCGACCAGCCTACGGCATCGCACAGTTCCTCCAGATCGTAAAGATCAATTTCCCGCTCAGTGCTAAAAAAGATGCGACCGTCAGTGGTCGTGGCACCTTGAGCGGTATACCCCTCTCCTGGAGCTGGTTTTGAGGGGGTAGCTGTGTCAGAGGCGCTAAATAAGCTTTTCCAAAAACCCATGCAGGCGTGGTTAGAGTAGTGAAGGTTAAAGAGTGGTACTTGCTAGTATATCTCCCGCGCTCCATCATCGTTTCAATATGATCAATACCATTTCCATTTCAGAGCCACATGTTTAGGAGTGTGTTCCGCAGAGACAGGGCATGCCCCCAGATATGTAGCTTTACGGAGTGGGTTCGCTAACAACATTAATTGAAATGGGGTGGTGCAATTTGTCGGAGATTGCCCTAAAGTTAGGGTTTTCTAGTAAAAGACTCTTAGCCCTTTCGCATCTTACCTCTTGACCGGGCAGGCAAGGTTTACTCCCAATTATGGCTGCGGGCTTGAAATCATCGACGCTGGAACTGCTAAAGCGCTTTAACCGAGCGTTTCCTCAGTTTTATGAGCAGTTTGTTAGTAGTGAAATCCAATTGCAGAACCTGCGACTAGCCTATCAGCTTTACAAAAGTAAACAGGCAGTGATTGAGCTGAAGCCGGAGGGTAGCAAAAGTGCCTTGCATTTTGCTTATCGCAATCAGTCTTTTTTGCTCAGCGATATTTTTGGTGTGCTGGCTGCCTACGGTCTAACGATTCACAGCCTCAGCCTGTACGGGCAAATTTATCCGCCGATGCTAGTGTTCATTAAGCTGGTGGTGTCGCGGGGCGGCAAGGCATTAGCTGACAAAACGGCTGAAAACGTTTGTCGGGCAGTGCGTGAGGCACTGGCAGGGCGATTTGAAGTTGAGGAAATGCTGGCGGTAGAATTCAACCTGGATGCAGGCTTAGAACAGGTGGAAACAGAGTTCTACGTTGATCCAGTCTTTCACTTGCCTGCTTTGCTAATTGAGGCGGACAACCAGCCGGGTTTATTCTACAAGGTGATGTACTCCATTTGGCAGGAAGATTTGCTGGTCGTCAACGCAAATTTGCTAGTCTGGCGAGGAAGAACGCGCCTGATCCTGTACTTGCTGGGTCCTAATGAGAGCTTGATTCCAGAATATTTGGGGCAAAAGATTGCTGAAAGCGTCAGGCAACGGCTGTTAGGCAGACGCTTTTAAAGTGCGTGCTACTACGACTTTATTCTCGACGCAGAGTTTGGGGAACTCCGACGGGGGAGAGTCCGGCGATCGCCTTCAGATTTTGCACCCGCAGCAGTTCGGTAAAATCGAGCTGAGAGCGGCCTTCGATGTGGGAAACAGATTCGATTGCTGCCATCAGGTGACGGGCAGCATCGGTTTCGCTGTAACCTCGGCGAACGGCAACCCGTACAGCTGCTTCATCGGCTTCGAGTTCACGTTCAGAACTGTAGTTTTTGCGCCAAATCTGAGTTCCAGCAAGGCTGGTTAGTCCGCCTGCGGTGACAGCGCCAATAATGTCACCCTGCACCAATTCAAAGATGGTGCCGACGACCCCGGCTGCGACTAGACCCTGGTAGATGTTGGGCTTGAGCCAGTTAACGCTGCCCAGCCAATTGACGGTTCTCAAGATCAGCAAATCTCGCTGGGGTTTGGGAAGCTGGCTCCAGAGGTCAAAGTTGATAAAAACCGGACGAGTCTGATCCCAGGGTTTGGGAAGTTGGGCGGCAATGACAGTGGGCTGTTCCGGTTTGCTCTTGATTTTGGCAAACATGCGACCGGATGCAGGCAGCAGATCCACAAGTCGATAAATTTCGGAGTCTGGATTCATCATGGGTGAGGAAGGGGCTGCGCTAGTTTACACAAAATTTTTCCACACAGCGGACAAAGATTTCTACACCCATTCCCAAGACGGTTTCGTCAAAGTCAAAGCGGGGATGGTGATGGGGATAGGCTAAATCACGCTCAATGTTGGCTGCGCCCAAAAAGAAATAGCAGCCAGGAACCTCTTGTAAGAAGAAGGACATATCCTCACCGCCCATGGTCTGGCATTCTGGGACGATGCCTAGCGGGGTCTCGATCACGGTTTCAGCGACGGAGCGGACGAGGGAGGCGATCGCCGGATTATTCACGACAGGGGGATAAATCCGCTTGTAGTCTAGCTCATAGCTTGCGCCGTGACTCTGGCAAACGCCGCTAACGATTTGTTCCATCCGCTGTTCAAAAAATCCTTCAAGTCCGGGATCAAAGTAGCGTACCGTGCCTTGAAGTTTAGCAGTGTTGGCAATGACGTTGCGGGCATGTCCGGCATGAAAGCTGCCGATGGTGACAACGCCTGCCTTAAGGGGATCAACGTTGCGCGACACAATCGTTTGCAGCGCGTTCACGACTTGAGCGCCAACGACGATAGAGTCAACGGTTTGGTGGGGCATTGCGCCATGTCCACCTCTGCCCTTAATGGTGCAATCAAATAGCTCAACAGCTGCCATCATTGCACCATCGCGAACCCCAAGTGACCCCAACGGCAGGTTGTTCCACAGATGTAAGCCGATGATTGCGTCCACATCAGGATTTTTTAGGACTCCCGCTTCTACCATCGGTTTGGCTCCACCGGGACCTTCTTCAGCAGGTTGGAAAATCAGTTTAACGGTTCCAGCAAAATCGGGATGTTGAGACAAATAATAGGCGGTGCCAAGGGCGATCGCCGTATGTCCATCGTGACCGCAAGCGTGCATGACCCCATCATGCAGCGAACGGTAGGGCACCTGATTAAGTTCTTGAATCGGCAATGCGTCCATGTCTGCCCGAATCGCCAGCACAGGTCCAGGACGGTTGCCAGGAATGATTGCCACAATCCCAGTTTCGGCAATTCCGGTTTGATGCTCGATGCCCCACTCTTGTAGCTTTTGGGCAATCGCTTCTGCGGTTAGCCGCTCTCGAAAGCCTAGCTCTGGGCGCTGATGAAAGTGTCGTCGCCACTCTACCAAACGCGGCTGTAGGGCTTGAATTTCTGGACGAATTCGGGATTGATCAACGTGGAGTGGCTTGAGAGAAGTGGCGACCATAATTTTGAAGAGACTCCAGGCGGTGAAGAATTCCTATCGTGCGGGATATTTCTAAGGTAGCGGATTCCCGTACATTCAATTGAGTTGAATTATGATTCCAAAACGTCTCAATTAGGAACCTCACTGCCGAGTCAGAAGGAAAAGGGGGAGAAGGGAAAAGAGCCCTGTTAATCGAAGTTAATCGCGTGGACGAGGAACGCGAAGGCGAGGCACTTGCGGGGTAATCATCAGCTTTTTCCACAAGTTCTCGTAACTTTCTGTCATGGCTTCGACGGTGAAATGGGCGATCGCCACTTCTCTTGCTCGTCGTCCTAGTTGCGATCGCAGAGCTGGATCATCTCGCAATTGCCGAATTGCTTGAGTGAGTCCATTCACATCATTTTTGTCGATCAGCAGCCCAGTTTCCCCGTGCCATACCGCTTCTGGAACGCTGCCTACGCGAGTTGCGATGACTGGACGTGCTGCTAGCATTGCTTCAACAATCGCCAGGGGAAATCCTTCTGAGCGGGAAGGGAGTGCGATCACATCAAACCCTGGTAAATACAAGCGGGGATTATCTACCCATCCCGGTAGGCTGACGCGATCGCTAATTCCCAAGTTAAATGCCAGTTTTTCCAGGGCAGTTCGCTGTTCGCCTTCGCCTAAGATGACGACTTTTACCCCTTCAAGGGGAGAGATCGCCTGCAACAGCACTTCATGCGCTTTCATCAGGTCGAGCCGTCCAACACTGCCAACGACGAGCTGTTTATTTGTCTCAACAGGAGATTCGGGTTCGCCGAAATCGGGCACCCCATTGGGAATCGATAGGACAGAATCTCGTCCAAGGGCATAGAAGTCTTCCATGCGCTGAGCGCTTGCCTTACCCACAGCAACATGAGCATCGACTCGCAAGGAAATAGCTCTAGTGCGCCAGAGGGCGATCGCATCGGTTGTTCGCAGTGGCAGTTGGTCAACTCGCACAACACGAGCATGAGGCAGCATCAAAGCAGCCGTTAAGCCTGTTGCACAAGCCCAGGGCGTACATAGATTAGCGTGAACGATATCGGGCCGGAGCCGCAATAAGGTATGCAGGTGGGCAGCAAAGGCTTGAAGTCCACGAGGAGGCAAGATGAATCGGTCTGCTTGGGGACGGCGATGGGCGATCGCCTCCACCACAGTCTGAGAAACGCCCACTACGGATATCTGAATCTGGTCTGAAGCAGTAGCGACTAAATGCCCCAGGCTTATCTCTGCACCGCCAATCCCAGCCGCATCCGTATAGGCAACCACTCGCAGCGGTCGATCAGTCCCAGCTTGGACAGTTGTCATGCAGACGGACCGTTTGAAATTTCAGTTGGCTCGCGGTTGCTCAATCTCCTCGATTTGCAACCGCACCAGAGAGCTATCCTAATTTCACAGCCGTCATGTTGTCATATTCCCCTCGAAAGAATTGTACTAATTCCAAAAATTAGGGTTACAGATGGAAGGGTACCCCGCTCTGCGAGGTGCCCTTTTTTGAGAGGGATGTTGTTACTTTTTGCTTTGCCTATGAAGTTTGAATGTAGTGCTGCCTTTGTTACGCTGGCTACGACTCGGCTAGAGGATCTGGTCAAGTTCTACGCTCAGTTATTCGGTCAACTGCCACAGCCTCATCTTCCCAATCGCTATGCCGAGTTTCAGCTTCCGGGTCTGCGATTGGGCATTTTTCAGCCAAAACAGGAGAATGAAGCAGAATTTGCAGGAGAACGAGGCAAAATCAGCCTGTGTTTGGAGGTGAAAAGCCTTGAGGAGGCAATCGCCCACCTCACTGCACTAGGCTATTCACCTCCGGGTGAAGTGGCGATCGCCTCGCATGGCAAAGAAATTTACGCCTACGATCCCGACCAAAATCGACTCATTCTGCATCAGTCTTGAACCCGACTCGCTCTAGCGTTGTGCTAAAGCGCTCCAGGATTGAATTGCCTCTTGCGTCCAGAGCCAGTTATTGCTTAGCGCTTCCGCCTGGAAATTAGTCGGGTCACTCATCATCACCATCTGGTAAAGTTTGACCGACTTACTCTCCAGGTTGCTTTGCTCATTAGCAGATCGCTCAGATGCAGCCTGTTGCAGTGCCAGGGCAATTCCTGCGTAGGCGTTAAGCGCTTTCTCCCCTTGCAAAAGCTGCTCAGGAAGGGGCAAATCTGCATTTGCAGTCTGGCTACTCGGCTGAGCCTTCAGATTAGCTGCCTGCTGCTCTTCCAGTAGCGAGAGGGCTGCGACCCATTCTTGAATCGCCTCACTGGGTTGGCTCTCAGCATAGTAGGCAAAACCTAGCGCAATTCGGTAATCTGCGTTGTTTGGCTGCTCTCGAACTGCCGCTTCCCAATAGCGACGAGCATCGTTGATGCTAAAGTCAGCCTCTCCAGCTTGAACTGCCTGCCACGCCAGTCGCCCATGCAAGAAGTTGATTTGAGGCTGATCGATCTCAGCTTGTGGCACGGTAGCGAGGGCCGCGGTCGCTTGCGGTAGAGCATTGCGGTCGAGCAGAGCATTGACGGCTTGTCCGCCTTCAGCAAATTTCCCCTGGTTAAAGTGCTCGATGGCGATCGCCGTCACGTTTGTCGTATCCGCAGAATTCAGCTCAGCCTCACCTACGTCGGGTAGCTCTGTTCCTTCTGTTTCTAGCGTCTCAGAAATGCTTGACCCTGGCGGCAGCAAGTCATCCGGGTTGGCTCCTCCTGAACTGAACCAATCCCTAGGCACGACTAAGAAGCTAATTAAGGCGATCGCTGCAATGCCAGCTACCCCAACTAGCGGTAAGACAAAGCGGGGAAGCCGCCGAGTCGGGCGCGCAGGCCGGGGTTGGACCGCAGGCTGAATAGCGGTCGCAACACCCGTAGAACGGGGCTGAGGTGCAGTCTCTTCGTCTGGTTCAAGCGGTCTGATCGAGATTGAGCCAGAGTGTGGCGTGACAGGAAGTCCATCGTAAATCCACTGGTCAGACTCAGTCTCAGATTCGGTTTGAGTTTTTGGAGGTGCAGCCCGATCCGCAGAATGAGTTTTTGCTTCGCCATAGGTTAGCCCTGAACCGGGTGCATCTTTGACATGAACAACTTCTGTATCTAAACCCTGCGGGTCTTCCTTACTAGAAAGCTGTTTTAGCAAACCGGCTACGACAGACGCCTCATCCTCATAATCTAGGTCTGTTTCGCCGTCTAATTCCTCGTCAAGCTCCGTTTCATACTCTGAGTAGTTTCGATTTCCGTCCTCTGTCAGGTCGCCCAAATCGTCATCGAGAACTGATTCCCAGTCATCAGGACCGAGATAGCGAGAATCTGGAACTGCATCAGCGGGCAGTGGAGGGGTTGACCTTGCCGCAGCTTGAGAAACGTCATAGCCCTGCGGAATCAGCATCAGCCGATCGGCTGGATTGTCGAGGGTGCGATCGCCCTCCGTCAAATAGCCATCAAACTCTGAGTGCAGATAAAGAATCGGCAACGCCCAATAAAGCTGATGGGAGCCATAGGCAGAAATTAGCCCTTGCCGCGCCCGACTGAGGCTGAGATCAATTGGGTAGCCCTGCTTCAAATTGCGGTAAAACAGGCGGCTCAACGTCAGTGCCACGTCGTCTGGAATGCGCTCTGCCATCGCTAGCACCGCCGGAATGCCACGCCCGACCAGCGCCTCCGCTAGATTGCGCTCACCCACATCTGACATAGGGTCAGCCGCAGCCGTGTAAGCGCCACGACACGAGTTAAACACCGCCATACGGATGCCATTGTTGACCAGTAGCCCTGCCAGGTCATCTCCTGTCAAGATTTCGGTCAGCCCCGTTTTATTGTTAACCAGATACAAATTGCCGCCAGAAGCACCCAAGTTGCTATGCCCCGCATAGTGCAGAACCTGGAATTGCCCCTGTTCTAACGCCTGGGTCAGTTGTTCGCGACCGGGCTGATCGAGAATCGTCAATTGGATTTCGGGCAAGGTTCCTGTCAGGCTTTCTGGCAAAGAACCGCTTTGATGGCGCAACTCCTGCTGAAGGTGCGTGGCTTCTCGCTTTAGCTCTAGCCGCTTTTGGTCAGTCGGAGCCGCGATCACCATGAGGATACGCAGCGGTTGGTCTGGCTCTTGGGGAAGGGGTGATACAGGCAGCGTCAGGCTAGTGCCCGGTTGGTAGCGAGAAAAGACGACTCCAGTCCCCGTTGCTACAGGCCGAGGCGGCAAGCTTAGCCCATCGCGCTGGCGCATTCTCTCAGCGGGTGAGTCAGTTTCGTGCAGCACTTCCCAGGGTAGACGGGGCAGACGTGAACCCTTTAGCCCTAGCCGTAGCCGCAAAACCTCACCGCGATGTTGGGCGATCGCCTGTGCTGTCATCCAGCTATCGCGCAAAGTGCCTTGAAACAAAGCGCCATAAAGCTGCTGCCCAATTTCTGCCAAACTGAGGGGCGGCAGTGATGATTCAGCATCAGCAGAATGGTCTAAACTGCGGGACAGTTCAAATCCACCAATGCGATTAACTCTATCTCCTTGCAATACACCCAGCAGAGGATCGTTCATTAGCTGCCGTGCCTGAGCTAGCCAATCTTCAACTGCCCAAGTGACCTGCTCTTCTGCCAAAGGTACACCGGGTGCGACTCGCTCAGTCCGCACTAAATATTCTTCATTCCCCACCGGGGTCACAGAAATGTGAAACTCCTGGGTCACCGTTACCGTGCTCTCCTGACTTCTGATTTGGTAGTTCTGCTCGATCGCTTTACGGGAGGAAGGTCGTACTCAACCGGACGAATCAAAGGCTCAAAAAGTTACCTGCTGTAGAATCTTTTTCTCTGCAGCAAACAAACTCCCAGCGGAATTTTTCTGAAGTGAAATGAGCAACAGTAAACCCGCATCTCGTTTCAAACCCCAAAATGTCCGACTTAACCCCAATTTTATTCCGGATGGCAACCCGCTTCCCAGAACAGTGGAATGGTAGATGCACCCTGATTTAACTCCCTAGCTCACTTGTTTGAGTTGGGGAGTTTTCTTTTGCATAAACCAATCGAAATGCTGCTTACTGAGCGACGACTTGAACTATTAGATTGAACTATTTGAATGATTACAGATCAATTACAGCTTCAGCTTTACGAATAATCTTAAGCAGGGTAGATACAAGACCTATCCCTACAATCCTCAAAATCATCCTGTTAGAGATGAGGGGTGATACCCCCCACGATTGAAACCTTAGATAAGGAGATAAGTGAAATCCATAGTGTGCCTCTAATCCAGCAAAACTACGGAGTTTTTAAAGATTTAGTAATGCGGGTATAAAGCAGATGTGAGGTACAAATTAAGTTTGCTGAGTGAATATACGACAACCCCAAACGGGTTGTGAAGGGCATATTTTTCATCTCACAAACAAATTTTGTAGACCATCAAGATGAACGTTTCACAAGATACCAGTAGGGTCAGTAGCAACCAAGCAGTTGGAGTGCCAAAGCTTTGACAAGCCCTGCTCGCCCAGAGGATAAATTTTCTCTCAAAAATTTCTTAGCGGGTTGACTGAACTTTGGTGGAGCGATAGGACAAGGTTCCAGCAAGCAGCAATAGCTGAATTTGCCAGGGAGCAGAAAATAAGCTGAAAACCAAACTGAGGATCGCCAATGCCAGAAGAGCGATCGCCAATTCCTCAGAAAACCTCTCAACCTTGTCGTAGAACCAGACGGCTGCAACTGCGGCAATCAATGAAGCAATAAACCACATTTTTTTAACCCAGACGAACGAAAAGTTCATATTTAGTAAAATAAGCTACTTTCTGTCCCGTTTTATCGAGCAGTCGGTTCACCCTAGTGGGCGATTTACGCAGCGTACCTGCACCCCCTCGAAACTCAGACCTAAATTCCAGAGTTTTAGTTGCCTGTCGCGAAGTGGAGCAATCTCAAGCAAAATAGAGTATGCACTCAAACGGGGGTGAACTATGCTCGCACACATCCTGGCGTTGACTATTGGTTTTGGCAGCTTTGGACTTTATATGTCTGCCTTCTTCTTTCCAGAAGTTCATCGCAAAAATGACTTTACCTGGAGCGGGGTTGGGCTGTTTTATGCCCTTGTCCTGTGGGTATGTGCTGGACGAATTACCGGTGGAGTGCTGCTGGGGCAGACTGCCAGCGTTGCGCTGCTAGCCTGGCTAGGCTGGCAAACGCTGGCACTGAGGCGGGCGCTTACTCCCCGTGACCAACAAACTCAGCTACCCGGCTCAGCCAAATCTTTGGGTGAAGCATTTCAGAACGGGTGGAAGCAGCTTCAGACGACGCTGCCGCAACGATTGCAACGATTGCCGTTGCTCAATAGCCTGGTGCAGCCGATCGCGGGTCTATTTTCTGGGCTATTTGCGGCAACCGCCACCTTCATCCAAAACTTGCTCAAGCCCAAACCAAAGCCTAAGCGATCGCCCAAGAACCGTCCTGCTAAATCTCGTGCCGCTCAGCCTACATCGCCAACTGAAGGGAGTGAGGCGGAAGCAGAAGTCATTCTTGAGGCAATGATTGCTGAGCCGAGTGAAGCCGCTGACTTAGATGAATTTGATGAGCTAGATGAATTAGATGAGTTAGATGAATTTATTGAATCAGTAGACGCTACAACGAAGCCTGCTACCTCTGAACCGACTCCTCCAGCAGAAGTTTCAGAAGCGATCGCCCCTGAAACTTCTGAAGCTTTACTGGAATCGCCAATCGAGGAAGTCCCGTCTGTTGCCACTCCAACAGCTGAATCTCCAGCTTCAGAAGACTTAGGAGAATCAAGGAGCTCAGGAGAATCGGGAGAATTAGAAGATTTAGATGGGGCGATCGCTTCTCACAACAATTCTCCTAGCTAAACAAACCCTCAGATCAAGGCACTGTAATCCCACTAGACTGAGCAGTCTCGATCAAAATTTGCTCAATCTCATTAGGGGTCAAACTAGGATTAGCGCTGAGCATGAGCGCCACGACACCCGCAACATGAGGTGTTGCCATTGAGGTGCCAGACCAATCAGTCTCATAGGCACCACCTGGAACTGTAGAGCGAACCCTAACACCAGGAGCTACAAAAAAGGCAAGGGGTCTTTGCCCAGCAGGGGTAGAGAAATCAGCCACTTTACGCCGAATGTCGATCGCCCCTACACCGATTCCCAAATGCTTCACCCCCAGCAGCGCAGGCTCAATCGGCTGGGTTGCCCCAAAACTCTCTCGCTCATTGCCAGAAGCCATCACAGCCACTACACCTGCTCGTCTCGCATACTTCAGCGCCAATCTGGTTCGGAGCATAGCTGGGTCACCAGGATAGTTGCCCAAACTCATGCTGATTACCTTTGCGCCATTTTGCACCGCATAGCGGATGCCCGCTGCAACGTTCGCATCAAACTTGCGGAAAAAATTGTCCTCCTCGCTGTCAATCACTCGAATCGGCATGATTTTGGCGGCGTAGGCAACCCCCGTAACGCCAAACCGATTTCGGGTGGCGGCAATGGTGCCCGATATATGCGTTCCATGCCCATAGAAGTCCCTGACATCGTTACTGTCACGTCCTGCAAAATTCCAGCCATGAACGTCATCGATAAAACCATTGCAGTCGTCATCTAACCCATTGTTTGGAATTTCACCCTGGTTCTTCCAAATGTTGGACTTCAAGTCAGGGTGATTAATGTCAACGCCAGTGTCTAGTACAGCAACGGTCACGTTCTGCCCTGCATATCCCTTTGCCCAAGCTTCTGGCGCTTTGACTAAATCTAATCCCCAGTTGCTGCCGCCCAAGTTTTGCACCGCTTTGAAAGGTTTTTGCCCCGCAGCACGGGCAACCGCTGCCGCTGCATCAACCAATCCATAGCCATAGGAAAAATTGAATCTACCCACTGAATCTGGGAAATTATTCAGGCTCAGCCTATACCGCCCCATTTCTCCAGGATAGGCACTGCTGACCCGAATTAAGTAATCTTTCCCTGGCTTGACGGTAAAGGTCAGGCTAGAGTTGGTACCCCGAACTGTAGCATTGTCGTTTACTGAAATGATGCGATTTGTGTGAGCATCCAAGAGTTCCAGATAAGCATCAAACCGCAAAGATTTAAGCTGAATGTGAAGCTGTTGCCCTTGCTTTAATCCAGCTAGGCGATAGCTGTCTGCGTAAAAGCTGGGTGAACCTGGATAAGGCTTATCGCTGCGGCTGAGTCTACCTTGAAGCTTTATCTTTAAGCCTGCTGAGGTTGAGCCTGCTGAGGTTGGATAGTCAGCAAATTTAATTTCGGGGTAGCTCTGTGAGAGGCGAGCGGTAGAGGCGATCGCAGTGGAACGAGAGTCCCTACTTCTAAAAAATTCATTGCGGCGGGTTGTGAGATTAGCTGACTGTTCCGTCAATCCGTTTGCCGATTGAGAGGAATGCTGCCGCAGCTGATGAGATTGCCAGCTTTTGCGAAGAAACAGCTTTTCAGATAGCTGCAAATTTGGAGATTTTGGGAACGGAGACATAGGTGCTTGAGGTAAGGCTGTGGTTGGCTTCCTAGCTGGTTTTAACCAAGTTTTGATTACTTCTGACTGCCAGGATTGGGAGAGGTAGATGCAGCTACAGTCATGCACTCCGAGTTTTCGACCAGGTTAATCCAGGATTGCAAGTCCATGCTTAGAATCGGGGTCAAGAAACCGTATCAAGAAAGTTGAAGCTTGAGGAGCTTCTAGCTCATAATGGTTCGATAACTCACAGTTCGATCTTTTATCGTTCGAGCGTTCACTTAGTTATTCCCCTAAACTATCCCCCGGCGATCGTGACAGAACCAGGAAGCTACAAAGATACCGTTAACCTGCCCAAGACTCAGTTTGATATGCGGGCCAACGCAGTCAAACGAGAGCCAGAACTGCAAAAATTTTGGGCAGACCACCAGATTTACGAGAAGCTTTCTCAAACCAATTCGGGGGAGCCGTTTATTTTGCATGACGGGCCGCCCTACGCAAATGGGGCGCTGCATATTGGTCATGCGATGAACAAGACGCTAAAAGACATCATCAACAAGTATCAGTTGCTCAAGGGGCGCAAGGTTCGCTATGTCCCGGGTTGGGACTGTCACGGGCTACCAATCGAGCTAAAAGTGCTTCAGGCGATGAAGCCAGAAGAACGACGGAATCTGACCCCAATCGAATTGCGCCATCGCGCTAAAGAATGGGCTTTGGGGCAACAGCGGCAACAGTGTGAGAGCTTCATGCGCTATGGCGTTTGGGGCGACTGGGAGCATCCTTACCTGACGATGACTCCAGAGTACGAAGCGGCTCAGATCGGTGTATTCGGACAGATGGTGCTGAAAGGCTACATTTACCGGGGACTGAAGCCGGTGCATTGGAGTCCCAGTTCACGCACAGCTCTGGCAGAGGCAGAATTGGAGTATCCAGAGGGGCATACCTCGCGTAGTATCTATGCAGCGTTTCCAGTGGTGAGCCTGGCGGAGTCGGCGCAGGCGTTCTCCCCCTACCTTCCAGAATTGGGCGTGGCAATCTGGACGACAACTCCCTGGACAATTCCAGCGAACTTGGCGGTGGCCGTGAATCCGGAGTTGACCTATGCGGTGGTTGAGATCAGCGAAAAGGATGTGATTGCCGATGACTTAGGGGCGATCGCCCAACAAGCGACAGAAACAGGCAAGGCTTCCGGTATCTTTTTCCGCTACCTGATCGTCGCCAAAGAACTGGTTGAGCGATTGTCTAAGTTATTGAATGTCTCGCTCACCGTCAAAGCCGAACTGCCCGGAAAAGCACTGGAACTTTCCACCTATCGCCATCCGCTGTTTGAGCGGGAAAGCCCGATTGTGATCGGTGGTGATTACGTCACAACGGAATCTGGAACGGGGTTAGTCCATACGGCTCCCGGTCACGGTGAGGATGACTTTAGGGTCGGTCAACAGTACGGGTTGCCCATTCTTTCACCGGTTGACGATGCGGGTAACTTTACCGCAGAGGCAGGACCATTTGCTGGACTGAACGTGCTGAAGGACGCAAATGGGGCAGTGATTGAGGCGCTGATGGAAGCAAAATCGCTGCTTAAAGAGGAAACCTACGCCCACCGCTATCCTTACGACTGGCGCACAAAGCAGCCGACAATTTTCCGAGCGACGGAGCAGTGGTTTGCTTCGGTGGAAGGCTTCCGGGATGAAGCGTTGAAGGCGATCGCCCAGGTTCGATGGATTCCCGAACAAGGTGAAAACCGGATCACGGCAATGGTGGCAGATCGTTCTGACTGGTGCATTTCCCGTCAGCGCAGTTGGGGTGTTCCCATTCCCGTGTTTTATGACGAAGAAACGGGCGAACCGCTGCTGAACGAGGAAACGATCAATTACGTTCAGTCCATCTTTGCTGAAAAAGGCTCCGATGCCTGGTGGGAACTTCCAATCGAGGAACTGCTGCCCGAACCATACCGCAGCAACGGCCGCAGCTACCGCAAAGGGATGGACACGATGGATGTTTGGTTTGACTCCGGTTCCTCTTGGGCAGCGGTAGCTGAACAGCGCGAGGGCTTGCAATATCCCGTGGAGATGTACCTGGAAGGGTCAGACCAGCACCGGGGCTGGTTCCAGTCCAGCTTGCTAACTAGCGTAGCGACGAATGGCTGCGCTCCTTACAAAACGGTGCTGACTCACGGTTTTGTCCTGGATGAGCAGGGCAGGAAAATGAGTAAGTCACTGGGCAACGTTGTCGATCCGAGTGTGGTGATTGAAGGCGGCAAAAACCAGAAAGCGGAGCCGCCCTACGGTGCAGACGTGCTACGGCTGTGGGTGTCGTCGGTGGACTATTCCTCGGACGTGCCACTGGGTAAAAACATCCTCAAGCAAATGTCGGATGTCTACCGCAAAATTCGCAATACGGCGCGATTCTTGCTGGGCAACCTGCATGACTTTGATCCGGCAAAGGATGCTGTTCCTTATGAGCAACTGCCTGAACTGGATCGCTACATGCTGCACCGGATAACGGAGGTGTTTACGGAAGTGACGGAGGCATTTGAGAGCTTCCAGTTCTTCCGCTTTTTCCAGACGGTGCAAAACTTCTGCACAGTTGATCTGTCTAACTTCTACCTCGACATTGCCAAAGATCGGCTGTACATCAGTGCAGCAGATACTCTCCGTCGCCGTAGTTGTCAGACTGTGTTGGCAGTGGCAATCGAGAACCTGGCACGGGCGATCGCCCCTGTCCTTTCCCATATGGCGGAAGACATCTGGCAATTCATCCCCTACTCCACTTCTCACGAGTCAGTATTTGAGTCGGGTTGGGTGAAGCTAGAGGACGAGTGGAAAAATCCTGAACTGGCAGCATCCTGGCAGCAGCTTCGGCGCATCCGATTTGAGGTGAACAAAGTACTGGAACAGGCGCGGGCAGAAAAGGCGATCGGTTCTTCCCTGGAAGCAAAGGTGCTCCTATATGTACCCGACCTGGAGCTACGCCAAAAGCTGCAATCGATGAATCCGACAGATAGCCTCAGCAGCAATGGGGTTGATGAACTGCGCTATCTATTCCTCACCTCTCAGGTTGAACTGCTACACAGTCCGGCAGCGTTGGCTGACCTGAAGTATCAGTCACAGTCTGATGCGCTCGGTGTGGGTGTGGCAGATGCCGACGGGCAAAAGTGCGATCGCTGCTGGAACTATTCCATTCACGTGGGTGAATTTAAGGAGCATCCGCTGTTATGTGAGCGTTGTATTCCGGCTCTGGCGGGCAAGTTCTAGAGCGGGCAAGTTCTAGAACAGAGGCAGCAAAATTAATTGGCGTAAAGTTCTTCTGGGCCGTCGTGAGTGCAACTGTCTTTGACAAACTCGGTCGGCTCAGGACAGCGGTAGGCTGCTTCCAGATGAACCAGAGCAATGACCCGACCATTCAACCTCAAAACTCCCCAAGAACTAGGGGTGGTGTTGCGGATGAAGACTCCAGTCAAGGCAGCAGTTGGGGCAGCGGCTTGCTCAGCAAAAAGTTGGTTGACTGCTTCAGTTTCTAGCTGGGTTGGAAAGCCAAAGTAATACTGCGGCTGTAGGAGAAATCCTCGTTCTTCGTTGTAGGCGATCGCTTCCGCATCAAGTCTGTAATATCGATAGGGCTGCTGAGCTGGAATCAACAACGCTAGGGAAGGACTGTGCGGAAAGGAAACGCTCACCGCTTGAAATAGCTGTCGCAGTTCACCCGGCGAAATTGTATTGGTTTGAATCGAATTCAACAGAGACGGGGTAAACAATTCCAAAACTTGAGGCAACGATTGATCGAGATCTTGTTGAATTCGGTCAAATTCAAGGCTTGCTTTCTCAAATTCTTCTCTTTGCCTTTGCTCAGTTTCCTGGCGGTCAAGTCGCGCAACAACATTTCCCCGAACTCTGTTTGCCGCTTGCAGTCCAAAAAATAGCACGATGGCTACAACTCCCGTCAGAGGCACCAGACGGTTTAACTTGCGCTTTAATTCAGGTGAAACTTGAACATCGGGTAGCTTGGCACGGCTAGCACTTGCTTCAGCAAATAGCGTAAGGCTGAGCAGAACGTGGATCACGATCAGCGTAAAAGTTACCCACGCCATACCAATGACTAATGCCCGGACGTAGATTCCTATCGCGTCAGGAAGAATATCCCATCCGATAAATTCGTCAATTGTCCATAGCAGCACACCAACACTAGATAAAGCTAAAGCACAAACGACTAGATTGGTGATCAGTCGAAGCAAAAATCGATGATTGAATAACATGACAACACTCAAAGGAAGTTAGCGGTTGAGTGAAGTCGATTTTTGGTCATTGATCAGTAGCTGTTCACAAATGACAACGAACAAAAATCAGAAAAGTTACTGCACTCAACCAGCAGTCGCTATAAGTTATTCCTGCTTTTGCTTCAGTTTTTGGAGTGTATTCTCAACATCTTGATGGAAGCTTTATAAAAGCGATTCAATGGCTGTAAGGACGTTTCACAGAAATAGTCGATTAATCAGCAAAAACTGTAGATTAAGTTAGACACGGAAACCTAGTGTTTACAAAAATTTTGAGTTGGGTTGCGCTCTGCTCCACTCAACCTACGCGATACTTTTAAGCCGCATTTGAAATTTGGCGCAGTCGGCAAAAACGATGTATTGAGTCAGATTGTTGTCAACGAGCATCAGGGGGGTATCGTTTCATTGGCGATCGCACGGGCATGGGCAACTTCGTCAAACCAATTTTTGTCGGTCTAACCCGGTTAGAACCATTCTGAGGATCAGCATCATATCACAGCGCCTGCCTCTCCAATTCAGCGCTAGCTTGAGCAATACTTGATTAACAAACTATTTGATGAACATTGCCCTAGACGATCATCTACCAGTTAGAATCGTCTGCGTATTGCTTTGTATTGCTTTGCCCTAAATTCCCTGTTGATCAAGTCCCAAGGTTCTCACTTTCTCTATTGCAATCTTAGATGGCTCGTGACAGACGCACCCAGACGGCATGTGCCTCTCATGACCCGCTAGTCGTTAAGACTGGCTTGGAACTACATATGCCCCAGGATTGGAGATTGAATTTACTCTGTTTTTTGGCAGGAGTGCGGCTTTGTCGTAGAAAAGCAGATTTAGTTCAGTCCGGATCCTCATCATTTAGAAAGCGGATGCGTGCTGGTGTTGCTGAAACGTTTGATTCCAATTTTTCGGAGTTCCTATAAAATTCCTCTCCAAACTGCTCTGGTATTGCCTTTTACACTACAAGTTGGGCTTGCGGTTGGGCTGACCTGCTACTTTTCCTTAAGAAGTGGTCAGAAAACGGTTGATCAAGTGGCCACCCACTTAACCGACGAAGTTTCCATGCGGATTCAGCAGCAAGTTGCTGTCTTAATGGAAACGCCTCACATCGTTGCTCAAACCAATGTAGATGCGCTGCGGCTAGGTCAAATTGATCTGCAAAATGCAGCTCGCCTTGAGCGTCACTTTTGGAAGCAGATGCAGTTGTTTCCTAATTTGCGCCCGATCGCCTTTGCTAACCAGCAGGGAGAAATCCATGCAGTCGATCGCCTGAAGGACGGCACGCTGGTGATTCGTGTCATGGATGAATCAACTGGCGATCGCTACCACACCTACATAGCCGATGAACAGGGCAAGCGCGATCGCCTGGTTAAAACAGATAATACCTTTGATCCGCGAGAGCGTCCCTGGTACGTTGCTGGTGTCCAAGCTGGAGGACCCACCTGGACTGAAATCTATCCCTACTTTTCTTCCTCAGATCTGGCCATCAGTGCTGCTCGCCCAGTCTACAGTGAGACGGGTGAACTTTTAGGCGTTACCAACGCCACCCTGTCTCTCTCTCAGCTTTCCAGCTTTTTACAAGAGCTGGAAGTTGGTCACTCAGGGCAGACCTTTATCATCGAGCGAACAGGAGAGTTGGTAGCAAGTTCAACTTCAATGCGGTCTTCTTTGCCTGCTCAAGCTAGGCAACGGCTTGCAGCGGTTGACAGCGAAAACAAAACTATCCAAACAACGGCAGAGCATTTGCTCTACCACTATAGCGATCTGGATGCAATCAAACACCGCGAGCAGCTTGATTTTGAAATGAACGGTGAGCGACAGATTGTACAAGTTACTCCCTTCAGCGATCGCTACGGTCTCTCCTGGCTCGTCGTGGTAGTCGTGCCAGAAACTGATTTTGCTCCCTACATTGGTGCCAATATCCGGTCTACTACGCTGTTGTGCCTGATCGTCATGGTAGTGGCAACCGTAGTCGCAGCACTTACCTCTCAATGGATTGCCCAACCCATTCAACGTCTTAGCCGATCGTCTAAAGCATTAGCAGAGCGAACGATGTCCTCGTGGCGTTGGCAAGAGTTAAGTCAGCCCACCCAAGCCACAGGCATTTATGAACTAAGTGTTCTGGCACAGGCGCATAATCAAATTGAGGCTCAGTTAAAAGACTCTATCACCGCATTAGCCAAGGCAAATGAGCAGCTAGAAATGCGGGTCGAGCAGCGAACAGCTGAACTACAACAGCGTACCAATCAACTCCATCAAGCCTTGCAGTTTGAGGCGCTGCTCAGGCGCATTACTGACAAAGTCCGGGACAACTTGGATGAAGCACAGATTTTGCAAACCGCTGTGCATGAGCTAGGGCAGGAATTATCAGTTGCTTGTTGCAATGTTGGAATGTACGACGCTGACAAAACTGCTTTCACGATTTGCTACGAATATACGACCTTGCCTGATTGTCGGGGAGCCACTCTTGCGATCGCCGACTCTGCCAGTCCCGCTGTTCATCAACAGCTTTTGTCGGGGCTGTCCAGCCAGTTCTGCTTTAATACCGCAGATCCTCTCCGATTAAGAGAAAAGCCTTATGCCATACTGGCGTGCCCGCTTCTAGACAATCAGGAAGTTTTTGGGAATTTGTGGTCGTTCAAGCCGAAGGAGCAAACATTTACTGACCTGGAAGTGCGGTTAGTTGAGCAGGTGGCGAATCAGTGTGCGATCGCCATTCGTCAGTCTCGCTTATTTCAATCGGCTCAAGCTCAAATCGAAGAATTGAAGCAACTGCATCAGGTTAAAGATGATTTCCTGAATACGGTTTCTCATGAGCTTCGCACGCCGATCTCAAATATGAAAATAGCCATTCACCTGCTCAGAATTGCTGCTACGCCAGAGCGAAACCAGCAATATCTAGACATTCTGCAAGCCGAATGTGCGAAAGAAACAAACCTGATTAATGACCTGCTAGATCTACAGCGCCTAGAGTCAGAACATTACTCCATCACCCCTGAAACGATTGTTCTACAAGACTGGATACCAGACGTGATTAGCCCGTTTCTGACCCGATCGGGCGATCGCCAGCAACATCTTCAGGTTAAAGTTCCAGCTGACGTGCCGCCAATCACTTCAGACCCGAACGTCCTCGAACGGATTTTGGCAGAACTGCTAAATAATGCCTGCAAATATACCCCATCGGGTGGTGAAATTTGGCTGGAAGTTAGTCACGCTGAGAATTATACTCATGTCAATTCTGTCCTCGCATTTACAATTAGCAACACCGCCGAAATTCCAAAGGCTAACATTTCTCGCATTTTTGAAAAATTCTACCGAATTCCCAACACTGACTTCTGGAAGCAAGGAGGTACGGGGTTAGGACTAGCACTCGTGAAAAAGCTCACAGAACAGCTAGGAGGAACGCTCACGGTAGAGAGCCAGCAAGGGCAAACCACGTTTACTGTTTTGTTGGCAGGAACGAGCGAGGAGAAGGGCTCAAGAGAGATAAAGGATGAGGAGGTCCGAGGAAGTAGTCTCTTACCCTAGCTCCTAGTCCCCAACTCCTAGCCCCTCTTTTCTCTCTTGCGGAGTAACTCTCGTGGAATTTTTTGCAGCAAGAGTTTCATTAGTATGGAGGGGAGCATTTTCTGAAGGATGAAGGTTAATTTGAGATAGAGAGCAGGTTCTACCGCCCGATCGCTTTGCCTTACCCAATGTTGTCTATGTTTGCTGTGCTGGACCTCAATGGTTAGCCCTTTAGCACAGAGATATTGCTTGACGATGGATACCTTTACACATGAATTTTGCTTCATGTTCAGAAGCATCCTATAAAACAGCAGTCTCGTATAGCAATGGGAAGTAATTAAAGCTGTTAACTGTTGAATTGTGTGCGATCGCCCAACCCTTGATGAAAATACCAGTGCCAGGCGATTTACTAGACAGGCGTTACCGAGTGCTTCGCACTTTGGCAAAAGGGGGATTTGGGCAAACCTATGTTGCTGAAGACACTCGCTTACCTGGTAACCCCTGGTGTGTGGTGAAACAGCTCAAACCTGCTAGCGATGACCCCAAAGTTTTAGGAAATGCCAGACGGCTCTTTTTGACCGAAGCAGAAACGCTACAGAAGCTCGGCAAGCATGACCAAATCCCTCAACTACTGGCCTACTTTGAAGAAGAGGACGAGTTTTACCTGGTCCAGGAACTCATTGAAGGGCACACGCTAACGTTTGAGCTGCGCCAAGGCAAAAGCTGGAGTGAAATTCAGGTTTGTCACATGCTGCATCAGGTGTTGAGTGTGCTGGCATTTATCCATCATCAGGGGGTCATTCATCGCGACATTAAACCCGACAACTTGATTCGGCGGCGGCATGACCACAAGCTGGTTTTAGTAGATTTTGGCATCGTCAAGCAGGTAGTGGCGCAGGGGCAGCCCAAGACGACTATTGTTGCGGGTACACCGGGCTACATGCCAACAGAGCAATGTTTGGGAAAACCACGCCCCAGCAGTGACCTTTATGCTTTGGGAATTATTGGCGTGCAGGCACTGACTGGACTCAGCCCATCTGATTTGCCAGAAGACCCTGACACGGGTGAACTGATCTGGCAACCTCTGGCTCCGGTAGGTGATGAGCTGGTGGCAATTCTCAGACGCATGGTGCGGTTTCACTTCAAAGACCGTTATCAGTCAGCCGAAGAGGTTCTGCAAGCAATTGAGCCGTTTTACAGCCGCTACAGAGCCGCAACCCTACCTTCCTTAATTGAACAGTTTGATGCAGCTCCTAAAGAGTTGGGGCAGCCCGATGTACTTTCTCCAACGGATGCAGTAGAACTACCTCCGCTGCCCGTACGAGGGGTCTTTTCAGCGGTGACAGAACCAGACTCTACGGTAGTTTGGCAGGACTCGGTGGGATCTGATGTTTTGCCAGAGTCACCCGCAGTTGAGGAGCCAGAGTCTACAGCGTTTATGCTGCCCGTTTCTCTCAACGATTCGCCGCTGTCACCCCCAGAGGATGTGCTTCCGGTGGAGCAAACTGATAGGGAAACGATGGCGATCGCCCCCCTCCCGACTTCCGCCACCCCTCGCTGGCAAGCGTTGGTTCCTTCTCAGCTGCGTTCCGCTCCTCTAAAGATTGTGGTGGGGGCAGGTTTAAGCGTGATGATTCTAGCGGCAGCTGTGATCGCTCATTTTGCCAATATTGGCGCTGAGCAAACTGCCCGCATCACCGACCCAACACCAGACACTGACTCCCGCCCAATTCCCCTCGTGTGTGATGAGTCACCGCTGCCGCCGCTGCCCTCAGGGGAGCCTGACTATGAATATTCTGATGGCGTAGCTTATTACGGCTCGGTTGGGGATGGTGATCTGCCAGCCGACGGCAGAGGCACCATGATTTTTCCAAATGGCTATCGTTATGATGGCGAATTTCAAAACGGCAAGCGTAACGGCTGCGGCACGCTCACCTTTGAGAATGGCAGAAAGTATGTGGGGCAGTTTGAAGACGACCAGTTTAGTGGGGTAGGAGAGTGGATCTTAGAGAGTGGCGATCGCTACATCGGTGAGTTTAAAGACAATCGCTGTGATGGTAAAGGCAAATTTATCTTTGCCAATGGTGAGACGGCAGAGGGAATCTGGCAAGACGGCAAACTGCAAGGCAGTGACCTATCGTGCGATCGCTAAAGCAACGTTTTGCAAAAGAGTGAGTGGACTGCACTCTTTTAGAATCTGCATTTGCTCCGGGTTTCGGACCAGCAGTGCGCCTGCAAATCCTAGCGAGTTAACTTCGATCGAGTTGAAACTGGATTGCGATCGCGGCACGATCAACATCCACTCTCGCGTCGCTAGTAGGTTATAAGGCGCTGATTGTCGCGTTCCTGTGATTTCACCTTCTAACAAGCCAACAGCCCGCAGCAATGTGTGATAGCGTTCCAGTGTCGCTTTAGCGGCATCCAGTGGAGATGCCATCTCACCTTTCCAACGGATTAACGCATGGCGAAACGGCAGTTCTGGAATCGTGCCAATTGGATGCTCACTCCCCATATGCTCAAACTGAGCTGCAGCAAACAGGGACTCAATTGGCACTCCCATTCCATCGGGTGCAAACGGCATTGGCACGAGTTGCAAATGCTTGTGCCGCTGGCTGGCCCCTGCCCTCTGCCCTGCGTTGTAGAAGACGAGTCCATCGACCTCAGCCAGGGTGATCCACATTGCTTCAAAGTCCTGTAAGTTGAGCCAGTCCTCCTGCTCTTCAAACGCCCGCGTAATGATCAGCAAATGATGGTCAACTACATTGAATTTGTTTAGCAAACACAAGTGAGTTGTAGAAAGATTGGCAACAAACAAATCCTCTTCGTAGGGCAAGAACGGGTTGAAATCCTTGTTGGAACTTGCTTTTGGAGTTTTTTTCTGCGCTTCGTCTTTGCGAACTAGATTAGCTACGGTGCGAACAATAAACCGAATGCCTGCTTGCTCAACAAATTCGCACGCTGTGGGAATGGATAGAAGTGCTTTGTGGGCGATCGCCCACTCAGTCTGTTCTCTCACTCGTTTCCATAGACTTCCAGGCTGCAACAAGTGTATCTCTTTCGCATTCTTTGCGTTGACCATAGTTCGGAAATTGACAGTTCAAAGATTGATGTTCGGAAATTAGCGTTTGAAGATTGGCGATCGGAAATTGGAAGATTGAAAAATGAGCGGCAGTTCTCAGTCACTGACCAGGCGACAAATTTTGTTAAAAATCTTTAGCAATCAACAATTTGCTCTCATTTCACAGTAGATTCTGTTCTAACGGCTTTTTCTAATTAGGAAACTTAGTTATGGCAGCCTCATACTTACCCTCGATTTTCGTTCCCATTGTGGGCTGGGTCTTTCCCGCTGTAGCAATGGCACTGCTGTTCATTTACATCGAACGCGAAGACTCCCCCACCTGATAATAGCTGCATCGCTAGCTGTATCAGATTTTTCCTCGCAAACGAGATAGGCATTACAGAAGAACACTTGGAGATACCTAAATATGACAACAGAAGTAGTCAAGCCTGCTGGTGATCCTCAGATTGGCAACCTGGCCACCCCGATTAATTCCTCGGATTTCACAAAAGCATTCATCAACAATCTGCCCGCTTACCGAGCAGGTCTGTCTGCTCAGCGGCGGGGATTAGAAATCGGCATGGCTCATGGTTACTTACTGTATGGGCCATTTGCTTTCACTAGCCAATTTCGCAACTCCAACGTTGCCGACATCGTTGGCTTAATTGAGGCAGTGATTTTGGTAGTGATTCTGACGATCTGTTTGTCGCTTTATGGCAGCGCAGGCGTGAAGAAGCCAATTGCTACCGTCACCACGCCCAATCCTCCTGAGTCTCTAGGCACTTCAGAGGGTTGGAGCGAATTTGCAGGTAGCTTTTTGGTGGGTGGAATCGGTGGCGCAGCGTTTGCTTATCTGATCTTCCAGGTGTTTGAGTCTGGAGTGCTGCAAACCTTCGGCAACTTGGTTGGTTAGTCTTACATAACCATCCTAAACATAGCCATCCTAAATGGTCTTTGAAAGCACCCGCTCCCTGAGTGGGTGCTTTCAAAGTTTATGAAGCAAATCAATCAATAAAAGAGGCAGGGTTAAACCCTGCCTCCCTTTTGTCTTTCTAAAAGCTGACTCAGTTCTTAGATTGAAGAACCTAAACCTGCGTAAGCACCGTAGAAGAAAAGTCCTAAAATTGCGAGTGCGCCTAAGCCAGCGACTGTTGCGACTACCCACAAAGGAATTCTGCCAGTTCCAGACATTGTTTTACCTCCTAACTCACACGAAACACAGCACGAAAAATAGAGTCAAACTAATTTGAAATTCTCCTTAATGGAGAACTATCTTAAGCTAGTTGAAAAAGTAGCTTGAAAACAAAATGCCAAGTACGAAAACCAACAGCAAACCCAGGTATAGAGAAGTTCTATTTAACTCGACTGGTTGCTTGTTGGGGTTTGAACTTCTGGTTGGTGGCATGGACCCTCCTAACGGTGAATAAACTGCATTGATGCGATCGCACCCAAGAAGAAAATCGTCGGAACCGCAAGGGTGTGAACGGCTATCCATCTAACGGTGAAAATTGGATAAGAAACGGGTTGATTAGGGCTGTTGCTCGTCATAGTCTATCTTTGTCACTCGTGAAACTGTTGTGCAAAACTGCTGTCCAATAAATCGTTTAACTTATTGGCTGCCATCAAATAGGCTGTCTGCTTTAAGCTGGAGTTTTAGTTGGAAACCTGTACCAACTCCTGCCATTAATTTCTATCGGATAAACTCTTCAATTTGCTGTTTACCTTCAAAACGGTCTTGAACGATGGGCACTTCTTGGCGAGTTTGAGTGTAGTATTCGTTAGGTCTAGGTGTGCCAAATGCATCATATGCCAGACCTGTGCTAACAAATAGCCAACCTGCAATAAACAGTGCGGGAATGGTAATACTATGGATTACCCAGTAGCGAATGCTAGTAATAATGTCAGAAAACGGACGTTCTCCAGTAGTACCTGCCATTCAAGTTCCTCCCAATAACAACTGAATCCTGATCTATATCATACGAGAGTAAGCAAAGAGTCACAAGCAAACCTAGTCCTAACTGCAAACCTAATTTAGATTTGAGAAGCGTTCAAAACCACTAGCTTTGTGCTTCTAGGAAATAGTTTGCTCTAGCTTCTAAGCGGCTTGCGATTGAGGTTCATATCTCAACAGCGTACCGCGTTGACCTAAGATGAATCCGCGCTCCGGTGTAACAAAAACAATCCGGTACAGATTAGATGGAATGTTCTCTACACCCCGATCTTTTTCCCAGGTCACACCGCCATCGGTGCTGCGGAGCAAGTTGCCACTGCCTCCAGCCACCCAAACTTCTTCGGGTGTGCGATAAGCCAAGTCGAGCAATCCCCAACTGGTTGAAAATTCTGGGTTGGTTGCTTCATCCCATTCTTCAGTGCTGTTGGGTTCGCTAAACTGGACGATTCCACCTCTAGCCAACAGCCACAAGCGACCGTCTCGGCTAAAGCCCATGTTTTGAAGCTTCCGAGAACTGGTGCGGTTGTGGGGTTGCCAAGCTTCTTGTCCGGGTTCCCAGGTTGAGTAGAAGTTACCACGGGCTGAAACGGCAACGTACTTGCCATCGGGCGATCGCGCAATATTCCGCAATACCCCGACTGCCTCTTGCACCATTGCCTGCCAGGTTCTGCCACCGTCCTCAGTTTGATAAATCGCGCCGATGTCGGTGGTCATCTCAGCCGACTGTTTCGCCAGAGCGGTAATGGTGTTGGGTGAACCCGGCAATTTATCGCTGAGGGGCACCCGTAGCCAGGTCTTACCGCCATCCGTGGTGTGTAGTAGGATTGCAGGTTGACCCACGACCCAACCTTCCTGGCCGGAAAAGCTGACCGAGGTGAAGCTATAAACTTGCCCCTCATCGAGTTCTAGCGCACGAGGTTGCCAGGTTTGTCCACCATCGAATGTTTCTAGCAGTGTAGAACTCTTTCCAACCAGCCAGCCATGCTCCAAGTCATCCGTGAAGGAAACGTCAGAAAGGGTGGCTTCAGTAGAAAGCGCAACAGGCTGCCAGGAGTTATAGCTAATGGACGGTAAAAAGGACCTGGTACAGCCAGTACAAAATAAGACCGCTGCTAATAATATTACAATTCGTTTCAAAGGTTTCAGGATCGGGTGCATCAGAATTTGGTTCAACGGTTTTCAAATAGCTTGGTCAAAAGAGTTGGAAGGGTGATCGCCCTACTGCAACCCATAGAGGCTGAGGAAAAACAAAACGCCTAACGCCAAGGCACCAAAAATCAAAAGGTTCTTTTGACCGGGCGTTAGAGTATTTACACCTAATCCGTAACGAAGATTTTCCTTGAACCCAGAGGGATTTCCCACTGGTCCAATATTGCTAAACTGCCGGGTAGAAGCATTGCACACCGGGCAGCGCCAGTTTGAAGGCAACGCTTCAAAGGGTGTGCCTGGAGAAACGTTGCGCTTGTCGTCCCCTTTGGCAGGTTCATAGATGTAGCCACAAGCACCACATTCATGGCGATCTAGCGGCTTTGGCTCAGTAGACTCGACAGTGTCAGGATTTTTTGGATCAGCTTCAGTACTCATGGTTACGCATACCTAGAGGTGGACTGGACAACAGCCAACACTAGCCAAACTTAAATATCTGTTAAAAATCATTCTATACAGAACTTAACCACAAATCTAATTTTTCTCAGATTTTCCTGGCTTCATTTTTCTGTTTTGCCACTTGAGCGTGGCCCGTTTGAGCGGGGAGGGTTATAGAAAACAGCGATAAGCAGACAAACAATGCCGATATTAATAAAGACATCCGCCAGGTTAAAAACAGGAAACCGAACCAGGCGGAATTCTAAGAAATCTACGACTTCTCCAGCGGCAAAGCGATCAATGCCATTTCCTAAAGCGCCTCCCAAAATGAACCCGTAGCCTGCCTGTTCCCAGCGATTCATCACAGGTCCAAACCAGGCGAGCGCCATCAGTCCCAGGCTTACACCCAACGACAGCCAGCGCAACCAGCCACCTGATTCGCTGAACAGGCTGAATGCAGCTCCGGTATTGGTCACATAGGTGAAGTGGAACACGCCATCCACAACCGGGATAGAGTCGTTCAATTCCATTGCCTGCACGACCCAGTATTTTGTGATTTGGTCTAGCACCAAACCCAGGAAGGCAGCAACCCAGAAAAATTGGTTCTTAATATTCATGAATGCAGACTAGAGGGTTGCCGAACAAAATTTCTACAGTTAAGTAGCTAACCATAATAATTGAACATCTTTACCTAGTAGAACATGAGATGTCGCAGTGCAAAGGCGAGAACTGTGACGGCACACACTACAGCAAGCTGTCCCGGAATCGGATAAATAGAGAAGTTTAAGACTGCTTGAGGAAAGGATAGGGCGTTAATGTCAACCCAGCGCAACATATAGGTTGCAATCAGATATCCCAATCCCGTTGCGTGAATGGTGAATAGCCCAGACAGGCAGCTAAAGGCGAGAGATTCCAGGCGTGACGGCAACCGAAATGCGAATGACCCACAGACCCATGCTCCCGGAATGAAGCCCAACAAGTAGCCGAAGCTGGGCTGATAAATGTAGTCCAGCCCACCCCCCTGAGTAAACACTGGAAATCGGGTTAAGCCCAGAATCAGATAGGCAATTTGTGAAAGGGCGGCTGCCCGCTTCCCGCCCAGACATCCAACTAACAAGACGGCCCCTACCTGAAAGTTGACTTGCAGGGAATAGGTTTGTACGCCGTCTTGACTCCAGTTCCAGGGGAGGTTGGTGGTGAACGCTTCCAAGAAGGTGCCACCGATGGTGAGAATCAGACCGATTAAGGCCCACAGGAGTTCGGTGGGAGGGGTCACTTTCAAATCAGAGGAAGGGGCTAGGAGCTAGGGACTGGGGGCTAGGGGTTTGAAGGTTAATTTTTTGTGCGAGACACAAAAAATTAACCTTCTTCAAATGCTGGAACGGGAGCTTCGCCGCCCTGGAGTCCGAGTTCCTGGAGCATGGCTTGGTCTTGCTCCGGGGGTTGTCCGAGGGTGGTGAGGTAGTGCCCGACTAGCATAGCGTTGATGCCTGATCTTAGACCAAGCGTTTGCAGTTCGCCCATGACGGCTTCGCGCCCGCCTGCGTAGCGGATGATCTGCTGGGGCAGGATCAGACGAAAAATAGCGATCGCCTTCAGCGCTTCATACGGATCAAGTTTGGGGCGATCGCCTAGAGGAGTGCCCGCTCTGGGATTGAGCAAATTCAGCGGCACCGATTCGACTTCTAGCTCACGCAGAGACAGCGCCAGGTCAACTCGATCTTCCCAGCTTTCGCCCATGCCCATGATGCCGCCCGTGCAGGCTTGAATGCCAGCGGCTTTGAGGTTTTTGATAGTTTGGACGCGATCGCGCCAGCTATGAGTGGTGGCGACATTGGGAAAGAAGTTTTCTGAGGCTTCCAGGTTGTGGTTGTAGCGGGTGACTCCGGCTTCTCGCAACGCTTCAGCCTGTTCGGGGGTGACTTCACCCAATGCACAGCAGGGCTTGACATTGGTTTCTGCAATCACTTGTCGAACGGTTTCTAGAACTTGCTCGAACTCGGCAGATTTGCTGTATTTAGGCCCACGCCCCTGACTAACCAAGCAAAACCGTCTGGCTCCGGCGGCTTCGGCTGCCCTGGCTTGAGCCAAAATTTCCTCGGTTGGCTTTAGTCCATAAACGGGTGAGTCTTCTCCAGGATGGTGAGCCGACTGAGAGCAAAAGCCACAGTTTTCTGAGCAGTTGCCAGATTTGACATTAATAATGCTGCACAGGTCAACGATGTTGCCACAGCAAGCTTGCCGCACGCGATCGGCTGTCTCGCACAGCAACAAAATGTTCTCTTGACCTTCGATTTGAGTCAGGGCGATCGCCTCTTCACGACTGAGGCGGTGTCCGGCAATGATGCGATCGCTCAGTTCTCTGAGCTGGTTGCTGAGAGGCTGCTTGTTCGGAGACAGTGTTGCACTATCGGAATGCTGCTCCGAATCTACAGATAAAGGAGATAAAGGGGTTTGAACCACGTTCTACCTTCTGGTTACAATGCTGAAATTTTACGTTCTAGAGATTGTCCCACACAAGCTATTTGTTACATCTGTTACTTGCTTAAGACCAAAGCTGTGCTGGTGGATCGTTAATAGGAACTTAGACAAAAGAAAATCGGTCAGAGTAAATAACATTTCGAACCGTTTGAACTGCGATCGCCACCCTTTTTGATTTGTAACCCTAACTCAAAACTCAAAGTCTAGAAATTAGAACTTGAGTTGTTTTCGTCACCTCTGTCCGTCTCGAATTTTCGTCACCTTTCACCCTAACTTACGCCACAGATTCTTACAGCAATTTCTACTTGGATAAACCACAAATCCCTGTAGGGGCAGTTCGCGAACTGTCCCTACGCTAAGGTCCGCTGCCTTTAGATAGAGCGCTTAAGCCCCTAGTTTTGCTTGCTCTACAAGCAAGGGCGTGATCTCTGATTTTGGGCAGGTCTTCCTGTATAGTTGGCTGATAAGATCTTTGCTTTGGCAGAGACAAACAGTTTTACTGTTTTGCTAATTCATCAGGCAAGGATGAATTTTATCAGTAGGTATCATTATCTGATTTGAGCAAGGCAAATTGAGTCATTTGGGCAATGGATGAATGAGTTGGGTTGAGACGCGAAGAAAAGGGTTGAGCGATTGAGTCCGGAGATTTCAATGAATTTCTAGAGTTGAAGCCGCTATGCGTGTTCCTGTTTTCGCGTTTTGTACTTTAGCAATGTTGTCGGTTGGAGAAGTGAGGGCGATCGCGCTTCCAGAGATGCTGATGGCTCAGGAATTTTCTCAAACGCCTACCGAGGCTGCTCCGGGTAGCCAAATTCCTTACTATCAGGACTACCAGCCAGCAGCCAGCAGCGCTGCCCCAATGGCAACGCCTGCGGCTGCTAGCTCAACTGCGGAAGCAATGTCTGACGCTTCTCCAGCATCCTCGTCAGACAGGACTGCTCAATCTCCTGATTTTCCTAGCCCAGTTTTGCCGTCCACTCCGCCTGCTATTGCTCCCGCGCAAACCAGTCCACCTCCGCCAGTTAATCTGTTGCCCGAAGATGTCGTGGTGACTGCGACTAATGTTCAGGTTGTGGGTGTGGAGCCAAACCTGCGACAGATCGTTCTAGAAAACATTCAAACGCGACCGGGTGGGGCAACCAGCAATACTCAGCTTCAGAGTGACATAGCAGCAATTTTGGCGACGGGGCTGTTTGCCGATGCGAATGTCACCAGTTTTGAGAACCCGGATGGGTTAAGTGTAGTGTTTTCGGTAGAACCGATTGTGGTGCGATCGCTTCAGCTTGCAGGGGCGCGAGTGTTGCCGCTAACCGTGGTCAACCAGATCTTTCAACCGCAGCTAGGGCAACCCGTTGACCCAACCGCATTGAGGCAAGCCGTTCAGCAAATTAACCAGTGGTACGTTGAAAACGGCTACACCCTGGCGCAGGTGTTGGCGCTGCGTCCTAGCCCTCAAGGGGTTGTCACCGTTGAAGTGTTGGAAGGTGTGATTAGTGATATCAACATTCGCTTTGTGAATGAGGAAGGCGGCACTGTTGATGAGGATGGAGAACCGATCGAAGGACGCACTCGCGAAGACTTCATTCGCCGTGAACTTCAGCTTCAGGCCGGACAGGTATTTAACGAGAATACGGCTCGGCAGGATTTGCAGCAGCTCTATGCCCTGGGTTTATTTGAAAATGTAGACATTTCGCTCGGCGGCACCGCGCAACAAGTGGATGTCACCTATAACCTGGCGGAGCAACTGTCTCGTTCATTTAATGTGGGCGGTGGCTACAACGATGATAGTGGACTGTTTGGTACCGTCACTTATCAGGATCAAAACTTTGGCGGTGTGGGTGAACGCATCAACGCGGATGTGCAAATCTCTGCCGAAGATTTTCAGTTTGGCACAAACTTCACCAGTCCCTATCGAGCCAGCAATCCCGATCGCCTGGGCTACAGCGTCGATGCGTTTCGCCGACGCACGCTTTCTCGCACGTTTACCGATGAAGTGCTGTTGCCGAATGGCGATCGCGTTCGAGAAGGACGATTTGGCGCGGGCGCTTCTGTCTCACGTCCCTTAGGGGAGTGGGATGCCGAATTGGGGCTGAACTACACCCGCGTCAGTTTGCGTGATGGTGATGGCGAAATTTCTCCTCGTGATGAGGAAGGGAATCCGCTCAGCTTTAGCAATACGGGCATTGATGACCTGACGACCCTAGAGTTTTCAATGACGCGCGATCGCCGCAACAATCCAGTGAACCCCAGTGAAGGAAATGCCTTAACGCTCAGCACTGAGCAAACCATCCCCATTGGCAACGGCAGCATCTTTGGCAATCGCCTTCAGGCAAACTACGTGCAGTATGTTCCCGTCGATGTTTTGGAGTTGGATGAGGCAACCGATCGCAACCCTGAAGTCTTAGCGTTTAACCTTCAGGGTGGTACAGTGCTGGGTGATTTGCCGCCCTACAACGCCTTCAACCTGGGTGGAGCAAACTCAGTTCGCGGCTACCGGGAAGGCAGAGTGGGTACGGGTCGCAGCTATGTCCTGGCATCAGCAGAATACCGTTTCCCCGTCTTTGATCCAGTTGGGGCAGTGGTATTTGCTGACTTTGCTTCTGACCTGGGAACGGCAGATGAAGTCTTAGGAGAACCGGGCAATGTACGAGACAAACCCGGATCGGGATTTGGCTTTGGAGTTGGCTTGAGAGTCCAGTCACCTTTGGGGCTGATTCGGGCTGACTACGGAATTAATGATGATGGGGAAGGAAGACTACATTTTGGTTTTGGTCAACGGTTCTAAAGGGCGATCGCGAGGTGTACAGCAATTTCCACTTGTGTAAGCCATAAACTCCCGTGAGGGCGGTTCGCGAACCGCCCCTACACTAACGTGCCTTTTCACTTCTCAAAAAGTCTATCACTTATTACCTTGACGAGATACCGTTCACTCAGATATGCTCTCACGTTAAGGTTGTCATTTTTACTCACGGCAACCCGACTACACCCGAAAATCTAGCGCCGCTCAAAGCTGTTGCGAGCAGCAATGAGCGACTGACCCCCAAACTGCGGTACCAGTCTGGCGGCTAATGGTGAATTTTAACACTCCCTTAGCCACCCCGACTTGTCATGTCAAAAAAGCCGTTGTTTATCCTTCAGAACATGAAAGTGAAAATAAACTCACTTTTAGTTCTCTCACTGGGTTTGTACAACGTGTTGAATTAGTGCGGGGTGGCTAGGTTTTTGGGGTTTCCTCAAAAACCTCAAGGAGTCACAACTCATGTCTCAATGTTTCCTGGAATCTCCCAACGTATCCCCTGTTGAGAGAGAAATTGCCGCACTTCAGAATAGTGGGCGCGATCGCCTGCGAGTTCTCATCATCGGTTCTCGCGATGGTGTAATCGAAACAATTCACGACTTATATCATCGAGGCTTTGCTGAAGTGAATGCGTGGAGTCCACTGTTACCTGCACCCAGTTCTGGTGAAGTGATGAGTATTTTGACACGCGATCGGAGAAAGGGAGAGTAGAAAGAGAGGGAGGAGGGGGCAATCGCGCCCTCTTCCTTGATTCATTTAACGGATTCTGCACCTCAAGCTCACCCAATCTGATGCACAGATATGAATTCAGAGTAGTCTTCACATCTTTATGCCCCAGTAGTCATGAGGTGCTGAGATTCTGAATTTATGCGGAAAGTTTCTATATAACCTCCGCAAGCAGAGGTACTATACGGCTTTCAGTTACCCATCGGGAGTGTACTTTGGTGCTGTTTAGGGGTGGTAAATAATAAGCAGGTGCTAAAGATTTGAGGAGGCGGGATGGCATTCTACGATGTGATTGGTAAAACCTATGCTCAAACAAGAAGAAGCGATCCACGCATCACTAAAAAATTGCTAGAGATTTTGGCATCCTCACCAGCTTCTACGATTGCGGATATTGGTGCTGGAACAGGTTCTTACGCAAGTGTTTTGGCTGAGCATGGGTATCGTGTTTTTGCAATTGAGCCATCAGAAACTATGCGGAGTCAGGCGATCGCTCATCCTGCAATCGAATGGATGGATGCATATGTGGAGAACTTGCCGCTATCCGATCAATCTGTGGATGCAGCTATCATCATGCTTGCTTTCCACCATTTTCCAGACTATCGGCAAGCATTAAACGAGATGCATAGAGTTGTAGGAAACGGACAAATGATATTCTTCACCTACGACCCAGAGATGATCTCCAGCTTCTGGTTGACTGAATATTTTCCCTCATTCATTAGAGATGTTGAATCCACATTTTTGCCAATTCTAAAGTTGCTAGAGGAGATTCAATCGATTACGGATAGTGTAGCAAATGTGATTCCCTTTCCTTTGCCAAATGACCTATCAGATTCATTTGCAGCAGTGGGTTGGGCGCGACCGGAACTGTACCTAGATAGTGATATTCGCAATGGTATCTCTTCGTTTAGCAAGATTGATGATGATGAGTTAAATAGTGGTCTATTCCGCTTAAGCGAAGATTTAGAGAGGGGCTGGTGGGATCGCAAATATGGGCATCTACGCCAGCAAAGCGAGTATGATGTCGGCTACCGCTTTTTTCATCGCTCAGCCGTATAACAATTCGGGTGCAACGGATCGAACGAAGTCAATAGGTGAGATGCAAAGATCCCTGCAACCGCTGACCCGAACCGTTAGCCTGTGCATTCAGGCGATCGCTCCCATTCCATTTCTCCCAACCGCTCAATTTTTGAGAGATGAGATAGAAATTAATGGCTATGTTCTAGTGTTGGCTGATTGAAGGAATGGGTAATCGGTGTAACCCTTCTCAAAGCCGCAGTTTTCAATTGAATCATTGCAGGGAGGCGCATAAAACGTGGCAGAATCAGGTGCGTTGAGAGGCGCGTCAAGACGAAATCGCTCTGGTAAATCTGGATTGGCAAGAAACAAATTACCAAACGAAACCAAATCAGCATTGTTTTCTGCCAATGCGGCGATCGCAGTTGCTTTGGTGTAGCCACAATTGACCATGAGCGTACCTTTATAAAGCGGTCGGAACAGGCTCGTGGGAATTTTCTGTCCACCGTGACGCAAATCGGCTTCGCTGGCTTCCATCAAATGCACATAGGCAAGGTCAAAGGCATTGAGAGCATCAATCGCGTAGCTGAAGGTTTCAATCGCATTGGAGTCTGCCATACCGTTGTAGGTGTTGCTGGGAGAGAGTTTGATGCCTACTCGTTTTGCACCCCAGACCTGAGTAACCGCTTCCGTAACTTCCAGCAGAAAGCGAGTGCGATTTTCTAACGAACCGCCGTAGCGATCGCTCCTCTGGTTGGCATTATCCTGCAAAAACTGGTCGATGAGGTAGCCAAACGCTCCATGCAGTTCCACGCCATCAAACCCTGCGGCTAAAGCGTTTTCCGCACCCTGCTGAAATTGATGAATAATTTCTGAAATTTCATCAAGTTCTAACGCCTTGGGTGTTACGTAAGGCTGCATTCCTTGAGGCGTGAAGGTTTGTCCCTGAGCGGCGATCGCGCTGGGACCAATCGGTGTGGCTCCTTCTGGATGCAAGAGTGGATGAGCAACCCGTCCAGCATGCCAGAGTTGCAAAAAAATTCGCCCACCCTGCTGATGGACAGCATCGCTCACGAGTTTCCATCCGGCTGTTTGCTCAGCGGTAAAAATACCTGGTGTGTTGGCATAAGCCGTGCTGAGCGGCGAGACTTGGGTCGCTTCAGTAACGATCAAACCTGCCGATGCCCGTTGAGCATAGTACTCTGCGTTCAGAGCCGTAGGGATTTTCTTTTCCCCCTGACCCGCGCGGCTACGAGTCATGGGAGCCATCACCACTCGATTAGGTAGTGTCAAAGAGCCCAATTCAAAAGGTGTGAACAGGTCGATTGTTTTGCTCATCGTAGGGTATTCCTGATGGTACTTCTATGTTTATGGGCGATTATCCCGCAGGGGGAACTGCTTCGCATCGCAACTACTTGTTAATCAATTTGGCTAGAATTTCTTCGTACATAATGGTTTGGATTATTTTTCCAAAATCATACGACCATGAAACCGCTAACTCTGCCATCACCTGATTGGTTGAAGTGAGCATCACTCCATGCCTTTCCATTATCCGCAGTGCTGTTTCATCTGCCAGCGTTGTTGCCGATCCACCAACATCCGACGACCACCTGAACTCCGTACCCATCTTCCACCGCACTAATTGCCGGGTAGACAATGCAAACATCATTGGTTAGCCCTGCCATAATCAGCTTTTTCCTACCCCTTGTCTCCATTGCTTGCTTGTAATCTTCGTACTCCCAGCAATCCACCATACCAGGACGTCTCACTCTCTGCTCGTATACCTCTGGCGCGATCGTCTGCAAATCATCTAGCAGTAACCCTTGAAACTGTGTTTCCATACTGCTGGTTAAAATCAGGGGCACCCCAGCTTCTTTTGCCGTTCGAGCAAGGGCGCGAGTGTTTTGGACAATTACATCATGGGGTAAATTACGAGCCAGCTTAGAGGATGCCTGAGAAGTGTACTAGGCTAAGCGATGAAGCATGATGCGAATATTAGCAACATAGATAAAAGCTTCTGAAGTTTGTGGAAGGACTTCGTAGTCTTTACGGAGGCGACGATACCGGTTGAACCAGCCAAAGGTGCGTTCTACTTTCCATCGCTGTGGAACAGGAACGAAGCCTTTGATAGCATCTTTTTGCAGCACAGGTTCACCAATCGGGCGGTATGTATCGGTGACAAAGCTTACTCGCACCCACTAATACAGTTTGTGGTTGATGCGTTCCTAAGTTCCATTGACTCGCTATACCCGGAAGTAGTGATAGACCGTTTTCCAGCAGGGGAAGTCAGAAGGTAACATTCGCCAAGCACACCCGGCACAAAGAATGTACAGAATCGCGTTGACGACTGCTTGCATATCGACTCTGCAAGGACGACCACCGGGTTTGGCAGCGGGAATCAAGCCTATCAGTAGTTCCCATTGTGCTTGAGTCAGGTTGCTCGGATACGATGTACTCATAGCTCTCGAAATGCTGTCTTGATTTGCTATTGACAGGTTATCGTTTCGAGAGCTTTTCTCCTTCTCAGACATCCTCTGAGAAGGAAACTTTCCAGGTAATGCACTCGAAAAGCACTTCATCCAGAGAGTTTCGAGAATAATAGCCTGGGGTAGGGGTTATACGGAAAATTTCAGTACAATAAATTGTCGTACAGCAGAATTTGTCTATGAGGTTGTACCTAGAGACTGCTTGTTAGTAGCAAAAGTCTGTCAAAGAAGTTCTCATTCAACATCAATGCTATATCTGTTGTTATGTGAAGCCATAAAGTGAGGCAGCCTATGGAGAGATATAACCCGCTGACCCCCGCTGCATCGTTAGAGGAGAGGAAACAGCAAGCTCTTCATCAGTGCGATCACCTTAGCAAAGATTTTGCTAAACGTGCTGACCGTCACAAAGCTCGATATAAGCAGCTTCAAGTTACTAGTATTACGCTAGCTGTCTGCACAACCATTCTCTCAGCTTTGTCTGCTAGCAGAGTGCTTGTACAGTTGGATTGGATTGTCCCCGTTGTAAGTGGTTTAGCAACACTTTCAACAACGTTGTTGAGCCAAACAAATACACAGAAAATGTGGGTGCAGTCTCGTAATATTTCTCAGCAGTTTCAGACACAAATTTTTCTTTATTTACAATGCAGTGGAGAGTATGCAAATGTACAGGATGATTCAGAAAGACTTCAATTGTTCTCGAAGCATTTAATGGAGATTTGGTCACAGGCACAGGAAAATTGGTCACAGCAAGCATCTTCTGGGAAGTAAACAAGTCTTGGTTCGTAGGTTGCTGCGCAACAATTCTGGTGCAGCGGATAGACTGGAAACACCCATGGTGTTGCAAAGGTATTGGAAACCGCTGACCGGAACCGTTAGAAAGCACCAATGAACGAATTCTTCCTTTCCGCACTGGCATTCGGATTAGCTGCGGGTCTCAAACCGGGACCACTCGGTGTAATTGTAATTCAACAAGCTTTATCGAGAGGGCTTTTCGCCGGAGTCCGAGCAAGCCTTGCCCCATTGATTACCGATGGCCCAATCATCATCGCTGCACTTTGGTTTCTCTCGCAATTCAAGAGTATTGAACTATTTGCCGCTGCTCTAAGTTTGGTTGGAGGAGCTTATCTGCTTTGGCTATCCGCAAGGATGTTTCGCGTCAACAACATTTCGTTAACCGGAAAGCTCGAATCACAAAGCTCCCTCGCGACAGCAGTGAAGGTAAACCTTCTTAACCCAGGTCCCTATCTCTTTTGGTTCACGGTTGGCGGGAACTACATCATTCGTGGCTCTACCGCCGAGAGCATTGTCTTCGTCGTAACCGCTATTGGAACCCTGATAGCTTCCAAGGTTGCTGTTGCCGTTCTTGCCGTCCGCTTCTTCCCGTCCTTGGAGAGTCGCGGCTACCGCCTAACGATGAAATTACTTGCTGGCACATTGGTCTGGTTTGGTCTCGTGTCCATTATGAGGGCAGCTGAACTTGGACTCCATTATGCCCGCGATTTCTAACTCTTCGTAGCAGCGGACAGCCAAAAAGATACGCTTCTGTCCGCCGTTGAACTCAAACGTTAGACCGGACTTGCTTGTTCCAGTCTTTGTCAACTGAGGTTAATCGCAGTAGAAATGTCAGCGTTCTTGCTCATTCTTCTTCAATCTCACCCTCAAACGTTTGCTGTTTTGTTTGCTCTATCAGAATTAGTTCGTTCTATCAAACTAGCGATGGGAAGTGGGGTATTATCCTTTGCCAAAATTATTTCCTAATATCAACTTCCAGAAGCTAGAAACCCACTTTCGCGGCAAAAACCGAGGCAGCGTAGCCAGAATGGGATTAACCAGACTGCCAGGAATCACGATCGGCTCTCGTTTTTCAAATGCTTTTAGGGCATCTCGTACAACAGTCTCAACTGGCATATCGATTTTTTCAGCTACGTTAACCAGGAACGATGGAAATCCCGCTTCTTTGAAGAACTTAATGCCCGCCGGTCCTGGGCAAACAGCTAGCACATGCACTCCGTAGCTGCGATTTTCCGCCCACAACGCTTCGCTAAAGCTGAGAATAAATGCTTTTGTTGCCGCGTAGATCGAGAAATAGGGCATAGACTGAAACGCAGCCACCGAAGACAAATTGATTATCCCTCCCGTTCGACGCTGCCGCATTCCAATCAAGAAGCGATGGCTCAAATCCACAATTGTCGCAATATTAAGCTGCACCATTTTCAGCTGCAGGTCGCGATCGCTTTCAGCAAAATCACCGTAATCTCCAATCCCAGCATTGTTGACCAATAGGTCAATCGATCGTCCAAGTTGTTGCACAGTTTGAAAGATAGTTTCTGTCGCGTCTGGTGCTGTCAAATCCTGAACAATAATGTCTACTTGGATTTGATGTTGATGTTTGAGGGAATTGGCAAGTTCCTGTAACTTGTCCTGGGAACGAGCGACCAGCACAAGATCGGTTTGACGTGCTGCTAATTGTTGGGCAAATGCTGCACCAATGCCAGCAGAGGCTCCAGTAATCAAGGCTGTCGTCATGCAAACTTATCTCACTTTACTAAAGTAGATTCGGCTAAGTTCATAGTTTCTGCATCATTCCGAAGAACTATTACTACAGTAGACTTCCTGCGTGAATGGTAGCGCGGCTCCGCCGCGCTACCATTCACGCTTCAAAAAGTGATTCATGCAGGAGGTCTAGTAAACAAGGAAGTAGTAATACGGTAGCTGTGTCTAATGAACCGACCCGTGATCTTGCTAAGTTGGTCGGTGGGGATGCAGCCTTGAAATTTCGGCTGAGCCAGCAACATCAGAAATTAGCTTTTCAGGTTGAGTTGACTCGCTGTCTTTTTTGTTTGGGCTAGGAAAGCATCAAGGAGTGGTTTGCCAAATTGCATCAAGGGTTGCACAATTTCTTCCCCCGCTGTTTCAGGTGTGCCTGCGTTAAAAGGTGGTTCAGGGGTGTACTCCATCATCAATTGAGCCATCTTTGCAACCTTCTCTCCACAAAGCAGCCCCAGCAGCGTTAAGCCAAAATCAATTCCTGATGTAACACCAGCCCCTGTGATGCGATCGCGGTCAACAACAACTCGTTGAGGCACAACTTCAACTCCCATCATTGCCAGCTGATCACGAAATGCCCAATGGCAGGTTGCTTTGTAGCCTTGCAGTAAACCAGTCGCTGCCAGGATCATTGAACCTGTGCATACACTCGTCACATATTGAGCAGATTTTGACTGCTGTTGCAGAAAGTCCAAAATTTCAACGTCTTTTATGATCTCGATTTGTCTCATACCGCCACCTGGCACGCAAATCACATCCAGAGTTGGACAATCGGCAAGTGTTACGGTTGGCGTCAGGGTCAGACCTTCGTTGCTAAGGATAGGGGTCAGATTTTTCCAGACCAAATGCACTTGTGTATTGGGTGAAAAGGCTAAAACTTGGTAAGCTGCCATCACGTCAAGCTGAATTACACCCGGATAAACGAGAAAGCCAATTTGTAGTTGAGACATTGCCCTCAGTTGTTTAATAACGTCTGGTTGTGAAACGATTGTAGGGAAAGTCTGCTAACGCCAATAGTCCTCAAGTGGGTACACTTTTAGCCTATGCCTCGTTCTCTTTACCCTTTGTTTCAAGCGATCGCTACTGCACCAACTGAACAAGTCCTGCGGTTTAGGGTGATGGATAGTATCAGCGAATATTTTGGAGTGCAACGCTGGGGGATTTATCTTCTAGATGAAAATAACGGCTTAGCCAGTGTTGATGCAAGAGGGGTTTCAGATACGTTTGTTGAACAGTATCAAAAGTTTGGTAAATCTGTTGATCCAGTTTTGCAGTACGTTTTGCAGTACCATGCTCCGGCTCATGAAGAATTAGTTCTGCCGAAGGGAGCCTGGAAACAGAGTGAGTTGTACAAAAGATGCTGTTCTACCTATGATCATGAGCATATTATGACGGGTCCCATTGTTGGGCAAGGTCAGTTAGTTGGTACAGTAAACTTTGCTCGTATTGGTCATGTGCCTGCATTTAGTCAATTGGATCTGGCTAGTTTGGGAGCCGTTTGCACTCACCTTTCTGCACGTCTTGCTGAACTGCGAAAACAGCCCTGGGGTACAAATCCATCCGTCAAGTGTCTTACACCTAGAGAAGTTCAAATTGCTGATCTTGTTGCAAAAGGGCTGACCAATGCAGAAATTGGTGCGGAGTTGTGGATCACTCAGAGTTCTGTAAAACAAGCTCTAAAGCGTATGTTTCGGAAGTTAGAAGTTTCTGCTCGGACAGAAATGGTAGCGAAATTGCGTATGTGATAGGCTCCAACCATGGAGGCAGTTGAATAGAGCAAGATAGCAATTGTGATGTGTGATGCAGTAGACATCACAACACCCCTAGTTTTGAGTTCAAGGTTTTGCTGCCGCTCATCTAAACCATTCTGCTGGAAGTCGGCTTTTCTTCGCGCACAATTTTACAAATAGATTATATTGCTTCGTATGGATATGTGGGCACTTCACAAAGAAGATTGGGAAGCTCTTGAATCTTTAGAGGTTCCAAGGTGCGGTCGTAGATTGGATGTGGCAGGATTTGTCTTAGGCGATTCATTCGAGACGATTTTGCGGAACATCTCAGAAAATTACCTGAGTGCAGCATGGGCGCGCGTATCAGAATGTTTGAAGCAAAATCATATTTTTGCTAGTGATTTGACTTGGGGATGGATGCACCCTGGGGAAACAGGACTTCCTGACACGCTCGACCCACCCGAAGCTTCCATCGTTATACCGACCAATTTCACAGGGTGGACAAGTTGCGAACTGTCAGAGATTTGGCGAACTGGAGAATGCAAACGCCTTGATGCACAGTTGAAGAATGGCGTCCCCTCAATCCGTTGCACAGCAACCTGGCGGTCACTCAAATGGAACATTGCGCCGCAGGACTATCAGTTAGCGTTGAAGCTCATTGAAGTGAATTGCACTGAAGAAGTATCAGATTGGCATCCCACCTATGTGTTACAAAACATTGATGAACCAATTGAACTCTGGCGGCAGATAGGAAGGTCCATACAGGATAATAATCAGCCGCAGGTTGATACTCTGTTAGAGGAAGCAAGACACTTATATACATCATTAGGATTTCGGATTCTCCTTCGAGGGTATAAAACGTACCTTTACAGCGGTGCTCATGAAGGCCAAATCGCTTTGCCAGATTTGGTGTAACGGCCAAAATTCCAAGACATCGCGTTGCAGCAGAACAGGTCACTCCACTCGGCTCATGTATTACGCCACTATCAGTACCGAATCATTCGTGATAGCACAAACATCACAATTGATGCCAGCCATGCACCTACCACAATGCTGAGAATGGCTACATCAAAACTACCCGTTGCTGCCACGATTGACCCTGGAATTAGAGAGCCACCCACCCCTCCCAACAACATAGATAAACCGTTATAAAGTCCTGTTCCTGCACCCACTTGATTGGCTGGCAAGATGCGTTGAATGATTGCGTATTCTTGAGCCGCATAAGCACTTTGACAAAACACTGCGGCGGCAAAAAACAGCACCAAAAGTTCTACTCTATTGGTAGTGGAAGCAATATAAACCATCCCACCTGCTATCAGAAAACCAACTCCGGCAAGTTTTGTCCTTTGCTGCAACTTGTCGCCTAGATAAGCCATCAGCGCAATGCCAGCGATTCCGGCTGAAAAAATTAAAGCAAGCGGCCATCCCAGTTGTGCAAAATCGATCGCCTTTGCACGATTAAAATACGTGGGCAACCAGTTCAATACACCAAAAGCACAAAAGGCATTGAGGCTACCTCCTACAACGGCAAGCCAGAATCGATGATCTCGACGATATTGAACCGACGGTCTTTGCTGACGCTGATCGTAAGCGGTCGTATCCACATCAGATTGGACTGAAAACAGCTCATCCGGCACTAGAAAGTAAACTAATGGAATCGAGAGCAGCATTCCAGCAACGCCTAAAACCGCAAAGGTAGAACGCCAACCCCAAACCTGAATCAACGGCACCACAATCAGCGGTGCGATCGCCGTAGACAGAAAAATGCCGCTTCCCCAAATTGCATTAGCACGCGATCGCTCCCCCGACGAAAACCATTGACTGATAATCGCACTCAACATCGGAATGTGAACCCCTTCTCCCAGTCCCAAAAGCAAACGTAGGACAATCAGAGCTGTAAAAGAGTATCCAAACGGTGCGCTCAAAATCGTAACGAGGGAGAAGGCTGCGATCGCTGCTATGACACTTCGTTTTGCCCCAAATCGCTCTGCTAAAGGACTCAGCAACATGTTGGACAGAGCGTAGGATAAAAAGAAAGCAGCCAACAATAACTCGCCCTTTGAGCCTACTTCGCGATCGCTCCAATTAAAGTCTTGAGCAAGACGAGGTATCGCTAAAGACAGGTTATTGCGGTCTAAATAATTTACAAAAACTGTTACAGCAAGTACGGCAGGAATCTGCCAGCGAGTTTTGGAGTTAAGGGTTATGGGGGTTGGCATCAAAGGCTTTCTAGATCAACCTCCTCAGTTTACGGAGATGTATCCATTAGCACAAGGTAAGATCATCTGGAACCACATAGGGACAATCTTGAAATCGGCTAGCATGGGTTATGAGAACATAGTTTCTTTACGAACTTATCTACCCAGTCCTGAATGCGATGAGCCAAACATTCGGTTAAAGATGAAATATTTGGGTAATAATGAACCCGCCGCAACCGTGATTTGTTGTCAGCTCCTGAAATCAAAGTGGAAGTTAGCAATTGAAGCTGTCGTCCAACATAACAAGTCATTGAATGCAAGGAACAGCCTAGAGAATTTGTACGTTTTATTTCAAATCGTTGGGAGGAGCGATCGCCTCTGGCTAAACTCTAGATTTCTAGCCAAACCTTATGAATTCGTTGCTAACGAACCTCCGGCTGAAATGGTTTTTAGCCACTAAAGCTATGAATTGCAGCATTGATTTCGTCGAAGTTCTCTATAGAATTTACCTGAATCACAACAAAGTCATCCATTTTCGCAACGGCTACCCGGTTTATTCCCTCTCGACTCCCGCTTTATTTAGCAAACCCGCTGCTAATTTCATTGCTCGTGCCCTCTACCGCACGATTTAAAACAAGAATCTGCCCAACATGATGAGTTTTGCGGTGAATGATGACTGCAACGCTGCCTGTCAGCATTGCAGCTTTTTCACAGCCGTAGAAGAACCAGGTCGGGCAGTCCTGACACTCAATCAGGCACAAAAATTGATTCGAGATGCTCAAGATTTGGGCGTTTCTGTGATTAACTTTGTGGGGGGTGAGCCCCTGATGCGATCGGATTTGCCAGAAATTATTCAATCTGTAGATAAAGGCTTTTCTACCACCGTTCTATTCACAAATGGTTGGTTCTTAGAAGAGCGAATTCATGAATTAAAGTCAGCAGGTTTGGATAGTATTTACATCAGTATTGATTCAGCAAATCCCGCAGAGCACGATCATTTTCGATGTAAGGAAGGTCTGTTCGCTCAGGCAATTCGAGGAATTAAACTGGCTCAAAAGCTAGGTTTCTCAACCGGAATTTCGACCACCATGACACCTGAAACTTACGAGCAAGGTGAGCTCAAAAAAATTGTCGAATTGGGCAAAGAAATTGGTATTCACGAAGTTTTAGTGTTTGATGCGTTGCCCACAGGACGATACAAAGATCGAGAAGATCTAGTCGATAACGAGGGTTGGGTTGAAGCCATGATTCAATCTGCACAACGGTATAACCAAAATTCAGACTACCCTGGCGTCACCTTTTATGCCCACTTCACTAGTCACAAAAGTGTCGGGTGCTCCTGTGGAACCAGTTACTTTTATGCTTCTCCCTATGGCGACATCATGTCCTGTGACTTTAACCACAGCAAATTTGGCGATGTGTTAGAAGAGCCGCTATGGAAAGTGTGGGAAAGACTGACAACTTTGCCGGAATTTTGTCAGGCAAAATGGGGCGGCTGCAAAATAAAAGATTCAACATTTCGCGAGATGACGACGGTTTCCGATGGAAGCTGTAATGATTGTGGCGCTGTCAGTAAGTGCTGATCAGTGGATGATGGATAGGGTGTGTTAGGCAAAGCTGTAACGCACCATCTTGTGGAATCGAATTGCTGTGCGATCGCCAACCCATCCTTAAAGAACTAGCTGGAGAAATTTCCTTTGCATGAATGGATTGACTAATAGCTTCCTTTCTCATCTAGCCTGCGGTTTTGATGCAAGACCAACCCCGCTAACTCTATTATTTGAACTGTTCGTTTTTAGTGGAGTTGCTGCTGCATTTTTGATTCTTCCTAAAGTCAAAGACAAGGTCGGACAGCGCTTTCTAATCCTGAGCGTCGGTGTGCTGATCTTCGAAGTCTTTACGGCTCCTATGTGGCATAACCATAAGCTGGGTTGGTGGGCGTATGTATATCGAGACGTGAGTTGGGTGTTGACAATTGGCTGGGCAGCAATGATTTTATCCGTCGTGCTGCTAGTTGATCATTTTTTGCCTCGCTGGAAGGAATGGCACCGGTTTGCACTTTACTTAGCAATTCTGACTGTTCTAGTTAGCATTCTTGAAATCGTTGTTGTAAATATTGGAATTCGAGGTTATGCCCCGGAGGTATTGGATTCCGTAATTGGCATTTTCGTTTGGAATGTGCCCATTATTGAGGTGATTTACTACACGCCAGTTTTTACAACTTTAGTGATTAGTTTCTATAAGTATTGGAGTTTTGCAATTGATGAACAGCTTTTAATTCCAACTAAGCGAAGAAAATGGCTAAGAAGTTTTGTCATTGCTTTAGTCGGCATTCTTTTGTTTGAAGTGATGATTGAACCAATGGCAAGAAATCAGAATTTGCCCGATTGGTCTTACATCTTTCACGACATTAGCTTGCTCATGACTGGAACCTGGATTCTGGTGATCTGGCTAGCAATGAATATTGTGAACAAACTGTTCATCCACTACAGCATTCCCCAACGGTTTCTAATTGCCCTACTCGTAACAGGAGCGATCGCCCTGCCGTTAGAGTCCTGGTTTATCATCAACGGCTATCGAGTCTATGGTGAAAGTGCGATCGCCAACTTCACTGGTTTCACCACACCTTTCACCCATGTGCCTGTAGAGGTTGCCTTTGCCATTCCCTGCTACATGGCTTTAGTGATTACGTTTATCCGCTACTGGGAAACTGCAATTGACAACAAATTATGAGCACTCCTATCCGATCATTTAAATCTTTTGCCGTCGGGTTTCCCCTGGTCTTTCTTTGTCTTGCTGCATTCACAGGCGGGTTGAGCAACGCCTTTTGGCTGCTAGCCGCTTCAGTCGTGTGTACAGCTGGAATTGGTTTAATTATCTGGATTCCTTTGTCCCTTGTGACAGGATGGGCAGCACTCACTTTAGCGAAGGAAATTGCTAACACTACAGGGATATCTAGCCGCGACGGAGCAGTCAGAAATGCAGCAGAGCGAACTGAGGCATCCATTCGTCAGCAGGCGATGCGAAGCAGTTCCCCTCACGGGGTAGTCGCCCGCACCGTTTCCCAAAACACAACTCCCCAGGAACGCATTGCGCTAGACGAATATATCCGGCGGGCAGTCCGACTAGGACACCCTTATGAACGAATTCTCGCTACCCTGACAGAGCAAGGATGGAAAGAAGCAGAGATTCATCAGGCGTTTCAGGTTGCCGCAAATCAATGATAGAGATAAACGCTATCTCTCTTTTTTGCCAACCAATAAATAAGTCGTCATCTCACCTTTACCTTTGACCACAATCTTGCCGCGTTTCTCAAACAGGTAGCGATCGCGCAACAGTTCATAGGTTGCTTCTGTCACCTGGATGCTGCCAGATGAGGCGTGAGATTGCATTCGACTGGCTACGTTTACTGTGTCTCCCCAGAGGTCATAGGAGAACTTTTTGGTGCCAATGATTCCAGCAACAACTGAGCCTGAATTGATGCCAATGCTAAGCGAGAGGCGATCGCCCTGAGAAGTGCTGAACTGTTGAATGGCTTCCTGCATCTCTAACGCGATATTAGCGGCGGCTTCTGCGTGATCGCGGCGGGGAACGGGTACGCCACTGGCGACCAGGTAAGCATCTCCAATCGTTTTAATTTTCTCTAAATCATATTTTTCGGTGAGTCGGTCAAACACAGAGAAAATTTTGTTTAACAGAGACACCAGTTCATGGGGAGTAATCTGGCTAGAAATGTGAGTGAAATTAACCAGATCAGCAAACAAGATGGTCGTTTCATCAAAGCTGTCCGCGATCGCTTCTTCTTCGATTTTGAGTCGATCGGCGATCGCTTCGGGCAGAATGTTTAGCAACAAATGTTCAGACTGCTCCTGCTGGTAGCGCAACGCTTCCTCTACCGTTTTGCGAACGGTGATGTCGTGAATAAAGACAGAAATTCCTCCAAAAGAGGGGAATGCTCGAACTTCAATCCAGCGTCCCAAGGGGTGAGAAAATTCCTCAAAACTGACGCTGGTTTGCTGGTCAACCGCTTTTGTGTATTCTCGTTTAAAGGTTGAATTCGCCATTTCGGGCAGCACTTGCCAAACTACCTTGCCTAGCAGACCTTCGCTCGATCGCTGCAAAATTTGCTCTGCTTTGCGATTGACAAAGGTAAAACGGCCCTGGCGATCGAGCGCAAAAAAGCCGTCGGTCATCCCTTCCAACAAATCCACCACTTGCTGATCTGAAGCCCGCAGTTTTGCTTCTGCCTGCTGATAGCGAACGATTTGCCGCTCTAGTTTTTTTACGGTTAGCCGCAGTTCCATCTGGGCGATCGCCTGTCGGCTTAAGGTTTGCAGTGCCTTTTGCTGCTCTGGCGTGAGGCTGCGCGGCACCCGATCCATTACGCAGAGCGTTCCCAGGGGAAAGCCATCTGGTGTAACCAGCGGTGCCCCTGCATAAAAGCGAATGCTGGGGTCGGCTGTGACAAGTGGGTTATCGACAAATCGCTCATCCTCTAATGTGTTAGGTACGATCATCAAATCGTCTGGGTTGAGGATTGCGTGGGAACAGAAGGAAAACTCTCTCGGTGCGCTAGTAGCATCTAACCCAACCCTGGACTTAAACCACTGCTGATTGGCACTAGTAAGGCTGAGCAAGGAAATGGGGCTACCGCAAATGTAAGCTGCTAGCTCGGTTAGATCGTCAAACTCTGCTTCAGGCAAAGTATTAAGAATCTGATATCGTCGCAGCACATCTAGCCTTTCCTCCTCGTTGTCAGGAACAGAATAGGGGGCGATCGCTGGATTTGAAGAAAGTTCAGACGGTGAAACGGTAACACCTTCTAACGACGGTTTAGCGAATCTGCCAAACCGACCGACGAGCTTGATGACGCTGGCGATCGCGCTGTATTTTTGCTGCATTGCCTTCAAATCAGAGAGGAGTTTGTCCCAACCCCCTTAGGTTACCCAGACTGCAACTTACCTAACTTGGCGAGCAGCCAACCCCAATGCCGCGTCTAGCTGGCACACTAGAAGTATTCAGCGCCAACAGTTACTGTGTCGAACTCATCGGGAAGATATCAAACTGCTGCGGAGAAGCCCCCCAATCAGTCTCAGGGGAATGCTCAGGCTGCGCCACCGATTGAGCCACTGCAAGGGGTGGTGGAGCGGTTGACCTACCATTCTCAGGAATCGGGCTATACAATAGCGCGGCTGAAAGCGCCTCGCACCAGTGAGTTAGTGACGATCGTTGGCAATTTTGCCAATATTCAGGCAGGACAGACTTTACAGCTTCAGGGCACCTGGCGAGAACATCCTAAGTATGGGCAACAGTTTCAAGTTGTTCAGTATCGAGAAACCAAACCTGCGACGCTCACAGGACTTGAAAAGTATTTGGGCAGTGGCTTAATTAAAGGGGTAGGTCCGGTGACAGCTAAGCGGATTGTGGCGCACTTTGGGCTAGAAACTCTAGAGGTGATTGAACATCAGATAGAACGCTTGGCAGAAGTTCCGGGAATTGCCAAGAAGCGAGTTAAGTTAATTCAAGCGGCTTGGGAAACGCAAAAGGCAATCAAAGAGGTGATGCTGTTTCTGCAAGGGCACGGAGTTTCGACCACGTATGCGGTGAAGATTTATAAGCAGTATGGAGATGAGTCGATCGCCACGGTAACCGGCAATCCTTACCAACTGGCGACGGATGTATATGGTATTGGCTTTGTTACGGCAGATGCGATCGCCCGTAACTTAGGAATTGCACCTAATTCAGAGTTTCGCTATCGCAGCGGCACCCTTCATGTGTTAACAGAAGCCTCTGAAGAAGGGCACTGTTTTTTACCCAAAGATGATTTAGTGAATCGAGTGGTGAAACGTCTGGAAATAGACGATCACCGACCTGAACCAACACAGGTATCATCTATCATTCAACTGATGGTGAGTGATGGAGAACTGGTTGAAGAAGAGATACCCGACACAGAAACACGAGTTTATTATGCTCCTCCTTTTTTTGGGGCGGAGAAGAAACTGGCAGAGCGATCGCAACAATTGCTCAACCAACCCCTCACCGTAGATCTGCCGCGTGTACAGCGCTGGATCGATCGCTTCACCGAAAAAACGGGTTTGCAGCTTTCAGACCAGCAGCGCCATGCGGTCGAAATGGCTGCTACTCAGCGCGTGTTGATTCTTACGGGTGGACCAGGCTGCGGCAAAACCTTTACGACGCGCACTATTGTGGCGCTGTGGAGGGCAATGGGAAAGGCGATCGCTCTTGCGTCTCCCACGGGACGGGCAGCCCAACGACTAAGTGAAATGACCGGACAACCTGCCAAAACGATTCACCGTTTATTGGAATTTGACCCCAAAACGATGAAGTTTAAGCGCGATCAGGAATATCCGATTCCAGCGCAGGGGATTGTTGTGGATGAAGCTTCCATGCTGGACTTGTTTCTGGCAAATTCTCTATTCAAAGCCGTTCCTCTAGATGCTCAACTGTTACTCGTGGGAGACATTGACCAGTTGCCCAGCGTCGGACCGGGTGCGGTTTTGCAGGATTTGATTGCGTCAGAAAAAATTCCGGTGGTGCGACTGACACAAGTTTTTCGTCAGGCTCAAACTAGTCAGATCGTGAGTAATGCTCACCGAATTAATCAGGGTCAGTTCCCTCAACTGGAGCCTGTGTCTAATGTGCCTGAATCGGACTGTTTGTGGTTAGGCGCACCAGAGCCACAGCCCGGAATTCAGGCAATCCATGATTTGATCACCGATCTGATTCCGCAATTGGGCTTTGATGTGGCGCGAGATGTACAGGTGTTATGTCCGATGACACGCGGGGAAGTCGGGACGCGCAACTTGAATGGTGTACTGCAATCTTTAATTAATCCGCCCAGTTCCACAAAGGCACAGATTGAGCGGGGTGGAATGATTTTGAGGGTGGGCGATCGCATCATCCAAAAAGTGAATGACTACGATCGCGAAGTATTCAACGGAGATTTAGGAGTGATTACGGCGATCGATCCAGAAGAACAAGAAGTGAGCGTGCAATTCGCAGAAAGGATCGTGAGTTATGACTACGCCGACTTGAACGAAATTACTTTAGCCTGGTCAGTCACCATTCACAAAAGCCAGGGAAGTGAGTATCCGGTGGTGATTCTGCCGCTCTATATGCAGCACTACTTGATGCTGAGCCGCAACCTGATTTACACCGGACTGACTCGTGCTAAAAAACTGGCAATTCTGGTGGGACCACAAAAGGCGATCGCCCTTGCCGTCCGGCAGGTCAAAGACCAGCAGCGATACACGCTTTTAGAGAAACGCCTGAGCGGACATCTGGACTTTTAGGAATAGATATCGACTAAATCTGCTTTAGCCGATATCCCAAGCCATGCACCGTCTCAATCAGGTCTTCAGGCGCGCCAGAGACTCTTAGCTTTTGGCGCAAACTTTTGATATGTGCCTTGACCGTGTCTTCTTCGGGTGGCTCCTGCAAAGACCAGATGTGCTCAATCACCGCGGCCCGACTGAGAACGCGGCGACCGTTGCGGATGAGCAATTCTAAAATGGAGAACTCTTTGGGGGTGAGCCGGAGGGGGCGATCGCCATACTGCACCTCATAGGTACTGGGGTTTAGCTGCAAACTGCCCCACTGCATTCCTGGAGAGGAACCAGAACTGCCGCGACGCAGGAGGGCACGAATTCGAGCCAACAGTTCTGGCAGGTCAAACGGTTTTACCACATAGTCGTCGGCTCCCGCATCCAGTCCAGCAATTTTGTCAGCGCTAGTGTCACGGGCGGTGATCATCATCAGCGGTTGGTGATAGCCTTGAGTTCGCAGACGTTGGCAGAGGCTCATGCCATCCAGCTTGGGCAACGTTACGTCCAGCAAAATCAGGTCATAGGGCAAGGTTGTCACCTGCTGCCAACCTTTTTCCCCATCCTTAGCAACATCTACAACATAGCGTTGGTCAGTCAGCGCCTCGGAGAGCGCTTCGCCTAACCTGGCATCATCTTCAACAAGCAAAATTCGCATACGCACAACCGACCCAGCGCTATCAGTAAGCAGTTCTTGGATCTCGTAAAATTTAGACTCCCTTGTGTCGTAGGTAGGCGTTGTGTTAAAGGATACATTTTAGAGTGAGAGTCAGAATTAGAGTACTACTTTTGGCATAACCAGGAATGAATTTTGTAGCATATGCTACAAAATTCATTCCTGAAAACCTGTTCACTAATGCCATCTACCGGAATTTAAGGAGCTTCCAAGCTCGGCCTTGCGTATTCATACGTAAAACTAAGAAATCTAAAGCATCTACTGTTCCCTTTGTCCGGTTTTGCGTCTTGATCACGTAGGTTCTAGCCCTGAGGAAACTCCTTAAGCACGGGTGTAGGAGCGAACTAGGAGATAAAGGTGAGAAAAAAGCAAGGTTTTCGGCTAGAGCGACCTGTAGATCAGATTCGTTCAGGCATCAGCTTGGTCACTGAAACAATTAGAGGACGCAGTCGCCGGTTTCGCAGGTTGAGATTGACCGCAGGTGTGACTGCGGCGATCGCTCTCTCTCTGTGGGCAATTGTAGGGGGCGTGTTTCCTTCTCCAGCAACGGCAACTGGTCAGACCTATGAGGTCTTGTCTACTCCTGAAAACGTGATTTGGGGAGAACTGTTTAAGCCAGACAGTGAGCCGATTTTGCGAGTGCAGTCGGGCGATCGCTTGGTTATGCAAACTGTTTCTCACGAAGGCATTTTGGCTGACCAGGGAGACACCATCGAATTTCTCACAGGTAGTGGTATTGCTGAATCAGATATTTTGCCTGACCAGTTGCAGATCAAGGCAGAGGTCGAGAAAACTGGCCCTGGCCCACACGTGATCACTGGTCCCATCTATGTAGAAGGGGCAGAACCGGGAGACGTACTGGAAATCAAGACCCTCAACATTGATTACCGCGTACCCTACGGTGTGATTTCTAACCGTCATGGCAGAGGTTCTCTCCCAGGGGAATATCCTGAGAATGGTGAACCGATCTACACCAAAGTCATTCCCATTGACCGCGAGAATGACATCGGCATCTTTAAGCCAACGAATGGACTGCCTAACTTAAACATTCCGCTGAAGCCATTCATGGGACTGATGGGCGTTGTTCCGGCTGATCCTGAAGATGCAGTCAATTCAGTTCCGCCTGGTTTATACGGCGGCAACGTAGATATTAAGCTTTTAGGAGTAGGCAGCAGCCTTTATTTACCCGTTCAAGTGCCCGGAGCGCTATTTTATTCTGGCGATCCTCATTGTGCTCAGGGTAATGGAGAGGTTGCGCTGACAGCGATCGAATGCTCTCTCACGCCTACCTTTGAGCTCATTGTTCATAAAGGTATGACGCTAGAAGCGCCAGTCGGTGAAACCGAAGATGCCTGGATTGCAGTTGGTCTTGACCAAGACTTGGATGAGGCAATGAAAAAGTCGGTGCGTGAGTATCTACGAATCACCAATGAGGAATATGGCTTGACTAAGCCAGACGCGCTTCTCTTTGGCAGTGCAGCAATCGACTTTGAGGTTTCTCAGGTTGTCGATATCGTCAAAGGAATTCACGGAGTGATTCCTAAGGAGCTATTTGCACCACTAACCCAAGGAAATTAGGGATTAGGGGTTGGGGGTTAGGAATTAGGGGGGATGCGTCGCCCCTAATTCGCCTGTAGATTATGGAACGATCGCTATCAGTCCACAAGACGCGATTTATCTCGTTTCTCCAAGAAGGCTAACCCCCAATCTCCAACCCTCAATTTCTAACAACCGCCTATGACCCTAGAAGCTGACTTTACTGTTCAACTCCGATCTGCGGCTGATCGGCTTTGGCAACTTTTAGAGAATTTTGGGCGATCGCAAGTCCTGGTAGTCGGCGATCTCACCCTGGATGAGTTTCTAACAGGACAAGTTGAGCGAGTTTCGCGGGAAGCTCCCGTGCTGATCCTGCGGCATGAGACGACGCGGCAGGTGCCGGGTGGGGGAGCCAACGCAGTTTACAATTTGGCGAAGCTAGGAGCGCAAGTCAAGGCTGTTGGGCTGGTCGGGAAGGATGACCAGGGAAATGCGCTAAGGCAAATTTTTGAAGCAGCAGGAATTGATACGCAAGGAATTTTGGTCGATCGGGATCGACCCACCGTGACCAAAACTCGCATCTCTGGTCATGCTCGCCAATCCGTAACCCAGCAGATCGTGCGAATCGATCGCAAATCAGATAGCTTGCCCGATCTCAGCCTGCAACTTCAGCTAGCAGAATACATTCAACAGCAGGCAAAGGATGCTCAGGCGGTAGTCTGTTCCGATTATGGAGATGGCGGACTAACTCAACCTGTAATTGAGGCAGCTCTGTCCCATACTCAAACTGTGGTAGATGCCCAAACTGAGTTGCATCGCTACGCTGGAGCCTTTTTGTTTACGCCAAACTTGCCGGAGGCAGAACTCGCGGTGGGATATGCAATCGCCTCTCCTGAAGCACTCGAACGAGCCGGACGTGACCTCTTAGCGCTAACTCAGGCACAGCATGTTCTAATTACTAGAGGCGAGGAGGGAATGAGCCTGTTTGACCGCAATGGCAACCATTCCGTGATCCCCGCGTTTAATCGCACCGAAGTATTTGATGTTACAGGTGCAGGCGATACAGTGGCGGCAGCGCTCACGATTGCTCTAACAGTCGGCGCGTCTGCCTGGGAAGCAGCGGTTTTGGGCAACCTGGCAGCCAGTATTGTGGTGCGGCAGTTTGGCACTGCTACGACTACAGTTGAGGAGATGAAAGCTGCACTACAAGACTTGCTGGATGAGATGCCTAACTAAAAATTTCTGCAAACCGCATCGCTTCAAAATGCCTGTACTTGTGGCCAGGTTGAGACAAGGAAGACCACGACGACAGCGATCGCCAGCACGCCCTGAATCAAGTTACCAATCAGCGAGCCGACGACGATGCCAACTCCGGCTTTGACTGCCAGGTTCAGGTCTTTTCGATAGAGATATTCACCGATGATGGCTCCGGCTAGTGGACCAATCAGAATTCCCAGCAGTGGGCCGCCAAACGGCAACGCTGGAAGCAGTCCAAAGAAGCCCAGGAACAAGCCCACGATCGCCCCAATTTGTCCCCACTTGCTCGCTCCTGCTTTTTTTGCGCCCCAGTAGGTTGCCAGCAGGTCAACGCCAATGCTGAGCAGCAGCACTGTAATCGCGACGGCGATGGGAATCCAGAGCCCTGTAAATCCTTGAGCGAAACCCCAGATGGCGATCGCCACTACAATCAGGCTAGTTCCAGGAATGCCAGGAACCACCGCCCCAATCACACCGACAATCATTAGCGCGACCAACGACCAGTACAGAACTGCCATTAACAATATCTCCTCACTGTGGGTTTGATTGAGTTGAACTTTGGTTAGGAGCGCAACGATGCAGACAAGAATTTAATTAGGGGGTTTGGGGTAAGGGCGATTCGCGAATCGCCCCTACAAGCGGGTTGAACTTCCACAATCGCGTCTGGATAAGAAGGAATGACGAAGTTACTAGGCTTCAGAGGATACTAACGGAGATCGGCTTAGAGTATCTGCCAGCTTATCGGCGATTCCAGCGATCCAGGTTTCGTCTTGCTGCGTGTAGCTTCTGGGGGCATTAGCTGCCAAAATCAGCGCCCCTTCGCTGCCCATGGGCTGACAAATCACTCCTTGAGTATTCTCTGGCAAATAGTCAAATTCGACTCGCCCCGGATAGATTTTGAGGTTCACCAGGTATACAGGCTTTTGTTTTTCCAATACTCGCTTCAGGATGTCTCCTGGCTTAACCGCTGAGTTGGGAGCCAAGATACCACGTCGCAGCAGCACTCGCCCCTGATAATAGACCACGAGCGATCGCGTCACGGTATTGGTCAACAGCAGGTGCGAAGCCCAGGCTAATTCTGTTTTGACGGGATCTGGCAAATCTGGCGCTAACTCAAAGCCTTCTTCGCCAATTAGCTCAACGGCTTCGGGCGATCGCGGCTGCACCTGTTGCCACAGCAAGCCCGTTAGAATCAGTAGGGCACTAACGATGATCCCCAACGCATCCGATCGCGCCTGAAAACCACTCGGAGCCGGGGTCAGCAGGCGATTGATCATCAGTAGCGTACCTGCCAAAACACCTACCACAATGGGCAACTGCCGCAATACTTGATTTTGGTCAGGTCTAGCCATAGATTAGGTCTGGCTGATAGTAAAAACTAAAGCTAATCAAAACTGGAACAAACGCCTCAGAAGTTAAGTCCATTCCCATTTTATCGGGTTTACTCCAAGTCCTTGAAGGAAGACGACGCGTGCTAGAGCTGTTGATCTCAAACTTTTTCTCAACGTGGCTGAATACGGCTGAAATTCAGACTCTCAAGTCAGCTAATTGGTCAACCTGGTTAGATGCGATCCAGGTGCAGGTTTTACTTCAACCTGAATTTGCACTAGATCCAAGAGCTGAGTCTGTCGTACAGCAGCATCTTGCTCAACTGACTCAGCAGGATTTACCCGCGACGGAGCAGGGAGTATGGATTCAGGAAGGAAACCAAGTTCTGGCAGAAAATCAGGGAAACGTTCCCCTACCTGCTGCCTCGCTGACGAAGATTGCAACAACTCTCGCGGCGCTTTTAACCTGGGAACCCGATCATCAGTTTGAAACGCTGGTTAGCACCACGGGACCAGTTGAAGCAGGAACTTTGCAGGGGGATTTGATCGTACAAGGTAGCGGCGATCCGCTGTTTGTGTGGGAAGAAGCGATCGCCCTCGGCAATGCTTTAAATCAAGCAGGTATCAACCGCATTTCCGGAAATCTGGTGATCACGGGCAATTTTGCCATGAACTACGAAACCGATCCCGTGACGGCCGGAAACTTTTTGCGGCAAGGCATCAATTCTACACTCTGGTCTGGCGAGGTCGAAAATCAATATCGAATGCTGCCGTCTAACACTCCTCGCCCTCAAGTCGCTGTTGCAGGCTCAGTGCAAGCTGCCCCGTTGGAACAGGTTAACAGCCGCAGTCCGCAACCCCTCATTCGGCACAGCTCATTGCCACTGTCTCAGATCCTCAAGGCAATGAACATTTACAGCAACAACGTTATGTCTGAAATGTTGGCAAACTCTTTGGGTGGGGCTGAGAAAGTAGCGCAACTCTGTGCCGACACCGCAAATGTGCCAATTGAAGAAATTCAGCTCATCAACGGCTCTGGGCTGGGCGTTGAAAATCGGATTTCTCCACGGGCAGTTGTTGCGATGCTGACAGCGATTCAGCGCAACTTGCAGCCCAAAAGCCTGAATGTAGCGGACTTGTTTCCGGTGATTGGGCGCGATCGCGGCACCCTGGCAGGTCGCCGCATTCCCATTTCTTCGGCAGTCAAAACAGGCACGCTAGCAGACGTTAGCTCGTTGGCAGGGGCAATCTCAACTCGCGATCGCGGCTTAGTCTGGTTTGCCATCATCAACCGAGGCTGGAATCTCGACGAACTCCGCAATCAGCAAGACGTTCTGCTGCAAAACCTGACTACTCAATGGGGTGCACAATCCACAATCCCTCCCACGCTCACCCCAGGAGAACTGAGCCGTTTGGAAAGCAATCAATTAGGAGCCGCGAGCCGCAATGAGATCTTGTAGAAGATTTTTCAGTTAGCCAAACTGCTTACAAAAACAACATGTATCAACGCAAGAATTGAAGACAGTTATTTTCAGAGGTTATGAACTTGACGCAAGCTTTATAGAAGCCCTCAAAATCTGCGGTGATCTTTGTAAACTTTGCGGGAACTTTGAGTCTAGTCAGTATTGTTGATTAGATAAATTCCCCTAAAGGTTGGCAAAGCAAAATGGGTTTTACTGAGGAAATCGCTAAACTTTCTGATCAAGTTCGCAAGCGAGCTGATCAAGTTGTTGGAGAAGAAGCCACAAAAATGGCACTTATCGTGCCTTTCATCAATACTCTTGGCTACGACTGCTACGATCCTTCTGAAGTTAGACCTGAATACGTAGCAGATTTTGCCATAAAAAAAGCTGGGCAATTTGAAAAGGTAGATTACGCCATAGCAATTAATGACACGATTGTTATGCTCGTTGAAGCAAAAGCGCGTGGTCAAAAAGCTGAAGCTTATGATGGTCAACTAAGGCGTTACTTCAATGGATTAATTGCAACAAAAGTTGCTGTTGTAAGTAACGGAATCGAGTATCGGTTCTTTACCGATCTCCGAGCAACTAACCTTATGGATGAGGAGCCATTTTTCAGCTTTAACATCCTTGAGTATGACTTAAAACTGGAGTTTAGACTAATCAGAAATTAGCGCAGCTCGTGTTTCAGTGCTGAGCCAGGTTCGAGAGATAGAGTGCTGAACGCTTAGGCAGAGATAGGAGTCGGTTTTCTGCGT
>NZ_JACJOV010000057.1:0-11445 GCF_014695745.1 Leptolyngbya sp. FACHB-671 | reverse complement strand
ATTTCGGGCAAAAAGTGCCGCCACTTGAATAGAGAAGCAGTAGACATTGAAGAGGAAGAAGGCAAAGCTGGGCTTACCTACCTTACCATTGACCCATTTTTGCGACACAACCGCAGGTAGCAGCAGAAGCGATCGGTCGAATCGTGGGAGTATTTCAGGAGCGTTCTGTACTGGCATTTGAGGAGTTAGAAGCAACTGCGAGTGAAGATGGTCCACTCATGCCGGAAGATGCGTTCGATCGCTATGTCCGGCAAACCATGGAGATCGACCTTGAGGGGTTCATCGAGCCGCTGGAGAGCTTGCCCAGGAGAACTGTGGAGCGGCGTTCGCTATCTGCTGAGCAGAGTTCAGTCGTGGGTGAGATAGACCAAGCTGCACTGCTACAGGCGTTGGATGAGCAGATGAATCAATATCCAGGGTTGACTGAGGCAGAGGCGTTTAACCAAGCAATGGAAATTGCTCATGATGAGGATGTTTCGGCTTGGGTAGGGGCGATCGATCAGTGCTTGCAGGATCAACAGGTTTCAACCATTCCTTTGATTAGGCTACAGCAAGCGACTGATGTGCCACTAGTGCAATTGTGGTTGGCTCTGCTATTGGGCGAGTATAGGTTGGAGCAGCGGGGGGAGTTTTACGAGAATGAACAGCTTTGGGTAAGTGCCAGTGGAATTTGACAAAAGCTAGCAGTCTCTGAGCCAAGAGCCCTGTCTAAAGCGCAAATTTCAACTCCACAATTCTTCCGAAACTGTCAGAGCTAAGTACTCAAATCATGACTTTCCTCATTATTTTCAGGACAGTTGAGTTTTCTGCAACCAGTGCCCGATTAATAAACACGCCTGCCATCGTTCCTTCTGCCACAACAATGCTAATTGCCGAGAAAAGATTCACCGCCGCTGCATACACGCCTGGAACAGACGTTTGTTTATCTTCGCCTTGGTCAATTGCTCGCCTGTATCAAGTATGACTTGAAAGCGATCACACTTCTCTGATACAGATTCAAGAGACTTGGCATCAATCACCCTGCCGATCTGAAATTTCACAGCCTCATACTTTTGTAACTGTTCACGTCCGATTTGCAAGAGTTCTCAAGGTGCAATGCCATCTCTGAAAAAGAAGCCGTTTGCCGCGTGAGACACGGCATTGCGAGGTTTACCAGAATCGATGACGAGAACTTGTTTGTGCGATCGCCCCAGAAGCAGCGCGGCACTCAGCCCTGTCGGGACTGCACCCACAATAATCACGTCCAAAGGATCAGTCGAAATCTGAGTGTTCATAATCCTAGTGAACTGATAAAAAGGGCAAAGTAATGTAACTGGTAGATTTGCTAAGGTGTTGTAGCAGAGGGTAAGGTTCCAGGTGGACCTAAAATCTCGTCACCAATCTCGGCAGAAATGCGATCGAACAGTGCCATGTCTGGTGTCTCTGCCTTTTCTTGCGTTCCTACTACTGCAATCAGTCGAGCAAAAGCACTGGGCGCAGCAATCACCAATCCATGAGCGGGTCGATCCCCGATCACGGCAACAACGTGGGGTATGCCAACCGGAATCAGGCAACTTTCACCTGTGTTCAGCAGCACCTTGTTCTCACCTGCCCAGATGGTAAACTCTCCTTCTAACACGTATAGCTGTTCGGAATAGCGCGTGTGGCAATGGAGAGGAGTTTGGGAGCCAGGTGGGAAGTACCCTTCGATCAGATCGTATTGTCCTCCAGTTGTGGTGTGATCGGTAAGGATGGTGAGGCAAGAACCGAAGAACCAGAAATATTGCGTCATAAAACTGTTGCTGTTGATTTAATTAGATTTGCTGAATTCATCAGTTAAACGTTTACAGATTAAACTCAACGTTTTCTCAAAAGTATGAAGTGGAATTTTTGGGCTAGCCGTTGCTTGCTCTAGTCCTCAGGATGATTGCCAGTTTGGCCTCTGATCAAAAGTTTTTCTGCACTCCCTAAGATAACCAGTAGTCCTACAGATGCTCTTGCAATTGCATCCAGTTTCCAGTTGTGATGTATTAGGTCAGGAATTGATATAACAAGCATCAATGCAATGATGAGCCAAGGCATGATGGAATTTCGATCCTGAGGCAGTCCTACTTGACTTCGATACCAAAATGGGAAGGGGCTGAGGATAGCACAAAAGTATAACAGTCCAGCATTTATGAGCAGGGTTGTTTTAGTGTTTGAAGTGATGTCAGGATACTGGAGTGCGATCGCGGTTAGGCAAACTCCCGCTGCTAGATATAGCAAAGTAAACAGAGTAAAGTGCCTCATCAGTTTTTCCTTAAGAGGTTGTAAGTTGGGTTGTATCAAAGGTTCAAAATGCAGTTATTGTCTGAATGCCACTCTAATTTCTGAATGTCACTTTACTCAGATACTAGACAAAAACTTGCAAAGGGAGAACAGGAAAGGAGTTAAGGTTAGTCAGTTGGCTAATTAGTCCAAGAAAGGTTCGCTGAACCAATATGCCATCATCGCCTGCTCATAGGCATGTTGTCTCTCCTATTGAGACGTTATTTGAGCGTGTATTTGCCTTTCTTGCTTGTACTGAGCAGTATCCTGTTGTTGTGTCATGAATTGTTTTCTTTAATTATTTGAAGACATGAGGTTACTCCTATTGATCAATTCCTGTTGATTAATGAGTTGCATCATGAAAAAAAAGAATCATACCAGCACACTCCGCCATTCACTATCCTTTGTGATTGAAAGTAAGTTTACGTGAACAACTCACGCTTAAAAGCAGCCTTCATACCAGGTTACTTCTGGAAGTTCGCCCGATCGCAATCGAGTGCAATGCCGTTTTCATCGGTTTCAAACACGATACGATAGTTGTGATCACTCACATCGGTTGGTGCATAAGTCAGGTAATGACCACCCTGAACATATTCATGCAGTCACACTTCAATACTTTGTAAAAGTAAGCACGGACATTGCGTCAACCTTGTCGCCCAGTCACATCACTGTTCGATTGCTAAATTTCTGTTTTAGCAATGAGCGGAAGTTCTTCTTCTTGACAGGTTCTTGCAAAGCTTCTGAAAGCGATCGCCACAGTTGGGCACCTGCCTCTCGAATGTAGCAATCATCATAACCTGCTTCTTTGGCGATCGCTCTATATTCTTTACCATTCCAAGAGTGATGAAATACCACTACTTTGACAGAGGTCAGTGTTCCTGGTGGTAAAATTTGCTCTACAACTTTCAGTGCTTCTTCAGAATTCATCATTGAACCTCCTAAATCAGCCCTTGACGTAAAGCAACTACAGCAGCCTGTACACGATGGTCAACTCCAAGTTTGTTGAAGATACCACGTACATGAGTTTTTATAGTGTTGTGGCTCAGATATAGATGGGCTGCAATTTCAGAATTACTTTGACCTTCTGCCATAAGTTTCAAAACTTCCAATTCACGAACTGAGAGGTTGTGAGGAGGCGTTAAAGACATTGAGGGGGAATATTTTATTGTTTTCATGAAAACCTCTGACATTGTGATACAGCGTTAACCATTGATTACAAATCAATCACGATTTTGCTGATGGCCGTACCTTACGCAACTGCTTTGTGGGTAGGGATTGCAAATCCAAAGTGAGGTAGCAAAGATACCCACTGGGCTCTAACGCAACTGAACCCACTTACACAGGTTCCATGTAAAAGCGTGCCCACTTAATTTGCTCCGGTTGTATACCAAGAATACTCACTTTGCGCATCCCAAATGATGTGCCATTGCGACGGGTACTAAACCAGTACCACTCAGCCCAAGCCGTATCATCCTCAACTGCCGAACCGAGCGACTCTGAGCGAAAGTTGGGGATATCGTGAAACATGGTAGACCAATTCCTACGAGCATGCTCAATTCCCTGAAAAGGCCTTTCAGGATGGACTGGATGATCGGTTTGAATGTGAGGTGCAAAACAGTCCAAAAATGCTTCCAGGTCATGCGCGTTTTGGGCTTGTTGCAGTCGATCTATGACAACGCTTTGGCTAGTTTTCATGATTTCTTATTTGGTGCCAGATGCCCAATCGTTGAATGAAAAACATCATCCGGATCATAAGTGCGTTTGATGTCGAGCAACCGCTCATAGTTCGACCCGAAGGCAAACCGAATGCGCTCCTGCTCCTGCTCATCTAAGAGATTGATATATCCCCCTTTGAAGGCATAGGGGGCAAGTGCCTGGGAGATATGCTGTGCCCATTGGAGATGTCGCTGCTCGTCGTCGGGAAATTGGGGCTCCCAGGCTGCAGTTAGCTCAACCATCAGATGATCCTGACGCAGCGCAAAAGCAGTTTCGGATACACCTACGCGACTCGCGGCTCCATGAAAGTGATGAATGTTGATCATCGAAAATGGGGAAGGAAGTGGCAAACCCTGTTCGATCAATGCTTCGATCGCCTCAGTTTGCAAACCGTCTAGTGACTGGGTTTGGATGTAGTAGTGACGACCCGCTGGGGTAAACGCATCTAACCCGTGAATCAGGTCGTTATACGTAATGGGTTGCATCTGATCGACCAGCAGAGTGCCAAAGGTACGCAAAGGTGCGATAGCTTCGCTACACGGGTACGTGCTCGCTTGCTCACCTGCTTCGATCGCACCACAATAGGTGGGTGAGAGAAACAGAGCCGTCACGCCATCGGGTGTTTGAAGAAACCCAGACCGGATCGTCAATTCATCCGGTGCGGTGGCGATGAATTCGTTAAAATTGCGTAACACTGTTTTGGCTTGCTCTAGAGGATAAAGCAGCAAACCTGATAGCACAGTGGTGAGTGGATGCAGACGATACTCTAGGGAAACGATAACGCCAAAGTTGCCGCCGCCACCGCGCAGTCCCCAAAGCAGGTCTGGATGCTCCTCGGCACTCGCGGTGACAAGCTGCCCATCGGCAGTGACGACCTGTGCGGATAGCAGGTTATCGGCAGCCAGTCCATAAGCACCCGTCAGAGGACCATATCCTCCTCCCAGCGTCAGTCCTGTCATACCAACGCTGGAGATAGTCCCTGTGGTGGTTGCCAATCCATATTTCTCTGCTGCCTCTATTAGGTCACCCGCCGTTACTCCAGGTTGAATACGGGCTGTGCACGTGACTGGATCGATCGTGACGGCTCTCATTTGGGACAAATCGACCACCACGCCATTCTCACGTAGGGAACGCCCGAAGATCTCATGTCCTGCACCGCGAATCGAGAGGGGTAGTCTATGTGCGCGTGTCCAGCGAACTGTATGAATGACATCTTGTACAGTTGAACAACGCACGATCGCGGTAGGTCGGGTTTCTATCTTGCCATTCCAGAGTTGACGTACCTGTTCATAGGTAGCATCCTCAGGGAGAACAAGCTGTCCTGTGAGCAGTGCGGCGAGATCGTTGAACAAAGTACGGCTATGTGTAGCTGTCATATTTCTCCTGGCCATGTTGAAAGTTGAATAACTTACACATTGAGTAAGTTATCCTTTTTATTAGAAATTTGATGTTGTGAATGCTCTGTTGTTTGGTTTAAGCCGACATTCCAAACTCTGAGCAATTCATTGTTATGTTGTAAAACGTGATTAAAGATGGACTCCTCCTTGCAAAAGGAATTCGATGATGTACAGCAAAAGCTTGAGCAGTCGTATACTGTTCTCTATTAGTTGCTATCTACAATAGATTCTCTTCGTTCTATCTATCTGAAGTATACTGAGTTCTGATGCTTGACTGCTTTTAGATTCTTACAACGATTTATCAGATTCTTAAGGTGTTAGCGAACTTGCTTGGGTGTCATTCCCGTGACTCGCTTAAACTGTTGCGTTAAATGACTTTGACTGGAGAACCCGACCTGTAAGGCAATGTCTGCGATCGCCAAATCTGTTTTCTTCAGCATCACTTTTGCCCGTTGCACTCGCCGTTGAATCACATATTGATGTGGTGAAATTCCCATCGCTTGTTTGAATAAACTGGCGAAGTACGTCGGGCTAATATTGACGATGCCCGCCAGTTCAGCCAGGGATAAATCTCGATTCAGGTGAGTGTGAATATAGTCGATCGCTTGCTGCAATTGGGAGTTCGTTAAGCTTCTATTTCCAGATGTGATAGTTTGCGTGACGGTGGAATAGTGTCGCAGCAGATGAATGACCAAGACTTGGGTTAATGATTCAACATATAGTCGCCCCATGATACCACCTGACTGTAACTCAGCTAAAAGCAGCATTGCGACATGATGAAGCTGTAAATCTTGCTTACCGAAACAGTTCACGAGGTTAATCCGTTGTGCATCAATTTCGGATGCTTCAGCAACTTGTTCGATCAACTCCGGTTTCAAGCAAATGTGTAGCGGGCAGCAAATGTCACCTTCGTGCTGACGCCAATAGCTCGGTTGTCCAGCAGGAACAAAGATGCTGTCCCCCTTTTGAACAATTGATTCATGCAGGCGATCGTCGCGTTTCTGAATTAAAGGGGTAGGACGCCCCAAGGACAAGTTGAGCCAATGAGCCGATACGGCGGGAAGCTCCATTTCAAAGGATGACGGTGAAGAACATTGGCATTGCTCAACCAAAATCCCATTCCAGCCCAGTTGACGACTGGATAACACCGGAGGTTTATTCAACCGTTGACCGAGTTCGAGCGGACTAACAAGGTTCCCTGCCATAGCTTTTGTTCTCAGCGTTTATCTCAGCATTGAACTTATCGATTCGACCTGGTGCTACTCTTATAATGATTGCGTTGCAGGGAAATTGTATCTGTTTCCAGCACGTTCGGGCAACGAAATCGGATTCATTGGCTACATTCCTTAGTATTTGTTTATAGTCGGGCTAAACCAAATTCTCTTCAATCAAAGCGATCGATCGCAGTGGCTCTCCCAACGCCCGATGTTTCTTCAGTCACCAAAGCGTACTGACTTTCAAGCATCATGATAGCCACCTGGTTTTGTGGGAGTTGTATTGCCTAAATAGTGATTCCGCCATCGACGCTCAGTGTTGTGCCAGACCTGTTTCACGACCGAGGGAAAGAACTAACTGTGCATCCAATCCCACAAGGATTACAAGGAGGAACGCTTACATCTGCGTTGATTCATGAGGGCAGCAGACACGCTGATAAAGGGAATATCTCAATAGTCTGCAACTGTTCCCCCAGCAGGTGAAAGTTGGTCTACCAGTAATGCGCCGATTCCAGCCTTTTGAACGACCTTTGGGGCGTGTTGCAGCACAGTAGTGGTTGTCAGCAGATTGAGATGACCTGTTGCTGAGGACAGATAATACCAAAATGAGTCATGTCTAATGTCCTTTCTCAAGATGCAGAGTGAACCAGAATTTTAATGAGCAATTGATTGACCTCTGTAGGTCGTTCTTGCTGGATCCAATGCCCCGTATTGGGCAGCAATACCTGTTTTCTCAAGTTCGGCATTGTTGTTTCTAGCTGGTTGATCAGATCCTGATTCATCATCACGGCTGTATCGAACTCTCCTCCAATAAACAAAGCAGGTTGTTGCAGCTTCGCGCCACTTAGAAAGGACGTAAGTTCCCAATCTCTATCCAGGTTTCGATAGCGAGCCAGCCCACCTCGAAATCCGGTTCGCTCAAACTCCTGGGTGAGAAAATCAAGGTCTTGCTCATTCAACCAACTTGGAAGCTGCTCCGGTTCAGCCACACTGTCCAGAAATGTTTCTGATTTGTCGAATAGGAACCGCCACCGTTTTTCGGGAGGTGCATCCCCAGATGCGGAATAGAGCATCCTGCGAAGCGATCGCCGAACGTTACCTTCTAGTTCTGCCTCTACTTTGCCCAGTTCCTGAAAATACAACACATAGAGCTGTTGTTCACCCGCCATCCGTTTTAGTATTTCTGTCGGAGGGCTACTGTCCCAGGTTCTGGCACGATAAGGAACACTCAGCAGGGCGATCGCTTTAAACAAATCTGGGCGCAATAATGCACAATGCCAAGCCAAAGGGGCACCTTGGTCATGCCCGACAATCATCGCTTGTTCGTGATCTAGTGCATGAACCAGCCCGACGATATCGCTCGTAAGCTGAAGAATATTGTATGCCTCAACGGACTTTGGTTGATCGGTTTGTCCGTAACCCCGCAGATCTGGCGCAACAACATGAAATCCAGCTTCTGCGATCGCACTAATTTGATGCCGCCAAGCGTACCAGCACTCCGGAAACCCGTGACACAGGATGACAAGATTGCCTCGACCTTGTTCAGCAATATGCATTTTGATGCTGTTTGTCTCAATGAAGCGATGATTTATGGCTTGCATCATTTTTCTTCTATGCCATTACTTTATCCTTCCATTACCTGGACTTTGGAAATCAGGCAATCACTTGAGTGCGGCTGTTGCTTCAATCTCAACTAATGTTTCTGGAGAGGCAAGTGAGGAAACACCAATGCCAGTAAGGGCTGGGCGCGACTCTGCTAGATGTTGTGCGATAATTGGAGCGATCGCTTCCATCATTTCTCCAAGTTCACCTCGAACATAAATGCGAACGCTTAGCAAATTCTCAACGGAGCTTCCCGCTGCATCCAGGACAATCATTAGATTATTTAGCGCATTCTGGAGTTGTCCCTCAACGGTATGAGATGAGACTTGATGGTTCACATCCCAATCCACTTGACCCGAAATGTAAACGGTAGCCGATGCAGTATCAATCACAGCATGGGACATTCCATGTGGTTTTCCGTCATAAAGCTGTGGCGAATTAACTAGTTGCTTTCTCATTGTGTCTAAATCCTTGCGTAGAAAAGCATCATAACTACAGCGTAGTGAGTTTTAACGCTTGATTGCTTTCAGATTCTTATGACGATTTATCAGATTCTTATGAGGTTAGCGAACTTGCTTGGGCGTCATTCCCGTGACTCGCTTAAATTGTTGCGTCAAATGACTTTGGCTGGAGAACCCAACCTGTAAGGCAATGTCTGCGATCGCTAAATCCGTCCTACTCAACATCACTTTTGCTCGTTCCACCCGCTGTTGAATCACATACTGATGTGGCGAAATCCCCATCGCCTGTTTAAACAAACTCGCGAAGTAAGTGGGGCTGATACTGATCACGTTTGCCAGTTCAGCCAGGGATAAATCTCGATTCAGGTAAGTGTGAATATAGTCGATCGCTTGCTGCAATTGGGTACGAGTTAAGCTTCTGTTCCCAGCTGTAATGACTTGTGCAACCTGAGAGTAATGTCGCAGCAGATGAACGACTAACACCTGGGTCAATGATTCGACATACAACCGACCCATTATGCCACCCGATTGCACCTCAGCCAAAAGCAGCATGGCAATATGCTGAAGATTTAAGTCCTGTTGACCCAGATGGTTCATGAGGTTGAGCCGCGCTGTATCGATTTCAGACGCTTCAGCAACTTGTTCGACCAGCTTCGGTTGCAAGTGAATATCGAGTTCCGTTTGGCGTACCTCACTTCCTAGACAATGCCAGGAGATTGGCTGTCCAGCCGGAACCAAGAAGCTATCCCCTTTTCGGAAGATTGATTCATGCCAGCGATCGCCAGATTTCTGTCTTAGAGAAATGGGATGCACCAGAGGGAAGAGCAGCCAATGATCGGATAAGGCAGGAACTTCTTTTTCGCCCGAAATTATAGAAAAGTGATGCTGCTCAACCAAAATGCCATTCCAGCCCATCTCCTGACTGGATAACATCACAGTTTTATTCATCCGTTGGCTGAGTTCACTCGGTTTAAGAAGGGTGTTTTTCATAGAACTTGCCTTCACCTGTTAGTTTATCGATTGAAGAATAAACAAAATAACATTCCAGTAACCTAAACACGCTGGACAGCTTTTTGGTATTGATGTGAGAGCAGTTCGAGAAACTGATACATGACCTCATGAATTTCTGCAAGGTTCTTATTCTCAGAAAGCATTTCCTCGGAAGTCTGAATGTACTTTCCTGTAATTAATTCCGAGGCACAGTTTTCAATGATCTGCTGTATACCTTGTCGATTCATTTCCAGGTGAAATTGCAAGCCAAGCACCTTTTCGCCGTAGAGAAATGCTTGATTGAGACAACCCTCGCTGTAGGCTAGGCGGGTTGCTTTTTCTGGTAACTCAAATGTATCTCCATGCCAATGAAAAACTGTCAGTTGAGCGGGTAGAAACTTAAGGGCATCGGATTGCTGAACTGCTTCTGTTGTTTTGATCGGAAACCATCCGATTTCTTTGTTTTGCCCCGCATACACTTTTGAACCCAGAACATCCACAATCAGTTGCGCCCCCAGACAAATGCCGAGCACTATCTTGTCTTCCTCGATCGCCTGTTTGATTAGTTGTTTCTCTGCAATTAGCCAGGGGTACTGCTCCTCTTCATAGATATTCATTGATCCGCCCAAGACGATCAGCCAATCAAAATCACTCACCGTTGGTAACGGATCGTTGGCGTAGAGTCTGGTGGATGATAACGAATGGTTTTGTTCAGCCATCCAGGTCGAAATACTGCCCAGTCCCTCGAAGGGAACATGCTGCAAATAGTGAACTCTCATTTTTTCGCCCTCGCGACGGTTTAAATTTGATTAGACAAGGTGAGCTTCAGGTAGCACCATCAGTTTAGAGATTCGGATATGGGGAGGCTCTCTAAGATAAAGGCATTATTTTTCAGAGAGGTAACTTTTCAATAAAGAGCGTGTGGGCGTACAGGCAACGAGAAGAATCTCAGCATCTTGGTCTCCGATCGCAGAGAGATTGTGGGGGAGAAACGCATCAAAATGTGCCGCATCACCAGGATTGAGCAAAAACTGCTCGTCTGCTAGAGTCAGAATGAGTTGCCCAGAGAGAACATAGAGCCACTCTTCACCACTATGCTGATAATGCTGTTCTCCTTGTCGATTCACAGGCACGATCACTCGGAGTGGATGCAAATCAGCTAGATGATTCCCGCCAGCTAGAGAAGTATAGAATAGCCCATTGCCCTCTTGAAGACGACGATCGCCTGCACGAATCACGACCCCAATAGAAGCTTTCCGCTTTGAAGCCGCTGGCTTTGGGTTCTCCGAAGTCGAGCCAAATAGGTCGGGCAGCGATACCCCATACACCCGTGCCAAGGTAAACAGAACTGCCAGTGAGGGCTGTCGTTCGCCACCTTCTAAGCGAGACAAGTAAGCCTCAGACACATCTGCCTGCTCGCTCAGTTGGCTTAACGTCCAACCCTGTTCCGTTCTTAAAGCCCGTAATCGTTGCCCTAGTTTGGCTAATTCGGGCTTGAGTAGAGCCTCGATTGAACTTTCCATAGATTGCTCATTAAGCAAGTTAGCTTAATTATATTGCCTGACAGGCAAGCTTGCTAGATTCTTTTCAATCGATTTGGTAGTAGATGGGTACTGTGAAAGTACTGTCTACTGCCTAAAATAGCCAATTTGGCGTTGCTGCAAGGGTAATGCTTGGTTTGGCATGATAGAAGAATGAAATGTCCTCAATGTAATTCAACTCAAGTCGCTAAGAACGGGCATCGTCGAGGGAGACAATGCTACAAGTGTAAGCAGTGCA
>NZ_JACJOV010000056.1:0-116758 GCF_014695745.1 Leptolyngbya sp. FACHB-671 | reverse complement strand
CGAAAAACAACTGGGTTCAGGGTTTGGATTTGCTGGTAGAGCATGAGTCATTCATTTCAGTAGGGCTAATCTACTTTCAGCTCTTCTCTTGATTCATGCAAGAGGTCTATTGATGCCCCTGTAAATCCGCAAACTCAATGAGATAACTGGGGTCTTCGGTTTCGTAAATTTCGACAATGGTACCGACTTGCCCAGCAGGTAGACTCTGAATGCTCTGATACTCACGCTCTAATAGAGTGAGTCGATTAGCAGGAATAGAATTTAGGGTTGCAATTGGGTCAAAAAGCTTTAGCATTAATCAAGCAGTTTCTCCAACGGAACGATCGCGCGATCGCCATTTGGTAATTTCATTCCTTCGATTGCAATAGATCACAACAAATCGCTAACTTCATCGTCTCACCAACCCACTTGCATCTGTCGCAGCAGGTCTTGAGTCAGCGGATGGTCGGAGAGTTGCGCGGTTTGCCCTGCCTGAATCACTTGGGACAGGAAAGTCAGGAAGTTTTGCCAGACCTGTTGACTGTTGGGATGGTCGGTTCCTAAAGAATTGAATAGAATTGCCAGCGCCCGCAGAAAGATCGGTTCTGCCTCCGCGTATCGTCCCTGCGAGTCGTAGAGTCCTGCCAGATTGTTGAGTCTGGTTGCGACATCGGGATGGTTGGCTCCCAACTGCGCTTCCGAGATTTCCAATGCCCATAGAAGGAGCGATTCTGCCTCTGCGTATCGTCCCTGAACACTGTAAAGTTCTGCCAGATTATTAAGCCAAGTTGCCACAGTGGGATGATCTACCCCTAATTGCTGTTCACCAATGGCTAAGGCTCTGTGGTAGAGCGGTTCTGCCTCCTTGTAGCGTCCCTGAGCATAATAGAGATTTGCCAGATTACCCAGAGTGGTTGCCACAGTGGGATGATCTACCCCTAATTGCTGTTCACCAATGGCTAAGGCTCTGTGGTAGAGCGGTTCTGCCTCCTTGTAGCGTCCCTGAGCATAATAGAGATTTGCCAGATTGCTTAGAGCGGTTGCCACAGTAGGATGGTCTGCCCCTAATTGCTGTTCGCCGATGACTAAGGCTCTGAGATACAGCGGTTCTGCCTCCTCATAGCGTCCTTGAGCACGATAGAGTTCTGCCAAATTGTTCAAATTGGCCACTGTGTACGGATGAGTTGTACCTAAGCGAGTTTCTGCAGCGGTCAAAGCGGATTGATGCCAGCACAACGCTTTGGCGTAGGCTGACTGTCCTTTGTAAAACAGGGCAAGTCGAGTAGCAAGTTCAATCAAATCTTCATCTGTCAGCCAGAACGCTAGAGTGGTGGCGGCTTCTTTTAAGTGGGGAATGGCAGGCGTGGCTTGCTCAATGATCGTGAGGGTGGAGATTGGTGGAATCTGTTGCCCCACTGTTACCATGACGCGACAAAAGGTTTGTTTCATCTCGTCTGCCTCTGTCCGCTGCTCTCGCTTTGCCGCAAAAAACTCGCGCAGCAGTTGGTGTAGCTGGTAGGTGCCCTGCCCGATTCGCTCCAGCAGATGCAGGTTGAGCAGCGACCCATCCCGCCAATCTTCCACGTCCTCGGCATCTTCCTCCGGGTAACACGCTTCTACTAACGTCCAGGGAATTTCTGCCAGGGCAAATAGACTCAGTAACTTGGCTAACCGTCGGGCTGGCTCGTCCAAAACCTCCCAACTCAACTCAAAGGCAGCGGTTACACCTAGAGATGCGGTCATTTCTGGGGCAGTATCTTTCAGTGCCTTCGCCTCCAGCCGTTTATCCTGCAAGCGTTGCCATAAGGTTTCCAATGATGTGTCGGGTTTTCGCGCCAGATAGCGCCCGACTAGCTCTAAGCCCAGCGGCAAATAGCCCAACCACTGACAAAGCTGCTTTTCTAGATCTGCAATCGCTTCAGGAAAACGGGGATCTCTGCCTTCCTTACCCTGAGTAGCAAATGCCCGCAGCAACTCGATCGCCTTCTGCTCTGACAACACCTTGATCTCAAAGTTTTGTACGGGCGATTGCAGCTTTAACCGCGTCGTCACCAAGACTCGAAACTGCGATCGCTGAGGCGGCAGCACAGAGGCAATATCCCCATACTGCTGCACGTCATCAAACACAATCAGCGTCTCTCCGGGGTGCCAGTTGCGCCAACAGTGTGACACCTGTTCTGCTAATTTCAGATCTTCTGAAATCGTTAGCCCCAACTGCGATCGCGCAAACAGCACAATCTGGGTACTCAGGTCTTCCCGTGCCCTCAGCCAGCAAATTCCACCGGGATAGGTACCCCTGTCTCGCTGTTGCAAGGCATATTGGGTGGCGAGTTCGGTCTTGCCAATCCCACCCATGCCGGAGACAGCAGAAATGGCGGTTAACGCTTTCGTTTGCATTTGAGCGTGCAACCGCTCTAGCTCGTCGTCCCGACCGATAAAGATGGTGCTTGCTATCGGTAGGTTAGACGGAATGTTAGGCGGAAACACAGGTTTTGGGCGGTGCGAAGCAGTTCCGAAGGAATCGCCCCCTGATGCCGCACTCCCTGGGAAACGCGGCTTTTGATCGGGCTTGGCGCGGTCTTGAGAGAGCGATCGCAGCAACACATTCTGCGCCTCTGCCTCTGCCACATCCACCAGATCGATATAAACAATAGGACGTAATAATCCCGACAACTGACATTCCTTTACCCGCACCGGAATCAGCAATCCCTTCTCGCCCGTTGGGTCTTGAACAAATGCTGCTGCCCATTCCGGTGCTGTAAACGCCGAATTCAAGTAAGTTTCTGATAGGACAGCGATCGTGCGTTCTGCCTCCGATGCTGCCTTTTGCATATCCAGCACAAAGTTTCCGCCTGCGCGAAAATCCTATGCCTGAATCACCGTCGAATATCCTGCTTCCTCTAGCATCCAGGCAATCCATTCTGCCCAGGCGCGATCGTGACGGTTATAGCTAACAAAAAAATCCTTCATGGGGCAGGCACAGAGGGATTAAGGTCTGGGGTGAGGCAGGATCTTGTTGATCTCTAGCATCAAGCTGCTTCTGCAAAAACTTGAATTTTTGGCAAAAAAATATGCAAATGGGCGGGTTGCTATCTCTTTTCTACTCTGGCAAAGTAACTTTTTCCGCTAATCTTTGGTATTTGTGCGAAAGACTCCAGCATTTGCCTTTGCGGGTTAGTAGGTTAGGTGAAGCGAACGCGTAACTCAACAAGCCCTAATCAAGCGTTGGGTTGCGCTCTGCTTCACCCAACCTACGGTGCTGTTTAAGTTGGTTTTACAGCACTCTCAACCAAGACGGATTGCAATAGATCTCCCTTCCAACCGCATCAGTTCTGTTTTAAGTGCGATCATTTTCACTTCAAGCAGGAACAGTCTTATTTGAAACAGGAACGTTCCGACTTTAAGTTGAACCATTCTCATTTGAAACAAGATGATTGCTGTTTCAAATGAGAATGTTCCTGTTTCAAACGAGAATCGTCTCACTTCAAACGAGATGAATGGCTCTTAAAACAAAAACGTTCCTATTTGCGGTAGGAACGTTCCTGATCAGTGTTGAATTGGATAACTTTCAGACTGTACGAGCAGGTTTAGAGGGGCGATCGCCAACTCTACAAAGATATCCGTAAGCCCGCTCCTACGCGACACTCAAACTTTTTATCACACGCTTGTAGATTGCGGCTTGGTCTTTTTTGCTTTGCGGGCAAAGCGTTGTCCCATTTCATCCACTACTGTCTCTAGCCCTGCCCCCTGCACACTGGCTTTGGCGTAGTTATACACCTGCAATGCGGCTGAATAGGCTTCACTGCCCACCGTTGTATACGTATCATCCAGCAATTCCTGGAGCTGCGTTACTGCCATCACAATCGCATACATCGCCTCAAACAGCTGCACATCTTTTCGCATCTCCTCCAGGTTAAATGACCTGGGCAAAAAGTCTGGATTCTGGGTTGCGACCTCCAATGCCTTGCTGACAAACGCTCGGCTCTTATCGCCCATCTTGGGGAGAGCTTTACGCTCCTCCACTGTCAAATCAACCAAAAACGGCAGCTTCTCCTTTAAAGTGGTAATCGCTGCTAATGCGGCATCCCGGTCGGCTTGAGTCAACGTTGCGCTAATTTGGTTTGTTGCCATAGATAGATTCCCCTGGCTAGGTTTACGAACTTCAGTCTGCCCAAATTCATTCCGTACTACCCAATACAGCGCTTCGTTCAATGCAGAAAATTACCTTTGAGCTAGACGTGTACTCCTTTCACATTGATTTTTTAGGTCATGTGAACAACACGGTTTACACCCAGTGGATGGAAATTGGGCGAACAAAGCTGCTAGAAGCGATCGGAATGCCCCTTCACACCATCTTTCAGCAAGGATTTGCACCAGTGTTGGTGCAGACAAATATTACCTATAAGTCACCATTGCTATTAGGCGATCGCGTCCACGTTGAGCTGTGGCTTTCTGAACTGCGAAATGCTTCTGCGGTGATGCAGATTCATTTCTTTAATCAACACCAAACATTAGCGGCTGAAGGACAGCAAAAAGGATTATTTGTCGATCGCCAAACCATGCGACCCAGAAGGCTTCAGCCAGAAGAACGAGCTTTGTTTTTGCCTTATCTCATAGAGCAATAAAAAAGCCTTATCTTATACAGGCTCCGTAGGATGCGTTACGCTACCGCTAACGCATCGCTCATCTACTTAAATCTCAGGTACACTGAAGAACCATCCAAACGTTCTCGAACCACTGGGACGCTAAATCCGATTCTGTAATCCAGAAGTACAAACACCCTACAGATCCCCACATCCAACCAGGATCATCATCACTATCAAATTGAAATAGCAGTGTCCATTGCGATGCTTTAGATTCTAGTTCAGGAACGCAGGGGTTTTGATGCCACTCTGGATTACCCAGATCAACTCCATTAGAAGCCAACTGGCATTCGAGTTGCATTTCGCCTTGAACTTCCTGTGGATGACCGAGAAGTTGATGCCCGTAGTCCTGCACGCCCTCAGTGGAGCCAAAAGCCCAATATAATTCGTGCTCCTCATCAGTGAGATTTAAAGGTTTAATGTATAACGTTTCCCATCCAGGGAATGTTAGTCCGTTGTCAGTAGAGATCTTGCACGGCTTGTATCGAGCATAATCAGGAATCGATGCTGGGTAAGAAGCTCGATGTAGCAATTGATTCGGGAAGAGATAAACGCGCCAACTGCCTTTATCCTTCAAGTTAAAACCCCACGTCCTTTGCTCACAATCGTAAAAGAAAGATAGCAGACCGCTTGAGGGAAGCGGGGACACAATGGAATTCTTTGCGATCGCAGCAAGGTTGATTTGCCCCAGAAATGAGAGCGGTTGATTGTCCCATTCGGGCCACAAAAAGTCTTTCGGCACGTCGGGAAGCCCACCAAACTTCGATGCGCCAACAGGGATTTCATCATCGTCACTCGGCGTAGTACGAAACCTGATGCAGGGACGAGCGAGTCGGGCGATATCACCAGCAACACGGGCAAGTCCAGCATCAACGAGTTTTTGCCATATTTGCTCACGGTCGATCATGGCTTACACGTTGATAGAAAAGGTAAGGGCAGGGGTTTAGGCTTTCTCACCTTACCATTGACCTGTTTTTGCAACACAACCTCTCATACATCAATAAAAAAGGGGGCACACGTGCCCCCTTTTACCCTATGTTTTGTGTACTTTAGCCCTACACGTGAATCGCTTCTTGAATTGGAGTCGGTGACTTCACCTGAGCTAGCAATTCATGTAGCTCCGTACCCTCAATCACTTCCGTGTCGAGCAGCTTGGCGGTGATCGCCTCCAACAGTTCCCGATTCTGGTTTAGGACATCGAGTGCGTGCTGGTGAGCGTTTTCTACAATTTCCTTCACCTCACGGTCAATCGCTTCGGCGGTTTGCTCACTCATTGCGCGACGAGGATTCGGCGCACCGTTATCCAAAAACATTCCCTGCTGACGCTCATAGGCAAGTGGCCCTAACACCTTACTCATGCCGTAGGTCATCACCATCCGCTCTGCCAGGTCAGTGGCGCGTTGCAGGTCATTGGATGCGCCAGTAGTAATGCTGCCAAAGATGACTTCCTCAGCAGAACGTCCACCCAGCATCGTAGCAATCTGCCCGCGCAGTTCTGCCTCGTCCATTAAGAAGCGATCTTCAGTGGGTAGTTGCAAGGTGTAACCCAGAGCAGCCATACCGCGTGGGATGATCGAGATCTTTTCGACGCGACCACTTCCGGGCATCAGTGCGCCAACGAGAGCGTGACCGACTTCGTGATAAGCCACAATCTTTTTCTCTTTTTCGTTGAGCACGCGGCTCTTTTTCTCCAGACCCGCAACAACTCGCTCGATCGCCTCGGCAAAGTCTTCCTGGGCGACGGTTTCACTGCCGCGACGGGCTGCTAGTAGAGCCGCTTCGTTTACCAAGTTGGCTAGGTCGGCTCCAGCAAAACCGGGAGTACGAGTGGCGATCGCTTTCAAATCAATATCCGGTCCCAATTTCACTTTTTGAGAATGGATGTTGAGAATTTCTTGCCGTCCTGATAGGTCGGGGCGATCAACTAATACTTGGCGGTCAAACCGTCCGGGACGGAGCAGCGCTGGGTCAAGCGTTTCGGGGCGGTTGGTAGCTGCTAGCACGATCACCGTTGCATCGCCTGCCGCAAAGCCATCCATCTCGGTCAACAACTGGTTGAGCGTTTGCTCTCGCTCATCATTGCCGCCATAAAAACCACCTGAGTTACGAGACTTACCAATCGCATCCAACTCATCAATAAACACGATGCAAGGAGCTTGCTTTTTCGCCTGCTCAAACAGGTCACGCACCCGTGAAGAACCTACCCCAACAAACAGTTCCACGAACTCAGAACCAGAGATACTGAAGAAAGGAACGCCTGCCTCTCCGGCAACCGCTTTGGCTAACAGCGTCTTACCTGTACCAGGAGGTCCAACGAGTAGCACGCCTTTGGGAATGCGGGCTCCGATTTGGGTGTAGCGCTTGGGTGTTTTAAGGAAGTCAACGATTTCAACCAGTTCGGTTTTTGCTTCCTCAACGCCTGCCACATCCGCAAACGTGATCTTGTCAGACTCACCTTCTACATATACTTTTGCTTTACTCTTACCAATCGAGAGTGCACCCTGCGGGCCACCGCCGCCTCGGTTGAGAAAGAATTGCCAGATTCCTACAAAAATCAGCGGCGGAATTACCCAACCTAAAATGCTGGTAAACCAACTGTTTCGAGGGGGTGGCGTAGCGGCAAATTCAACGCCTTTTGCCTCTAACAGCTTAGGCAACTCTAGGTCAAAAATGGGTGTGGTAGACAACACCTGTCCGGGCTGATCAGCATCTGTTTTCAGCTGATAGCGAATCTCATTTTGCCCCACCGAAGCGCGAGCAACTTCCTGATCCTGCACCTGATGAATGAATAGGCTGTAGGGTACTTGGGGAACGCGCGGGCCAAACAAGCTAGGGAAAAAGATGTTGACCAGCAAAAATACCCCTGACAGCAGCAGGAGAATGTTGCCAATTTGGCGAGAACGAGGAGGCTGAGATTGGTCTTTTTTAATGGGCATATAAATCTAGTTGCTCCTTTTTATGCTCTTTTCTTAAAGAGCTTGGATGGAAAGAAGGCGATCGCAAGTTTTCTAACACTTGCATCACACCTAACTTCACATAACTCAATCATTCTAAGATGAATGCCTAGGCAGCAGGCTAGACGCGTATGGGCGGATTTCCGGCTATCCAGGTTCTAAGCCGGAAGATACATTTTGTCAGAATGCACCGCACGCACGATTAGGTGAGTGGCGATAAAAACCACTACCCGAACAAAACCCACCTTCGCAAGTTCCAATCTTCAATTCTGCGTATGTAAGCTTTGCTGCGATTGCTACGAAGGATACTTCTAGGACGAGTTCCAACGCATTCTTACAGGACTGTGACCAAAGGGTTGCCCTCAGAAGCAATATGTGAGGTGAGGTGATTGACGATTTCCTTAGAGTGCGCCGCTCAAGAATTAAGCCGTCTCCATCCAGTCAAAGATCTTATCCAGCTGTTCCAGGGTGATCAGCCCGTACTGCCACAACACCATCGGCAAGAAACTCACGCCCTGGTCGTGGTGACGCAAGCCTACAGCGATTGCATCAGCAGGAACTGCCAGGTCTTCACGCAGAAAATTGATGAGCCGAGTCTGATGTGATGAGTCCATCGCTTGTTAATCGTCCTTTTGTATAAAAGAAATGTAACAAAGTTTATTAATTTATGTGAACGCTTCTCAGCTTGTATTCTCAGGATTATAGCGGCAAGGCTGAAGAATTTGGAATCTGACTTTAGTCCAGGGGCGATCGCTGATTACTGGCAGTTACAGGGCAAACGGCTATCTAGTTAGAGCAATGCCAGCAAAATAGTTTCCCTATTCAATGCCAAGACTATAGTCAAAGCGTCTTTCTTAAGAATGAGAATTAAATGAGAAGTTAAACTGAGCCGAAACTCGTTTTGCTCTTAAGTTCGGTAGTGTACATCACTATATAGCAGCAGATTTAAATTCCATCTTCTTTGCGTCAAGGCTTACAAAACTGCTACAAAGCTAAACTAATCTCAAACTTTGGTCACTTCACCATCTATGCCCATAGGAGAGTTAACCATCCTTAAAATCTCGTTACGTTGTTGTTCAGGTGAAGACACCTATGACGAATTTGACGAATTTGACGAATTTGAGTAACCCTTTTATGACATTTACCAACATCAAGAACAACCAAAAGGAAGCTGTGCAAGCATTCCAGCAGTTTAATATAGACGAGCAGCTTGCCCTTCTCTGGTATCTTTACAAGGACATTGGCAACCAGATTTCGCCAGAGCCAAACGACAACTCGACCGGTTCTCCGATTGCCGGAAGCTGGGTCAATCAGATTAAGCAAGCTCCTAAGGAAGAACAGCTTCAAATTCAGCGAGACATTGCTTCTCGCAAAGATACTGAATACAGCCACCAATATGGTGCTCTAGATTCCAGCACCAAGCTGTTTTTCTGGTATGCGCTGGCACAAAGCATGGATGAAGGTTCTGTTATTCAAGTGCCTTCTGACTACAACCTACCCGAACAGGCGCAAGGCTTCCTGGAGCAACTGAAGCCGCTCAGCCTGGAGGACAAGATTACCTTTGCGAAGAGTGTTGTATTGCCAATGGGTAGTGGTTCACCCCAAAGCACCCAAATCTAAGAGAAAGGTGCGCTAGCAGTAGGGTAAGCACCCCTTTGCTTTACCCATCTAATCTCACTAAACTCCTGTAACGGGCAAAGATAATTGCCCTTCGTCCATCCCGTTTTTGAGGCGATCGCCCTTTTTATATAGGCGATCGCCTCAATTCTTAAGAGGCAACTCTAAAGGAAATTTAACGGTAAAGGTAGAGCCAACATCTGGCTGAGAGACAACTTCAAGTTGACCGGACAACAGTTTGACCAATCGGGAAACGATCGCCAGTCCTAACCCAGTACTATCTGGAACCTTTTCCCGATCGCCCAAGCTGCCCTGAAAATAGGGCTCGAAAATTCGCTTTTGGTCTTCGGGGCTAATCCCAATGCCGCTGTCTGTAATGGCGATCGCCCACATCTGGTCTGAAACCATCTCACAAGTTAACTGCACCGATCCCTTCGCGTCGGTGTAGCGAATGGCGTTACTCAATAAATTAGTGGTAATTTGCTGAAGCCTTAGTGGATCGGTTACTACTTGGGTGGGAGCGCGATCGCAGTCCACTTGTAGCTGTAAGTTTTTGGCGTTAGCCAGGGTTTCAACCATTTCCACCACCGACCGAATTAAAGGCCGAACTTCAATCTCAGTCACCTGAAGCTGCATTTGTCCAGCTTCGTAGCGCGAAATTTCTAACGCATCATTAATCAGACGCAAAAGCTGCCGTCCTCCCGTAAGGACACGCTCAATACTTTCTAGATTAGGAACCGCATCTCGCAATCCAGGGTTCTGGCGATGTTGACGCAGAAACAAATCAGAGTAGCCGATGATTGAAGTCAGAGGAGTTTTTAGCTCGTGGGCAAGATGAGACAAGTTCGTTTTGCTAGCTCGAACCAGTCGCGTCAGTTCCTGATTGGTTAACCGAAGCTCATTTTGCAACTGCTCTAATTCTTGCAGTCGTCCTTGCGTGTAGCTATCAAAGCAGCGGGCGATCGCCTCATCAATCACCATATCAATCAGCCGCACAGCCCGCAGCATCTCTCTAGGTGAACCTTGCAACAAATCTGTTTCTAGCGCTGAGAATAGAATCGATCGCAAAAGCCGATATTCTCGCGCAATTTCTGACGGCTCAAATCCTTGCTCTGCCCTCACTACCCCGTGTTCTAGACTCGCGTCAACCAGCGTTTGTACATCACTCACCTCAGACTGAGATAGCATCGTTGCCATTGCTTCTAGCACTCTAGGAAGACTATCTCGCACTGCCTTATGAGTTAGCTCACGGGTTGTTTCAATCTGCTCATCCTGATAGACCGCTTTGATCCAGTCCTCTACAATGCCATCAATTTTTGGGCTGAGCAGTTTGCCGAAATCTGTCATTGGGTTAAATATCAAGTAACCCTTTAACTGTTAGTGCAGATCGTCAAATTAAACTACCGTCTAGGGTGTGAAATTTACGAGTTGAGGGTGCTTATTGTGCAGGTTTACTATTTGTCATCTATGGAGAATTGCTAATCCGAAATGAATAACTAATCACCTCTGCAATGAGTAAATTGACTCATTTAAGCTCATTAATTACCCTTAAGTTTCTAATTTTTTGGATGAAATTGCTTAAAAAGTGCCCAAATCTATATAAATTAAAGGTTTTACCGTTCCATATCGCTCAACTTGACCTTAGAATAAAGCATTGAAAATTCGAGTCTGCGGGAGTTTCAGCGGTTTTGCCTCAACTTTCCACTCGATTTTCTACTCTCAGATCTCAATTTGAGTTCTGGAATACCTTATCTACTCAGCTCATAGCTCCAAGGAGATTCCCATGAACAAGGGCGAATTAGTTGATTCCGTGGCTGAAAAAGCCAATGTAACCAAAAAACAAGCCGATGCCGTTTTGACTGCTGCCATCGATTCCATCATGGAAGCGGTTTCTAAGGGTGAAAAGGTAACGCTGGTTGGTTTTGGTTCATTTGAACCACGTGAACGCAAAGCCCGTGAGGGTCGCAATCCCAAAACAGGCGAGGCGATGGAAATTCCAGCGACGAAAGTGCCTGCTTTTTCTGCTGGCAAGCTGTTTAAAGAGAAGGTCGCTCCCCCAAAATAGAACCGTTCCTGCGAGGGCTTCTCGCAACCATGTCCGTGCAAAAATATCCGTGCAGGTATCTTCAGTGCGACCTCGACATGGGGGAAATTTAACTTGGGCAGCATCGCTGGCAGGTTGTTCCCCCTCTATGATTCTCGATTTTTCTGCAAGTATTAATCCGCTGGGACCTCCTCACTCAGCGATCGCCGCCATACATAATCATTTAGGCGATCTGCGAAACTATCCCGACCCCAATTATCAAGAGTTGCGACAGGCGTTGAGTCAGTTTCATCGCCTGTCGCCTGATTGGATTTTGCCGGGAAATGGCTCTGCGGAGTTGCTCACCTGGGCAAGCCGCGAGCTAGCAGAACTGGATGCAACCTACCTCCTCACTCCAGCGTTTGGAGATTACCTCCGATCGCTTAAAGCCTTTAATACGAAAATTGTTCGCTGTCCACTAAACCTGGATACCTCATCAGCAACGACCTTTGTAGAAGTTTCCGTAGAAGCTTCTGCAAAGGTCGTTTCGTCATTTCAGCCTCAAGTTTTACCTCAAATTTTGTCAAATTTGCCCTCTCAGCCAGCCCAAATAGGTCTGCTGTTAAACAATCCACACAATCCAACAGGTTGGCTATTTTCAAGCAAAGAGATTTTGCCTTATTTAGAACAGTTTGCGCTAGTGGTTGTGGACGAAGCATTCATGGATTTTCTGCCACCTGACCAGCAGCAAAGCCTGATCGAATGGGTGTCAGATTATCCTAATCTGGTCATTTTGCGATCGCTCACTAAGTTTTACAGCTTGCCAGGACTGCGAATTGGTTATGCGATCGCCCACCCCGATCGCCTCCAGCGCTGGCAACAGTGGCGCGATCCCTGGTCAGTTAACACCCTAGCGGCGGCAGCAGCAGTTGCCGTTCTGCAAGATACTACCTTTCAGCAGCAAACCTGGGACTGGTTGGCAGAAGCGCGATCGCAGCTCTTTCAAGGGCTTTCAGACCTGGCTGGTTTGTCTCCGCTTGCAGGTGCAGCAAATTATTTACTGGTGCAATCCGACCATTCCGTCATGCAGCTTCAGCAACAACTGTTAAAGCAAAGCCGTATCCTGATTCGAGACTGTATGAGTTTCCCCGAGTTGGGCGATCGCTACTTCCGCGTCGCCGTCCGCACTTTGCCCGAAAACCAACAACTGTTAGAAGCGCTGAAGTAGGTTGGGTGAAGCAAAGCGGAACCCAACACAACCTTCTATTGTTGACTTATATCTTTGGGTTTCGTACCCTCAACCCAACTTACTTGGGAAACCCTAGTCCCTAGCCCCAGTTCCCTCTTGTCTATGCCTCCTGATTACAACCTGGTTATCATCGGCGGAACTGCGGCTGCGCGTTATGCTGCCCTAACTGCAGGTCGCCTCAAAGCTCGTGTCGCCCTAGTAGAACCTGAATTCTTAGGGAATCAAATCCTGCGCCATCAAACCCTAGTCCATGTTGGGCAAGTTGCTCAGCAGATGCGTCAAGTTGAACAGTGGGGACTGTCTGGAGGAAATTTTGATGCACCCGTGCAGTGGTCAGCCTCACTTCAGTGGGCGCAGTGGGTGACAGAGGTGCAGGACGAAGGAGAGCGATCGCTTCCCATTCTGGCGGCTTCTGGCGTAGATGTGATTGTAGGTACGGGTGAGTTTATCCGTCGTCCACACTTAGCGTTTGGGGTAAATGGGCGATCGTTGCGATCGCGCACCTATCTGATTGCAACAGCCTCTTGTCCTGTAATCCCCAATATTGATGGACTAGATACCACCCAACCCTGTACTCCAGAGACTTTTTGGCTTACCCCTCCGCCATCACCTGCACATATTGTGATTCTGGGTGGCACACCCAGCGGACTGGAGTTGGCTCAAACCCTGGTGCGGTTTGGCTATCAGGTGACACTGATCGTCAAAACCTTATTGCCCCACGAAGACGCTGAGGTTGCTCACCTGATGCAAGCCCATTTGGAGTCAGAAGGCGTGCAGATTCTCAGTCAAACTCAGGTGACTCAGGTAAAGCAACTGGATGATAAGAAATGGGTGCAGGCAGGCGATCGCGCCCTGGAAGCTGACGAAGTCATAGTTGCGACGCGACAACAGCCTCAACTTGATTCACTTAACTTAGAAGCTGCTGGGGTGAAGTTTACGGCAAAGGGGATTCCAGTTAACAACAGACTGCAAACATCGAATTCCCGCATTTACGCCTGTGGTGAAGCGTTGGGTGGTTACCCGTTTCCGCATTTAGGACAGTATGAAGCGGTGATCGCCCTCAAAAATGCACTCTTCTTTCCTTCCACCAAAACAGACTACCGAACCATTCCCTGGGCAATCTTCACTGACCCCGAACTGGCACGAGTGGGACTAACCGAAGCGCAAGTGATTCAACAGTTTGGGGACCAGTTTGATAAGAACGTGATCGTGCTGCGACAGACTTTCAAAACGTTAGCAAAGGCTCAGATTTGTGGTGCAACAACAGGCTTCTGCAAACTGATTGTGCATCGCAATGGCAGAATTTTAGGCGCACATCTGATTGGCGCAAACGTAAGTGAAATTGTCGGGGCGATCGCCCTCGCCATTCGCCAAAACCTGCACATTAAAGCGCTAGCAACCCTGCCGACAATTTCTCCAACCTGGTCAGAGATCGTGCAGCAGACCGCGATGGAATGGGAAAGGAAGTGGGGCGATCGCCACCCCTTCCAACAGAACCTATTAGAAAGCTGGTTCAACTTCCGCCGTTAAACTCTTGCCAGCGTCACCATTTCCGACTGATCCTGATACTTACCCCGACGCGTCTCGTAGCTGACCTCACAGGGTTCTCCCTCCAAAAACAGGAGTTGCACAATTCCCTCATTCGCATAAATCCGACAGTCCGCACTAGAGGAATTAGAAAACTCCAGCGTCAAATGTCCGCGCCATGCCGCCTCTGCGGGAGTTAGGTTCGCAATGATGCCACAGCGCGCATAGGTACTCTTGCCAATGCAAACGACCGTAATGTTGTCAGGAATTTGCAGCCGTTCTAGCGCCACTCCTAACCCGTAAGAATGGGCAGGCAGAATAAAAAACTCACCACTGGAATCATTGTGCAGTCGAGCGGGTTCTAAATTATCGGGATTGAAATGCTTGGGATCGACAACCGTACCGGGAATGTGGCGGAAAATGCGAAACTCTGTCGGGGACAGGCGGATGTCATAACCGTAAGAAGAAAGCCCATAGCTAATCACCGGACGCATTGCCGTTGATTCTAAACTGATGCCTCGAATTAGACTTGGCTCAAATGGGGCAATCATGCCCTGAGCCGCCATCTGAGCAATCCAGGTGTCATTCTTAATCATGATTTTTTAGGAATAGAGAATAATAAGGGCAACTTTGAGTTGGGCTTAGGGGCGATCGCTTCGCCTTAACTCGGTAATCTGGTCAGCCACATTTCGGATGGATTCAGACACTTCTGGCCCAGTCAAAATTACGTCTACATGACACGGACGATTTTCTAAAAACGCTAAAACTTCCGTTTCTGGAATCAGCCCAAAATTGATCGCCAAACTTAATTCATCCAGCACCACCAGCGAGTATTTGCCCTCTGCAACAACACTCTGGGTGTAGCGCCAAAGGTCAAGCAAAGCTAGCATTTCAGTGTCTTCAATCTCAGCGGTGTCAATGCAGCGAGGCAAATCACAGCGCAGCCAGTCCAGGTTTTGCCCCAGCTTTACCGGATGCTCATGCCCCTGTCCAATGCCGCCTTTGAGAAACTGCACTACCAAGACAGTTCTTCCCTGACCGGCAATGCCTAATGCTTGCGCCATCACGTTTGTGAAGAAACTGCGGTAGGGAGATGTAAAAACTTGAATCAATCCCCCAATGGTGTAGGAATGGCGATTAGAACCAGTAGCTTGGGTTTCGAGTTGGGAAACCATAGGAAATCACTCTAGCGAATCGGGTTTTGACGGGTCGTAAAGCGTTGGTTGGTACTGGATTAGTACAAGGATACGTTACTCAGAAGCATACGGCTTTTGCCTGAATAAATCCAGATAGAAAAAACAAAATGTAGCGTCATCTCCCTGATTTTTCCCTCTATCAAACACTACAGATGTACAGCCGTCAACTGATCAAGAGCTACTTGCTGAATGTGATTAGAATGTGTTTGAGAAGCAAAACTCCCTAAGGGCGTAGCATTCGGCAGACAATCTTTGGAATAGAGCAAGCATTATTGCCCGAATGCTATGCCCCTACACGACCCTATCTCTTCGCCTAACTCTCAACCCCAATCCCCAAAACGCTGTATCCTTCTGAGGAGAAGAGGCACAGATGAGGCAATCACAATGTGGCAGCGTCCTGATGGTCGGCAACCTGACCAACTGCGTCCGGTTCGGTTTGAGCGACAGTTTACTCGCTTTGCGGCTGGTTCGGTTTTAACGCACTGTGGTGATACTCAAGTGCTGTGTACGGTCACGGTTCAACCTGGAGTACCAAAATTCCTAGCAGGAACTGGGCAGGGATGGCTTACCGCAGAGTATCGAATGTTGCCGGGAGCCACGCCGCAGCGCCAAGAACGAGAGTTTATGAAACTGTCGGGACGGACGCAGGAAATTCAACGCTTGATCGGGCGCAGTTTGCGATCGGCGATTGATATGAAGGCGTTGGGTGAACGCACGCTGATTGTGGATGCTGACGTATTGCAGGCAGATGCCGGAACGCGCACAACTGCAATTACGGGTGGCTATGTAGCAGTGAGTGACGCGTTGCAAAAACTGATAGAGCGGGGAGAATTGGAGCGATCGCCCCTGCATCATCAGGTTGCTGCTGTTTCCATTGGTCTAATTGAAGAAGTTCCTCTCCTAGACCTCAACTACCCCGAAGATGTCGCTGCAACCGTTGATTTTAATGTTGTTTTAAATCAAGATCTGAGTCTAATCGAGTTACAGGGAACTGCTGAGGAAGGTAGCTTTACTCGTGTTCAGCTTAACCAGATGATGGACTTAGCCGAAAAAGGCATTCAGGAATTGTTGGAGTTGCAGCGTCAGGCACTTCAATAAGCTCACTAGATAGGGGGTGCGGGTGGAGCGTTTTCAGAATTGTTGGAGGCGATCGCCTGCCCATCTTTGGATGCAACGGAACCTTCCGAGGAATCTGTAAAGGGGAAATCTCTCTTAACGGGGTCTACGAGCGGCAATGTCGCTAAACCTTCTGTTGCTCCCACAGGTATCCACTGAGGTTTCTTATCCCATTTGTCTAAGACGTCTTTGATTAATACTTCCTCAATCCAGGTTTTGGCGACAACCGTTAGCGGTAAAGCGAGTAACAGCCCCAAAAAGCCAAAGAAGCTAGCAAAGAAAATTTGAGCGACCAGAGTGGCGGCAGGCAAAAGTGAGACTTGCTGCGCCATTACAGTAGGGGTGAGCCAATAGCTCTCAATCTGCTGAATCACCAGATAAAGAATGAGCACAGCAATAGCCTTCCAGGGTGCATCGAGCAGGGCGATCGTCAGTGGAAAGACTACGCTCAGCGTTGGTCCAATATTGGGAATGAAATTGAGAAGTCCCGCTAACAGGGCATGGGCTAGCACCAGTTGAATTTGTAGTATCCACAGTCCAACGCCGCTAAGGGCAGCAATGAAGAGAGAATTAATCAAAATTCCAGCCAGCCAGTTTCCTAAACAAACCTCACATTTCACTAAAATTTCGTCTGCCCGTCGTCGATAAAATGAGGGAAAAAGCTGCAAAAACGCCTGTCGATAGGAGATTGGGTCTGCCAGAAACATAATTGTCAGAACGATCACCAGCAAAAATTGCAGTACTGCCGTGAGTGAGTTTGAGAAGAATGCAAAGAAGTTTTCGAGCAGATTCCTGAACAGTGGTTGCAGTTCTCGCGTCAGGTTGGAGGGTGTGGGTAGCTCTAATTCTGGCAGCCAAGTGGGTTGCTGATTGATCAGCCCTTCCATCCCTTCTATCCATTCCAGCGCTTCAGTCAAGGCTCTAGGCAGCAAATCAACCAGTCGCAAAAACTGATTCAGGAAGGGGGGCACAATCAAAACGACAAACAGGATGTTGACTAGCAACAGTAACCCTAGCGTCAGCGGTACTGCTATGCTGCGACGCATTCCGGCTCTCTTAAACCGCTGCACCAGACTATTGAGCGCAGTTGCCAGCACCACGGCTGTAAACACCAGCAGCAGTATTTGACGAATTTCCCAGAGGATCATGAGGGCGATCGCCAAACATAGAAAGCCGAGCCACTGACCCAATTTCACAGAGCTAGCTCCTAAAAATTGAAATTACACTTATCCCATATCAGCAACACCTGTATCTGTCTGATTCTCGGAATCTTTTTTTGATTGATTCGCGATAGCCTGCTGCTTTTGCTGAATTGCTTGCCGAAATCCTAGCAGAACCAAAACGTTTGAGAGTGTTAGGAAAACTTCTGCCCCACCGTGCAAAAAGTCCACGTTTGCCAGAGATTCCCCATAAGCAACTTGAGCATAGATGCCAATCGGAATAGTTACTGCAACGAACACAAGCGTCATGTAAAACCCAATTAGGGCAAGGCGTGGCGTTTGGCCAGAACGGGTCAGAAACCAGAGGAAGCCAAGGTAAGGAAAGAGGGAGAGGGCGAAGAGAGTTTCTTTGGAAGGCATGGGAGGAGGGAAGGGGGTTAGGGACTGGCTGTCGCTTTAGAGGTTTATTTTTGTGCGTTCAATACACAAAAATAAACCTCTTCAATTAATTAAATTAATTGGAGGTTATTCGTCTTTTGTTGGAAGAAGGGGCGGTTCCTGCGGAGTTGCGCGGGGCGCTAATCGCCAGATCCACCAGGCAGCAAGGCAGAGTGTAATGTTGCCCACGACGGTCATAGCGGCTTGCAGAGTGACTATCCACTCTAGCTCAGGCGCATTGTCAAACAAGTGCCAGGTGCAGGCACACATAGCACTAACCAGGGCAGGCAGCATTCCAAACGACAAAGCTCGCCATGCCTGATTTTGCGTGACTTCTGCATACGTCCAGATCAGCCAAATTGCGGCGATCCATTCGATCACACTTGAGATGTGAATAATCCAGGTGGGGATAGAGAGAGCGTGCATATTAGAGTTGAGAGGCTGTTTTAGAAGTTGATTGTTCGTCAGCTTAGAGTACGAAAAATCAACCCTTTCAATCAGGTATTGTAAAGGGTATGTTGTTCAGGATGGTTGGAACGGCGAATGCGGGCGGTTTTATGCGGTTACTATGGCAAGGGCAATGGGGGAGATGAGGCACTTTTAGCGGCTTTGCTGCAAATGTTACCTGCCCACATAGAGCCGTTTGTGCTGTCGGGCAATCCGACCGAAACGACACGACGCTATGGAGTAGCAGCGGGCGATCGCATGTCTTCCTCAGTCTTTCAAGTCTTAAGGCGATCGGATGCTTTCATCTGGGGCGGCGGCAGTCTGATGCAGGATGCAACCAGTGCCCTTAGTCCGGTTTACTACGCAGGACTGATGGGTTTGGCACGACGGATGGGACTCAAGACGATCGCCTGGGCCCAGGGAATCGGCCCGTTAAATCGTGCTTCAACACGTTGCTTAGCAGAAAAGGCTTTTACGGGTTGTGCGGCGGTGAGTGTGCGCGATCGCGCTTCTGCTAAATTGCTGATGGACTGGAAGATTCCCTGTACACTGGCACCTGATCCGGTTTGGGCACTAGAGCCTAAGTCCGTTCCGGGTTTATGGGATTTGCCTGCTCCTAGAGTCGCAGTAGTGTTGCGTCCTCATCCAGAGTTGACTCCAGCCCGACTCCAGGTGTTGACCCGTGCTCTGGCTGATTTTCAAGAGGCGACTCAAACCTGTTTGCTGCTGATTCCATTTCAGCCTGAGCAAGACTTGGCGATCGCCCAGGCGATTCAACCCCAGCTACCTGGCTCCAGCCACATTTTGACGCTCGAAGATCCGCAGCAGTTGCGAGGCGTGTTTGAAGGAGTGGAAATGGCGATCGCCATGCGCTTTCATGGACTCATCATGGCAGCGGCAGCTGAGTGTCGCTGTTTCGCAATTAGCTATGACCCCAAAGTGAGCCAGCTTATGCAGGACTTAGACCTTCCTGGCTGGACACTTGACCAAATTCCCAACGATCCGAGTCAAATCTGCCAAACCTGGCTAGAACTGTACGCCAACGGTGACCCACTCTCTGCTGACCAACTCCACTCCCTTCGAGACAGAGCCTTAATGCACCAAGACCTGTTGCACCAAGCTTTGAGATTTTAAGGAATTTTAAGGCTCAGGATTATCAAGCGCCCGCACTTGTTCCTCTGTTAATCCTGCAATAGCAATCACTTGCTCAAGTTCCATGCCGGTTGCTAGCAGATTGCGGGCAGTCTGGAGTAATTGGGACTGAACTTGTTCCTTAGCGGCGCGTTCCTGTTCTTTTTCAAGCCGTTCCTGCTCTCTAGCAGCACGTTCCCGTTCTTTTTCAAGCCGTTCCTGTTCTTTCTCAAACTGTTCCTGTTCGGTGTCGGTCAGCAACCAGTTGCCTTCGCGATCGCACCAGCGCAACCAGGAGTCCGGCACACCCTCAAACTCACCTTGCCAAATTCCTAAGCCAATCTCCAGATCATCTAGCCAGATGAATGGAGCCACTTCACCAACGGGTTGCTCCTGGTACTGTCCACCCTCTAGCTTGAAGTAACGCAATTGTCTAGTGTAACGACTGTAGACGATGTAGTGCGGGACTCGTAAATACTGCTCGTATACCTCTAGCTTGCCAAGAGGTCTTATGTTTTGGGAGGACTCTCCGTTCAATTCAGGTGAGGTTGCAGTTGTAACGGCACTATGAAACCGACCTAGAGCGTCAGCCTCGGTGCCAGGAGACAAAAACTCAACGATGACACAGAGGGAAACCTGCCTTCTTGCCACACTACATAGCTGCGGCGCAAGTCCTGGCCTTCATAAAGACAAGACACACCAACCACCAGAAACCAGTCTGGGCGTTTTTGCCACAGGGGGTGAGCGACATCGTAATAGAGGTTAAGGTCGGAGGCGGTGAAGCAGTTTTCGCGGCCGTAGCGACTGAGGCGTAGAGTGCGGCTGAGCAGTTGCGGTTGCAGGTCGTGAAACTCGTCGGGCAAACCAGGCTCCTCTGGATCTTCGCTGGGCAAATCATACATGGTGGGCAGGGTTTCGCGGGGCGATCGCGGCGGGTCAGTTTGCTCAACTCGTCTTGCCCGACCTTCAGCCGTTAGGTTATCGAGAATGGACATAACCCTTCCTGGTGACACGATGTTAGTTCTAATTTACATAACGACCAGCAATCAAAACTCTACTGCCCCTAATGCTCTCAAAGTCGCTCTCTGGGCAGCGGTTAGTCCAGTTGTGCCTGTGATGTTCATGGCTTCATAAGGACGTTCGGCCCTGAGCGTTTTAAGACAGTCTCCGGTTTTGACTTGCCAAAGTTTGATTGTTTCGTCTTCGCTGCCGGAGACAAGATACTGTCCGCCGGGACTGAAGGCGATCGCATTCACGGCCTTTCTATGCCCCTGCAACTGATTCAGGCATTCAGTCTGACTAATATCCCACAGCTTAATCATCTGGTCATTGCCACTACTAGCGAGAATGGGGGGCTCAGAATTAGGGCTGAAGGCGACAACCTGTACCCAACCCGCTTCCTGGGAAATGGTGCGAGTGCATTCCCCCGTGCTGACATCCCACAGTCGAATAGTTTGATCGTCGCTGCTGCTGGCGACGGTGTTGCCGTCCGGGCTAAAGGCAACCGATAGAACAATTTTGGTGTGTCCCTCCAGCACGGTTAGACATTCGCCTGTATTCACATCCCATAGCCGAACGGTTTGGTCATCGCTGCCGGTTACCAGAAGCTTACCGTCGGGACTAAAGGCAACAGAAAAGAGCCAGCTTGTGTGTCCCCGTAACGTCTTAAGGCATTGTCCGGTGCTGGTTTCCCAGAGTTTGACCGTGCGATCGCCACTGGCACTTGCGAGAAGCTGACCATCTGGGCTAAAGGCAACTAGGCGCACCTGTCGCGTGTGTCCCCGCAAAGTAGCACGGCAACGTCCAGTTCTCACCTGCCACAGTTTAATAGTTTGGTCGTCGCTACCGCTGGCGATAAGCTGTCCATTAGGACTAAAGGCAACCGACCAGATGCGTCCGGTGTGTCCCCGCAATTCCTTAAAACATTTCTCAGTCTGCAAATCCCACAATCGCACTGCCCGATCCTCACCGCCACTAGCAAGGGAATTTCCGTCAGGGGCAAAGGCGACCGACCAGATCCAGTTGTTGTGTCCTTGAAAGCTGCGGAGGCACTGCCCGCTGTGAACTTCCCAAAGGCGAATGGTTTGGTCATCGCTGCCGCTCGCTAGCGTCTGGCTATCAGGACTAAATGCGACTGACCAGACCCGACTGCTATGTCCCTGAAAGGTTCTGAGAAATTGGCGGGTGTGGGCTTCCCAAAGTTTGATGGTTTGGTCGTCACTGGCGATCGCCACCAGCTCTCCATCAGGACTAAATGCGACTGACCAGATGCGGCTGTCGTGGGGCGCAATGTGCAGACATTCTCCCGTGCTGACCTGCCAGAAGCGCACCGACTGATCATCACCAGCCGTCACTAAAAGTTGACCATCGGGGCTAAACACAACGGATCGGATGCGGTTTGTATGTCCTTCCAGGAGGAGACATTTCTCTGTTTCTACATCCCACAGCCGCACGATTTGATCTACGCCGCCACTAGCGAAGTGTTTAGCATCCGGGCTAAAAGCAACTGACCAGACCCCGCCCAAGTGTCCCTCAAAGGTGTTGAGACAGTCACCTGTGTTAACATCCCATAGTTTTACTGTCTGGTCTTCACTGCCGCTGATCAGGGTTTGACCATCGGGGCTGAAAGCGGACGACCAAACCCAACCCGTATGTCCCTGTAAGTCTTGAAAGCATTGTCCCGTAGCCGAATCCCACAGCCGCACGGTTTTGTCTTTGCTGCTGCTGGCGATCGCCTCCCCATCAGGGCTAAAGGTAATCGACCAAACCCACTCGGTGTGCTCCCGACAGGTATAAAGCTGTCTGCCGTCTGCCACCTGCCACACCCGAATTTCGCCATCTTCATCGCTGGTAGCCAGGAGAGTTCCATCGGGGCTAAAGGCAACTGACAGAATGCTACCCAGCGTTTGAGCAAATACAGATTTCGCCAGATCCGCGTCGGTAAAATCAACCCGGTGCAGGCTCATATCGGCTAGATAGGCGTGCCACACTCTGATTTGAGCAAAATCGAAGTCCGTCAAATCGGTCTTAAGCTGCCGATACAGGTTAATCAGGTTGCCGCCACCATAGCCGCTTTGGTCAGCCAATTCTTGCAGCTTTTCCAAGACCCGATTTAGCTTTTGCTCAACGTCTGGCTTCGTCCGCAGTCGGGACATGAGTTGATTGACAATCGGCTCTAAAATAATCCGAATCTGGCTTTCCCGAATATAGTCTTTGGTTGAAGCTTTGAGCAGCGCGTGAGTGATAAACAGTGAGAGCTTTTCGGTGAGAATCTCCTGGCAAGTTTGCTCAACCAGATTTTCAGTCACATACTCCATGACAACGGGCTGTTGCGTGTAACTGTTGGACTGGCGATCGCCTGGTGTAGAGGTTGCTTTTTCAATTAGCGATCGCCGCCGCAGTGAGCCAATCGCCTCAATTAACTGTGTTCTAGTGACAGGTACTAACAGATCTTCCTGCAAATCGGCGAAAGCAACGGGTTCCCGGTCGATCGCCAGCCAATACATCATTTCCCGCTCTAAGTCTGACAGGCGGCTAAATTGCTGGTCTAGCAGGGTGCGAATATCATCAAAGACAGCAGTACCTTGTGCCAAAAATTCGGCAATGCTGCCATCAAATAGGTCTTGAATCGTGGTAGCGACAATCTTTAGCGCCAGTGGATTCCCAGCGTAGCGATTGGTGAGTGCTTCTAATTCAGCTTCAGAACCAACAAACTCACCTTTTGCTTTGAGAATTTCCTGTCCGTCAGTTCCCCGTAAGCCAATCAGATTCAGCGATCGCACGGGTAATGTATCACCTTCCAAAGAGACAAATTCCCTCGGCTTTTCTCGACTGGTGATCACCAGACAGCTTTGGTGAGTCACTTCTCCCACTCGCCGCAGCAAGTCTCCATAGCCCTCATAGCCTTCGCGATAATATCCGGCATAGTCGCCGCCACGCAAAATCGTTTCGGCATTATCCAATACCAATAAGCAACGGTGAGTGCGGAAATAGTGAATCAGCCGAGTAATTCTAGCGCTGAGTTCTTTAGATAAGTTGGCTTCAGTTTCCTGGTCGTTGGAGAAGATACGGATTAGGTCAGCGAGGATATCTTCTACTGAGGGAGCATTGCGGAGCGATCGCCAAATCACAAACTCAAACGGGTTATAGGGAGATGTCTCTGTTATCCCTGCACCCTCGACGATCTCTTGTGCCAGCTTCACTGACAGAGACGTTTTGCCAATGCCGCCCATCCCCAACATGGCAATTAGGCGACAAGGTTGACTAGTCTGAGTGCCCAAAATCCACTGCTTTAACGTATCTAGCTCTTCTGCCCGACCGTAAAAGGTGGAAACGTCGATCGCTTCTCCCCAGTCGCAATGGGGAGAAAAGGGGCTGGGCGTTAGGGGCGGGGGGTTAAGGGGAGAAGGGGTTGAGGGTACGGGGGTGGAATCGGTAGGTTCTGGGGTAGGTGGGAGGCGGTGTAGGTTTCTTCTGAAAACGGACTGGAGGTTGCTTTTGCTGACTTTTTCACCCAGAGATTCTGATAGAAGCTGCCACAGTTTGGAGCCGACATCCTTGATATAGCCAGGGTCATATCCTGCCGAATCGGCAATTTCAGCATAGGTCTGCCCTTCCCAGCAGCAGCGAAAGACGATTTCTTGAACGTCGTTTAGGCGCTCTTGCTGTAAGGCTGTATCTAAAATAGCCAGTGCTTCCTCAACGGTCATCGTGACTTGCCTTACTTCGATCTCTTGTTCACTTCATTAAACCACCCTGCAAACTGAACGGCTCCGATGCCAGTTATACAAGCGCTTTAAGCTTTTCACCTGTTGGAAGAGAGCGGTAGATTAATCCCGGTGTAACGTATCAGTTTCTGCAACTGCAGAGCAACGTTCTCTTTAACAGTAGAAGATAAATTTTGTACTCGAATCACCTTTTAAGGTCTGAATGGCGCAAAAACGACTAAGTTGTGTGTCATTCATCATCCTTAAAGTGGTTTTGGCAAAAGGGGACGGAATTGCGCTTTGGCTAGATGAAGAACCTCTAAGGACAGCCCAACTAATTTGCTCGATTGTTAAGGACTCTCTTACTGTTATTAGGAAAGTAGCTTTCCAGATGAAAATTCTTGCCTTCTTCCTGCCCTTGGCTGCAATGTCTTTCGCTGCGTTGGGAATGGCTGCCTATACCGAACTGCAAATGGAACCTCAGCCTTTGCCACTAGAGGTAACTCCTTCTACAAAGCCTAATGAGGCGATCGCCCAATCCCAACTTTCCGAAACAACGACCACTCCATCCGATACCTTAAGTTGGTCTGCCGTTTTGGGAGAAACCTCCGCTCCAGAAGGCTGGCAGGTCACTCCTTGTGAAAATCCAACCTTGCTATGCGTTTATGAGAATGGCGAAATCCTTGGTACCGTCATCCTGTTTAGCCAACCTGGTGCTGGCTCAGAGTTTGAACCAATGCTGGTTGAATCTCAAGGGGAACCCATAGCTGCACTTAGAGCATGGACTGAGTCCCAATACAATTCAACTGAGCGCGATCGCACACTCAATGACAGCACCATCAGCTTTGTGGCTGAAACACCGGAAGAGGTAACGGTTGGTAGCCTGCCCGGACTACACTACGGCTACACCATCACCCATGCCAACGGAGTTTTGATCGATCAGGTTTTAGGATATGTTGCGACAGATGGCACGACGCTTTATGCGATCGTCACAGGCGTGGTCAGCCGTTCCCCTGCTGGATCATTCTCCAGTGATGAAGCGGCTCAACAGTTTGCTCCCCATCTTGCTGAAATTGTGGCAGGTCTGAAGCTGTGATCGCTCATTGCTCATATTCGGTGATGATACTCCAGATATCCTCTGCAACATCGACTTGTTCAGATTTTGTGTAGAGGGTCAGCAAAATAATTCCCGTTGCAGTTTTGACGTAGTAAGTTAAACGATAACCACCGCTTTTACCCTTTTGAGTGTTGCTATTTCGGACTCTTAACTTGAAGACTGCATAGTTAATTCCAGGTATTTGATCTCCTGGTAACTCTCCTTGCTCAAGTCGTTCAATGATAGGTTGTATATCATTCCGAATATTGCGATATTTCTTAGCAAGGGCGCGTAAATTTCGGTTGAATGTTGGTGAAGCTTCAACTTAAATCAAAGGTCGATCAGTCACCTTCAAGTTCTTCCCAAAGTTGAGCAACTGGAATAGTTTGCCCAGACATAGCTTCGTGCCAAGATTGGCGGAAATTGGCTAAAACTTTTGCTTGAGATTGATTATCTAGAGAATTCTCTTCTGGAATTAAAACAATCACTTCTACACGGCTGTTCTTATCCACATTGAGGGGATGGTCTAAGTTCAGTTGCCCCTGTTCATTGATCGTTGCCATGACTTTAAGTGCTTTCATTGCTACTCCAAGAAGGTTTAAGTAGAAACTAAAGTGAACATGGACTACAAATCTCGATTTCTGACTTCATTGTGCGCAATCTGAAGTTGTTTTACGATCGCACCGTCTGCTAAATCACGGCAGAATTTGCTAGTAAAGCTGAGCTACGAGGGAAGCGATCGCCTTCTCACCTCATCCAAAATCTGTTTTACATAGAGCTATCTGTTTAAGGGATAGAACAAAGTAAATTTGCTCCTGGTTGAAGTAAGTACAAGATAGAACCTATTCCCAGGATGGAGCAAAAGTGGCTCTGGAGGTGGAACAAAGAAGCTCAGCGTTAGATTGCTCTACCGTAGAGTTGAACCAAGCCAGTCAGAAATAAAAGAATCTATTTCGGCAGTAGAATAAAACGAATCAGAATAAAGATTACTCTGTGGCTAGTATGGCTTGAACTGAATGAAGCGCAACTCTGCTGTGGATTAAGCTGAGTCCGTTCGACAAACTAAATTCGACCCAGGATTGCTGGGTCGAACCGTAGTCATATTAATTTGAGCAAGATGACGGGCATCACGCTAGCAAACTCAAGGAAGTACTGGAGTTTGCGTTTGGTTACAAACGCTCGTCTTACTTAAGCGCTTTCTAATCTTCGTGATCTTCAAATGGATCGCCAAGTTCTTTGGAAGGGGGCCCAAACGAGGTATAAATAGAAAAGCCTGTAACGGCTAGCAAGAAAACACCAATAGAAATGCTAAAAACTGTTGCGGGTTCCATAAGCGATCAATTATGAGTAGTATTCTCTTATAATATTACGGATCGTTAAATATTGAGATTTATCGCAGGTCACTCATGGCACAACAGACTCGGTTGGGAAATCTCCTCAAGCCTCTAAACTCTGAATACGGTAAGGTTGCTCCCGGTTGGGGAACGACACCACTGATGGCTGTCTTTATGGGTTTATTTTTCGTGTTTTTGCTGATCATTCTGCAAATTTACAATTCTTCCTTGCTGCTCGAAGGTCTGGACGTAGACTGGAGCACGCTAGGCAAATAGCTTTCAGCAAATTGCTTACAAGTTTTCCTTTGGTTGTGGATATTGGATGAATACCTGCCCCGGCTCGTCCGGGGTTTTTTGTTCGCCCTATACTAAAAAGTTGAGTCTGTCGTTAGAGGGGCGATCGCCCACCCGCAGTTTTAGGAGGAAGCAGCATGAATGTTTTTGGAATTGGTCTACCAGAAATGGCGCTGATTATGGTCGTTGCCCTGCTGGTTTTTGGTCCCAAGAAGCTACCAGAGATCGGTCGTAGTTTGGGCAAAGCGATTCGAGGCTTCCAGGAAGCTTCTAAAGAATTTGAAAACGAATTTAAGAAAGAAGCGGAGCGGCTGGAAAAGACAGTAAGTCAACCAATGGAGGCTAAGCTAGAAACTCCGTCTTCGCGCAAGGCGCTAGCACCCACCCCAACTGAAGCTAAAACTGAGTCCGAAGTCGCTGAAGCAGTTGAAGTCGCTGAAGCGGTTGAAGCTGAAGCAAGTGCCGATGAGAAAGTTACTCAAAGTTAGGAATTAGGGACTGGGTAAGAGGTAGTGGGCGATCGCCAGCAGTGACAGACACTTCAAATGACAGACACTTCTGCGGCTCCTGAGTTAGTGATTCCACAGTTAATTGTGGGGTTGGGCAATCCGGGAGCAAAGTACGACAAAACTCGGCACAACATTGGCTTTGAGGCGATCGACTTGCTGGCGCGATCGTGGGGTATTAGCATGTCCGAAAATCGTAAGTTCCAGGCAGTTTTTGGCGAAGGACGAGGTCCGCACGGCGAAAAAATTCGATTGCTGAAGCCGCTAACCTACATGAATCTTTCAGGGCAGTCAATTCGGGCAGCAACCGATTGGTTTAAGCTGCCGCCAGAATCGGTGCTGGTCATCTACGATGATATGGATCTAGCAGTGGGCAAAATTCGGCTGCGGCTCTCTGGCTCAGCAGGTGGGCAAAAGGGTATGAAGTCAGCGATCGCTCACTTGGGTACGCAAAACTTTCCTCGCCTCCGCATTGGCATCGATAGCCCCAAAAACTTTGCTTCCTCTGACAAAGACACCGTTTCTCATGTGTTAGGGCAATTTTCTAAAGCAGAAGCGCAAATTATGTCAGAGGTACTACAGATGGTCTTATCATCTGTCGAGCTAAGCCTAAAGCAGGGAATTTCCAAAGCGATGAGCCTCTATAACAGTCGCTCTGTTGCTGCTGACAATAGCCTTGCATAACTTGCTAAAGGCCAAAGACTTTACTCATTTCTGCCTTAAGGCTGTTAGCTTAATCCTAAGACCTTCGCTAGATTCACTCTAAGCTTGCGTTGATACTCAGGCTGGAAATGCTGCGATTCAAAGATTCTAGGAAAGTCTAGAGCTAAATTTCTCCGGTTTTTGATTAGCCGAAAAAGCACTTTATGTTCAACGACTTTGGTTTAGAATCCCAACATGCTAGCTCACCAGAACCCACTCCAATCTTGTTTCAAAAAGTAGTTGATAAGTGTCATGTACTGTTGCCTGACACGCCACGACCAACCAGCGCCATTATTTTTGAAGACCAGTTTTATGTGTTTGTCAAATTCTTCCCAACCGTAGAAGCGGCTCGGCGAGGAGCCCAACGCATGACTGACCGAGGCAATACGGTTGTGCTTACTAGAATTCCAAAAGGACTGGTGCTATGGGTACTCGAACCTGAAGCACAACCGGTAGGAACATCCTCCATTCAATAGGAAATAGCTCAAGTAGGAAATAGAAGTAACTGTGAGTTCCAAGCGTCTACCTGAAACGACTGCCTATGTCCGCATCACTCACCAGTCTTGGCAACAGGGCAGAATTGAAGGTGAGGTGACAGCAAGTGATTATCAGTGGCAGTTTCAGTGGCGCTTTAACCGAGGAGAGCTATCCGTTGAGCCTTCTCTGGGCAGAGCGCTGATTCAAGAACCACTAGGTCGCTTCCTAGAAAAATGTGACTACCAGCTTGAGCCAGGTGGGGATTATTCGTTTACGATTCGGGCAGAGATTTAACCGCCTAAGCCGTCAACCTGCCCAAATAGCGCTCGATTAAGAGAATCGCTACAATGTCGTCGATTGGGCGGGGGAGGGTACGAATACCCTGTGGTAGAAGGCGAGATAAACCTTTGGGTGGATACATTTGCCAGTAGCGATCGCGAGCTTCCAGGGTGCTAAACCGCTCATCTACCATGACGATTCGCAGGGGTTCTGACAAACTGCTACCGAGCTTTTGCTTCCACTCTTTAGAACTGGTTTGATCGCCCATCACTAGAATCGAAATCGGAAACTGTTGGCGTAACGATTGAATGGTGGCGAGCGCCTCCTCTGCGGGGATCACCTCACAATAGAAGAGGCTGCGGTCTAGCCCCATGACTGCTACACCACACTTTTGGCGACCGGGATCAAAACCCAAAATAGCTGGCTGACTGGAGTCAAAGAACGGGGATACCATGCGGTTTGAAGAATAAAACCTGCGAGAATTCATTCAGTTGAACTGTTCCTAATTATTCCGATCTGAATTGTTCCGGTCTAAATTGCTTGGGTTAGGGGCAGGCTGTTCCAGTCTGGGCGGCTGCGAATCAGGTTGTTGTGGAACGAATAAGGGCGATGATTGCTCTGTCCCAAATAAAACCTGACCGTCTCGAACTGCAACTAGCTCTAACCTAACTGGACCCGCAGTATAGGTGATGTCTGAGGCGATCGCCTGGATCTCAACAGGTTGATTGTATTGCTTTACCTGCCGCAGAAAGTTGATCAAAGTTTGAGTTCGACCATCTGCAATTTGAGGGATATCGAGCAATATGCCTGCCTGCCTGGCCCGAAACTGGGAGGCCGCTGCCAATAGCCTAATTCGGTCAAGCAGTTCTTCGTCCGTGGCAGCGGATGGATTGACAGAAACGGACGCTACAATTTCTCCATCTAAAAATACAACCTGATTGGGGGTGGCAGCCGCAAACACCTGAATACAGGATTCCCCAGCTACGACACACGGTTCTCCCACGACATAGTTGCCTGCCGAAAGAATCCGCACAACGTATTCCTGTCCATCCCGAATTTGACTGACTAAACGCTCAACCTCAGCATTTGTAATATCGATGACTTGCTGATCTAAGTTATCTGCATCAGGTAAGATTTCTTGGACTGCGACTCGATTAGCCTCTAGCAATAGTTGATAAATTACCTGAGGCGCGACAGCCGGATCAACAATGCGAAAGGCACGAGATACAAGAGCTTGATTCCGCAGGAGAGCAACGTTGCCCTGGCGTAAGCCTTGAAACTCTCGCTCAAGAGATTGCACCTCTCGAACGAGGAATGTTCTTTGGGCTTCGAGTTGACGCAGCAGTTCTTCCCGTTCGGCAATCGCCTGATCCCGCAGCGCTAATTCTTCTTCTCGCTGTCGAATTAACTGCTGCCGCCCAACCTGAAGCTCCCGAATTTCTGACCGGAGGCTATTTGCCTGCTGTGTGACCCGACCCAGTTGAACACGGGCCTGCTCAAAACTAGAACGGATCTGACCCAGTTGGCGCTGAGTTTGGTTAAGTTGGTTTTGAGCCTGGTTAAGTTGAGCAGCGGTTCCGGCTTGACGAGCGACCGCCGCTTCCAAATCCCGATTAATCTGTCGCAGTCGCCTCCGGGCAGCCATTTGTTGCTCAATTGCCTGATCTCGTTGAGTCTCAATTTGCTGCTTTTCCTCGCTCACCTCTTCCAGGTCTTGGCGGGCAGTAGTTAAGTTCTCTTGAATTTCTTCATAGTCGAAAATACCGCGACGAAGCTGCTCACTCAAGGCAAACAGGAGCGCAAAAGTAGAAGCAGAAATAACGCTACCTGTGAGAACGGTAACAATCGTTGCAGTCTGTCGGGGGCGCAGGTTAAACAGGGTCAGCCGAGCTTTACCCACCCGCATCCCAAGGCGATCGCCCACCGTGGCGATCACCCCCCCCAGTACTAAAATTGCTGCAATCAGGACTAACTGAGCGGTCATCGCTGGTTAGAAACAGTCCAGATACAGCCTACTGCATTCTGAACGAGGTGAACGAGTCGATGCGTTGACTTAAGTAAATTGCTGGCTAAGGGCAACAGGATTATGAACGGTAATTTTCTTTTTGTGGATAGATATCATCTTATCTTGCCGCAGGTCACCTAGCAGACGAGTTACTGTCACGCGGGTAGAACCAATTGCCTCGGCGATCGCCTGATGCGACAACTTCAGGTCAATCGTGATCCCATCCGGGCTGGGCATGCCAAAGTCGCGGCAAAGAATCAGCAGGAAACTCACCAGCCGAGAACCCATATCTCGGTGTGCCAGCGTTTCGATCATCATCTCGGTTTGCAGAATCCGAGATGAAAGTCCCTGGAGCATCAGCATCGACAGCTCAGGGTTATCTTTCAGCGCCTTCTCAACCTGCTCAATTGGAACCGAAAGCAAATCAACAGGTGTAAAAGCAACGGCGTGGTAAAACCGATCAGAGCGATGTCCCGTGATTAGAGACAATACGCCAAACACGCTGTTTTCTCGCAGCAGAGCAACCGTAATTTCCTCTCCAGCCTCGTAGACTCTGGACAGCTTCACGGCTCCTTTGAGCAAAAAATAGACGCGCTCAGCGGGATCACCCGGAAAGAAAATAGTCTTACTTCGATCAAACGACTCCACCACAGGCGGAAAAGCCCCGCCACTCAGCTGCCGAAATACATTCGCTAGCGGTGGTCTATCTTGCGTCACTACCATACCCTCGCCCTACCCACTGTCGTATAGACTGAATCAGGTCATGCATAGATCCCCTGCTTCCTGTGAGAGATCTCTGACTTTAGAACACTAAAACTTAACTGCGAGACTGTTTTTTGTACACGACGATACAAAATCTGCCAACCTGTATCGAAAGTCCCTCAGTAAATCCACATAACTTTGCGTCGGTAGCGCTGAACTTGTTCAAAATTAAGCCAGGTTTGAGCTTTGATGAAGGGACTCGAAAGGCTTGTGTTATCTGCGATACAAGGCGATCGCCCTAAAGTGAAACGACCACACCAAAACGAATCCTCTATCCTTAGATCCTAGTTTTCCAGTATTCTCCTAGTTGCGCCTAAATAAAGATTTTTCACAGATTCTCATGCTGAACTTGACTGGCAAAAACGCTCTCGTCACAGGCATCGCCAACAACCGCTCGATCGCCTGGGGAATCGCCCAACAGCTTCATCAAGCTGGAGCCAACCTGGGCGTGACCTTTCTGCCCGACGAAAAGGGACGGTATGAAAAGAAAGTGGCAGAACTGGTAGAGCCGCTCCAACCCAGCTTGTTCTTGCCTTGCGACGTGCAGAACGATGAGCAGATCGAGTCGACCTTTAAAACCGTTGGGGAGAAATGGGGCAAGCTCGACATTTTGATTCACTGCCTCGCCTTTGCCAACAAAGATGACCTGACCGGCGGCTTCAGCAAAACTAGCCGCGATGGATTCAACCTGGCGATGGACGTTAGCGCCTACTCACTGGTGCAGCTTAGCCGCGCCGCTAGCCCCCTTATGACCGAAGGCGGCAGCATCATCACGTTGACCTATCTGGGCGGTGTTCGCGTCATTCCCAACTACAACGTTATGGGAATCGCCAAAGCAGCTCTGGAAATGAATGTCCGCTATCTCGCCGCAGAACTCGGACCCCAAAACATTCGCGTAAATGCCATCTCTGCTGGCCCAATCCGCACCCTGGCTTCTTCAGCCGTTGGTGGAATTCTAGACATGATTCACCACGTTGAAGAAATTGCCCCCCTACGCCGCACCGTCACCCAAACCGAAGTCGGCAATACGGCTGCTTTCCTCGCAAGCGACCTCTCCAGCGGCATTACGGGTCAGGTTCTCTACGTTGATTCTGGCTACGCCATCATGGGAATGTAGGCTAACAAAGTTTGTTAGACCTTGAATTTCTTGTATTGGGTGGAGCTTCAGACTGAAAAGAATCTGAAGATTAAAAGAACTTGCGTAATCTCCACTAAACGTTCAAAGTTAGTTGCGCTTAGTCTTGGAGTGTTGTTGGCAGGTGCCAGCAAAAACACGATGAGGCATAGAGCATTATGGGGCAGTTATTCGATCGTGTTAGCCGAGTAGTTCGAGCTAATCGGAACTCCAATGAAGGGGATTGCAAGAAAATTTACCTGAACGAGGGAACTACCCTAACTGCTGGAGGAGCAGTTACAGGTGCTTCTATTGGCAAGGTTGGAATATTAGCAGGTGGGACAGGCTACAGTCTTGGTGCCGTTCCACTTGCTGCCGTTGGTGCGTTAACGGGTGCAGCCCTTTATGAAGCATTGCGATCGCTTCTTGAAAATGATGCTTCCTCTGCCAATGCTGCGGCAATTGGAGCAGCAGCAGGTGCAGCAACATCAGCAGCGATTGGAGGCGTAGGTGTAGCCATTAGTGGAAGTGCGATCGGTGTTGGCATGGCCTCAATGGCAGCAGGTGGAGCCGTAGTTGGACTGGGTTTAGTGGGCTTAAATCGTCTGCTTCAGCAAGGCATCGATCCCGAGAAGCTTTTGGATAGTGCGATCGAGCAGATGGAAGCAGATTCGAAGAAAGCACGCCAAGCAATCGCCCATGTAATGGCTAGCCAAAGGCAACTTCAACAGCAGTACGAAAAGGCGCAACTTGAAGTCAATAAATGGCAACAACGGGCACAACTTGCCCTGAAAAAAGGAGACGAGTATCTGGCAGGGGAGGCTCTGAGCCGCAAGAAGATGCACTCCGGGATTCTCAGCAGTCTTGAAGCTCAACTCGATCAAGAACCCGCCTCCGTTAAAAACCTGAAGCGAAATCTGACCCTTTTAGAAGCCAAAATCTCTGAGGCAAAAGCGATGCGAACCAACTTGAAGGCGCAGATCGCGGCCGCTATGGCAAATGGGCGACTACATACCAGTGGTGCAATGGGGGCATTTGAGCGAATGGAGGAGAAAGTGCTGCAACTGGAGGCACGTTCGCAGGCAGCAGCAGAACTTGCCGGAACTGATCTGGAGAGTCAATTTGCAGCGCTAGAGTTAGGCATTGATGTAGATGATGAACTGGCAGCAATGAAAGCATAGCTAATGGGGTCTGCTCGGACATCCCAATTGCAGTCTCCCAGTTCTGAAGCCTCAAATGCTCCTTCCAACTGTGCAGTGATTGACGATGAACTGGAAAAGCTGAAAAGCCAGCTTGATCAGCTTTAAGCTCAAGATACAGGGGATGGCTTTACAATGAATGAGTTTGAATAATTAGCAAACTTGGCTCAGGTTCATGCAAACCCGTAACTCCGCTGCCGCAGAAAAGCGCACGCCTTCTTTCGATTTAGAATTGCCTGCTCGGACAGCCTCCGTTAGCCGAAAAACGGGTGAGACGGACGTACACGTAAGCCTGAACCTGGATGGACAGGGAACTTGTTCGGCAGCAACGGGAATCCCATTTCTGGATCACATGTTGCACCAGATTTCCTCACACGGTTTGATTGATCTGGATGTGCAGGCAACAGGCGACCTGGAAATTGACGACCACCACACCAACGAAGACGTGGGAATCACGCTGGGGCAAGCTTTAGCAAAGGCGTTGGGCGATCGCAAAGGCATTGTCCGCTTCGGGCATTTCCTCGCTCCCCTTGATGAAGCGCTAGTTCAGGTTACGCTAGATTTCTCTGGACGGCCCCACCTCAGCTACGGGTTAGAAATCCCTACAGAGCGAGTTGGCACTTACGATACGCAACTGGTGCGCGAATTTTTTGTAGCGATCGTCAACCATTCTCAAATGACGCTACACATTCGCCAATTGGATGGGATTAATTCTCATCACATCATTGAGGCAACCTTTAAGGCGTTTGCACGGGCGGTGCGAATGGCAGTCGAGGTTGATCCCCGCCGAGCGCATACCATTCCCAGTTCTAAAGGCGTGCTGTAGATGCCGGAAGGGCCAGAAATCAAGCGGGCGGCTGACCAGATTGCAAAAGCAATTGGCGATCGCCCCATTACCGAGATCTTCTTTGCCTTTGAGCGGCTCAAGCCTTACGAACCAAAGCTAGTGGAACGAAAGGTTATATCGGTGACTGCCAAAGGCAAAGCTATGCTAATTGGCTTTGACAACCAACTGAGCATCTATAGCCACAATCAACTTTATGGCAAATGGGTAATCAGAGCTGCCCATTCCTATCCCGCGACAAACCGCCAACTTCGGCTTGCCATCCACAACGAGAAGAAGTCAGCCCTGCTTTACAGTGCTTCTGATATCGAAGTTTTGACCGAGCCTGAGATCCTGATTCATCCGTTTCTGAGCAAATTGGGACTCGATGTCCTGGATGAAGCGACTACGGTTGAGCAGGCGATCGCCCGCCTCCACGACAAACGCTTCTACCGTCGCAGCTTTATTTCTCTATTGCTCGATCAGGGCTTTTTCTGTGGCTTGGGCAACTACCTTCGCAGTGAGGTACTGTTTGTCGCTAAAATCCATCCTACTCGCCGTCCTACCGACTGTTCTTCTGAACAGATTGATGCTCTGGCAGAAGCTGTCCTCTCCGTCAGCCGTCAGTCTTATCAAACAGGCGGGATTACGAATGGACTTAAGCTTGTCGCCCAACTCAAAGCTCAGGGGCAAAAGCGCAACGAATACCGCCATTACGTGTTTAACCGAGCCGACGAGCCCTGCTACATCTGTGGAACAGCGATCGTTAAAGAATTTTCAGGTGGGCGGCGATATTATTACTGTCCCACCTGCCAGCCCTGCGACTAATATTCCTACACCGTAGCAGGTGTCCCTGCAGATTGGGTTTGCTGTGCCATTTCGATCAGACGGCGAATCCGTTCCTCGGTGGGAGGATGAGTCCGAAATAGCGTCTGCAGTCCCTCTGCTGACAGAGGATTGACGATCAGCAAAGGCGACATGGCTGGGTTGCCGTGCATCGGGATTTGGTGTCCGACTTGCTCCAACTTTTCTAACGCACTGGCCAAAGCCGTAGGATTTTGGGTAATTTGAGCTGAACCTAAATCTGCGGCAAATTCACGGGTGCGCGAAATAGCCATCTGAATCAGAGCAGCAGAGAGAGGAGCCAGCACAATCAGGAATAGCAGCCCAATTGGGTTTGCGCCTCGACGGGTATCTCGCGTCACGGGTCCATACAATGCACCGAGGGTGAGGATGCGTCCGACAAACGTGACAGCGCCTCCCAAAGTTCCTGCAACGGCTTGGGTGAGGGTATCGCGGTTGCGAATATGAGTTAGCTCGTGCGCCAAAACGCCCTCTAGCTCCTCAGGAGATAGTAAGTTGAGAATTCCTTGTGTGACAGCAACAGCAGCATGATTGGGATCGCGGCCTGTAGCAAAGGCGTTAGGCGACTCCGTTGGCACCAGAAACACCTTTGGCATGGGAATCTCTGCGCGATCGCTCAGCTTAGCAATCATGTCGTACAAATCAGGTGCTTGCTCACGGGTCATTGGTTGAGCTTGATAAGAAGCTAGGGCTGCCTGGTCAGAAAAATACCAGGAACTTAAGCTGGTGAAAGCGGCGATCGCTAACCCCAAGAACAGTCCTTGCTCGTCACCAACTAAATAATAAGCAACTAAAACAATTAGTCCGCTCAGCAGTCCCAACAGAGCCGCTGTCTTAATTTGATTTCCAAACATACTTCACCTGATTCACGTTGAAAAATTCGTATAGATAAGCTTTAGGATCCCAAACTGGAGTTATCTTTGGGTCTACCAGGTGGGTGAAAGACTCTATATCTGAGGTCAGGACTTATAACAGTAATTGGAATTTGTTGTCATCTGGATCTTGAGCTGGGAAGACTCTGAAATAGTCATAGAATGAGGCTGTTGTATGGAACCTGTTCTTGTTAAAGGGCAACTGAGAACCTGGAAAGATGCTAAAGGTTTTGGTTTCATTCAACCGGCTGATGGAAGTCAAGAAATTTTCTTGCACATTTCCCAAATAAAAGACTCCACTCGCCGCCCGAAAGTAGGTGACACGATTTACTACTATGCTGTAGCTGAAGATGGTAAATTTCGCGCTCACAAAGCTTTTATCTTAGGAGCAAGACGTAAGCCAACTTTGACCGCTCCAAGGAATAAGGCTCTATCCAGTAATGTATCTCTCTCCCCATTTCCAGTATTAGAGACATTGCTGCTGTCGATTTTGCCCCTCGTTGGGTCATTGCACTTTACTTGGGCAACCGCTAATCCGCTTCCACTCATTCTTTACCCTGTGATGAGTCTACTAACTTTCGCTTTATACGCTGACGATAAATCTCGGGCAAAGCGAAGAAGCTGGAGAACACCAGAGAAGACGTTACATTTATGTGAACTAGCAGGTGGATGGTTGGGAGGATTTGTAGCCCAGCGAAGACTCCACCACAAAAGTAGCAAGGAGTCTTATCAGTTTGAGTTTTGGGTGATTGTTGCACTTCACTACATCGCCTGGTTGGGCTGGTTATTTTTTGGCAAGTTCATAACAGCTTGATCTCTAGCAAAGTGAATTATCTATGGCTTTAGCGATCGCTGGAGAACGCAGTGGAGTCGGTAAAACAACGATTACGCTGTCTTTGCTGGCAGTTCTACGGCAACGACAGTTAAGCGTGCAGTCTTTTAAGGTTGGACCGGATTACATTGATCCCATGTTTCACCGCTACGTGACTGGGCGAGCGTGTCGGAACTTAGATCCCGTTTTAACCTCCGAGGCTTATGTGCAGCAGTGTTTTGCCCAACATACCCAAACTGTGGATTATGCGCTGGTAGAAGGCGTGATGGGACTGTTTGACGGTGCAACGGGAGTGGATGACACTGCCAGTACTGCTCACATTGCCCGTTTACTCAACTTACCCGTGCTGTTGGTAATCGATTGCAGCCGCTTGTCGCGCTCTGCCGCAGCGATCGCCCTGGGATATTGCTCCTTTGATCCCCGGCTTCAATTTGCTGGCGTTGTGTTGAATCGAGTCGGTAGCGATCGCCACCTAGAACTGCTTAAAGCCGCCCTAGAACAACTCAACCTTCCTATTCTTGGTGTTTTTCGTCGCCACGATGACATCACCATCCCCGATCGCCACCTGGGACTAGTTCCCACTGCCGAACTGCCAGCCCTGGATAGTCTAATCAAACGTTTAGCAAACTTGGGAGAAACCTGCTTCGACTGGTCGCGCCTCCTTCCCCTCCTCAAAGCTCAAAGCAATTCCCCACTTCCCGAAAGCATCACAGTTTCCAGCCAAAGCCCTATTACCCTCACCCTAAATTCTTCTCCTCAGAGAAAAGGGCTTTCAACCTCCAATCCTCAGCCTCTAACCCGTATCGCGATCGCCTACGATCGCGCTTTCAGCTTCTACTACGCCGACAATTTTGACCTGCTAAAGCAACTAGGTGCAGAGCTAGTATTCTGGAGCCCACTGGCTGATCCCGGTTTGCCAGCAGGGGTGCAAGGGCTTTACCTGGGGGGCGGTTTCCCAGAAGTATTTGCCGCAGAGTTAGCAAACAATCAAGCTGCTCAGCAAAGTGTCAGGCAAGCCATTCAAGCTGGAATGCCAACCTACGCCGAGTGTGGCGGCTTGATGTATTTGTGTGAGCAAATTGTTGATTTTGCGGGACAGTCCTGGAAGATGGTGGGCATCTTGTCAGCGACAGCCAACATGACAGGACGGTTAACCCTGGGTTATCGGCGGGGGATCGCACTGCACGACAGCCCCCTACTGCCAGCAGGATCAGAAACTTGGGGACACGAATTTCATCGTTCAGCCTTAAGTGCCAAATCAGCATTGCCTTTATATCAGCTTCGAGGGTATGATTCCGACAGCTTGATGTATCTAGAAGGGTGGCAATCGCACCAGCTTCATGCTTCTTACATTCACCTGCATTGGGGAGCACACCCCGAAATTCCGGCTCGCTTCTTGACCCGTTGTCTTGAATTTGGTGAACTGCAGAATTAGTTATTTCGGCTTTACACAATCTGAAATGCAGCTTCAGGGTTTGTAGCTTCGAACATATTTCACAAGAAGATATCGATTTAGTAAAACTGGGCGGTTTTAGCAGCGATCGCCTACCTACAGAAAGTATATTTTGGTAAAGCTGTCAAGTTTGAAAATACGGAAAGATCGCCCGTTTATTCACCCTAGTGGAGGAAACAATAGGGTGAGGTGCGGATGCGCTTTCAAGGGCTAAATTTGACAATAGCCCCAATAGGTTGAGGAGGGGAAGGCCATGAGTACAAAACTAATTCAAGCCGCAGCAATCACTTTCTTGTTACATCTGCTGATGGGGGTTAGCGCACCTCGTGTGACTCAGACAACACCAGGAGCTTCAACGTTAGAGCTGACTCCTCATACTGCCGAGTTTCCTAGAGAAGGTGAACAGTTAAGAATACAAAATTAAGAGTTAAAAATGATGAGTTTAAACTCTTAGTTTTTAACTTTAGTAATTTTCAGCTTTTTGATTGCAATCTTTCAAGCTTTGCAGAGACGCAATTCATTTTGTCTCTACAAGAAATTTGCCTAGGATTACTCCCGAAAATGTACGGGTGAACCGTCGTAGTCCCTACTCTTTTTCCTGATTAATTGCTCTAGTTGGGCTGGGCGGGCTCAGGATTGCTTTGGGCAGGCGGTTGGCTGGCGGCTTCAATCTGCTGGGTAAAGTAACTTTCTCGGTAGCTAAGCTGTCGTGCTAGTTCTAAACCGCGTCGGAAGGCAGCGATCGCCTGATTGGTATTGCCCCGTTCGAGTTGAAGCTGACCAATCTCATCGTAAGCCTGCATGATGCCGTAACTGTTGTAGGACTGCTGCTCTACGTCAATTAGCAGTTGGTAAACCACTAACGCATCATCGGGGCGATCGAGTGAGCGGTAGAGGTCGGCTAATTTTTGCAATGCTTCGCTGGCATAGGCATACTGCTGTCCTGAACGCGCCACCGCAAACGCTTCCTGATAGTTAGTTGCGGCTCGGTCAGGGCGGTTGAGTGCCTGGAAGCTGTCGGCGATCGCAATTTTCAAAGGCGGAATCAGCGCATATTCCTGACGGCCTTGGTAAACGCTGACTAGCTCCTGCTGAGCAGCGATCGCTTCCTCGGGCTGGTTGTTTTCCTGGTAGATGTAAGCCAACTGCTGCAAATATTCCACTTCGCGGGGGCGATCGCCTCTGGCGCGAGCAAGGGTCAGTAGCTCCTGGTAAGCTATTGCTGCCGCAGTATAGTCAAACCAGGCAAGGTGCAGTTCTCCCAGTGCTGTTAGGGTATCTTGTTCGGTGGCTGCATCGCCCTGCTGCCGAGCCCGGATCAAAATCTGGTCATATAGCGTTACAGCTGGGTCAATTGCCCGCATTGTCTGGTAAGCCTGGGCAATTCTGAGCAACAAATCAAAATCGGGTGGCGTTTCAGCCTGCACTTCTTGTTCGATCTGTTGCAAGCGTTCGGTAATTAGCCGAGTTTCCGTCGTCTGGTTTTCTCGCCAAGCAATTTCTCCAACCCGACTGAGAGAGTCTACTTCTTCCTCGACTCCCAAGACCCGCCGCAGTCGCAGTTCTCGATTCAAGATTTCAAAGGCTCCTGCTGGGTTTCCGGCAGCAAGCTCTTGCTCAGCCTGCACGCGCAATTCGTCCAGGGCAGTTGCCAAAACTCGCCGCTCTTGAGGGCTGAGAGGGCGATCGATAATCAGTTGGGGAAACAGGGGATCAGATTCGTCAATCTCTAGGGGATTGGGCGGAAACTGTTCTTCCTCTTGTTCTTCTTGCTCTTGCTCTTGTTCTTCCTGTTCCTGGTTTTCTTCCTCTTGGGCGATCGCAGCTTGGGGAGCAAAAGAACGGAATTCCAGTGCTCCGAGAAGGGCGATCGCCAGCGGTAAGGCACTCAAATATTTGTAAGGAAGCCGTTTCAGAGAATCTATCTGAAATTTGCGTCGAGCAATACGCAACCCCATATCCCTCCTGAGAGAACGACTTAATTTAACTGCTGGCAGCGAAAAAAGCCTGTTAGAAACCCACCGCACCATAGCTTACCTACCGCACCATCCAGCCGCATCACACATTAGTTTAAACATTCATGTTTGGAATTTACACAAGTGCGCTACGCTACTATAGCGGTTTTCAACTGTATTCAGAGTGATGGGTTAAGCGGTGCTAACCTTAATGCAATTCGATACAGTTTTGTTAGCAACAATCTGTTGACATTCCGTTGACACTACTTAGATACCAACAGGGGATAGTGTGAAGGTTTTGGTGGTTGGCAATGGAGGGCGTGAACATGCCCTCGCCTGGAAGCTCTTGCAGTCTGCACGAGTTCAGGAAATCTTTTGTGTTCCCGGTAATGGTGGCACCGCTCGGATGGAACGCTGCCGTAATCTGGCAATGTCAGTTACTGCATTTGAAGGCATCGCGCGTTTTGCTCTGGTCAACAACATTGGTCTAATTGTGGTTGGGCCAGAGGTGCCGCTAGCCGCTGGGATCACGGACTACTTGAAAGAGCAAGGGCTAACGGTGTTTGGCCCGACGCAGGCAGGCGCACAGATTGAGTCAAGCAAAGCCTGGGCCAAAGAGCTTATGCGAGAAGCGGGCATTCCAACGGCTGAGTCGGCTGTGTTCACAGATGTGCGAAGTGCGATCGCCTATATCGCTTCTCGACCTGTGCCGATTGTCGTGAAAGCCGATGGACTGGCCGCAGGCAAAGGCGTGACCGTTGCCGAAACAACCCAAGAGGCAGTCGAAGCGATTGAGGCAGCCTTTGGCGGACAGTTTGGTGAGGCGGGTCAGCGCATCGTGATTGAGGAATTTCTCACGGGGCAAGAAGCGTCTGTCCTGGCCGTCACAGACGGTTTGACGATTCGGGCTTTACTACCCGCTCAAGATCACAAACGCATTGGTGAAGGTGATACGGGTGCAAATACAGGCGGCATGGGAGCCTATGCCCCTACCCCAATCGTCACACCTGCTTTGATGAACCGAATTCAGCGAGAAATTTTAGAACCGGCGATCGCCACCCTTAACCATCGTGGGATCGACTACCGAGGTGTGCTCTACGCTGGACTGATCATTACGCCAGCAGGCGACCCCAAAGTGATTGAATTTAACTGTCGCTTTGGTGATCCTGAAACACAAGCTGTTTTGCCGCTGCTCGAAACTCCTCTGGAAACCCTGATGCTAGCCTGCGCCCAACAGCGTCTTGCTCAGCTTCCACCCCTGACCTGGAAGCCTGGAGCTTCTGCCTGTGTCGTGATTGCGGCAGAAGGGTATCCCGATACTTACAAAAAAGGTAGCCCCGTTACAGGCATTGAAGCCGCAGAAGAGTCTGGGGCAGTGGTTTTCCATGCGGGCACTAAGCTCAAACAGCAGCAGCTTGTTGCGGATGGAGGACGCGTCTTAGGCGTAACCGCAGTAGGGGACAGCTTGGAAGAGGCGATCGCCAAAGCCTATCGAGCGGTTGACTGCATTGAATTCGACGCAATGTACACCCGCCGCGACATTGGGCACCGGGTCCTCACCGCCAATCCTTACCTTTAAGAACATGTAACAATCTAATAAAGAACGTAAACAATACAAACAGATTATGATGGTAAGTCTCTAGATGTCTTGCCGATCTATCGCTTCGATGGTTTTACCTTGCTAGCCTTCCTCAACAAGATTAGAGAAATCATTGCCCGCTGGTGGTCTGATTTTACGCTTCAGACTCGTCTCATGGCAGCGGCAACCCTAGTCGTGTCGCTGATTATGAGTGGACTCACCTTCTGGGCAGTCAACTCGATCCAGCAAGATGCTCGACTCAACGATACCCGCTTTGGGCGTGACCTGGGGCTGCTGCTAGCAGCCAATGTGTCCCCCCTAATCGGGGACGACAACCGCACCGAGCTAGCCCGATTTTCCCATCGCTTCTACAGCAGCACCTCAAGTGTGCGCTACATGCTCTATGCCGATGAGGATGGCAACATCTTTTTTGGCATTCCCTTCTCTGAGTCAGAGGTGCAAAACTCTCTGTCTATTCGGCGGCAGATGAAGCTGCCTGACAACTATGCCAGAAACATTGACTACCCCATGGTGAGACAGCACCTCACTCCCGATGGTGAAGTCACTGATGTGTTTGTGCCGCTCAATCACAACGGCAAGTACTTGGGCGTGTTGGCGATCGGCATTAACCCCAACCCCACGATTGTCACTTCTTCTCACCTGACACGAGATGTGACGATTGCCGTTTTTGTTTCGATCTGGGTGATGGTGATCTTGGGTGCCGTTTCCAACGCTTTGATGATTACCCAGCCCATTAAAGAACTGCTGGTCGGGGTGAAAAATATTGCCGCTGGCAACTTCAGGCAACGGATTGACCTGCCATTGGGTGGAGAGTTAGGAGAACTGATCCTCAGCTTCAACGAGATGGCGGAGCGGCTAGAGAGCTACGAAGAGCAAAACATTGAAGAACTGACTGCTGAAAAAGCCAAGCTAGAAACCCTGGTTACCACGATCGCTGATGGAGCCGTTCTACTTGACAACAACATGCACGTCATTCTCGTCAACCCAACTGCCCAACGGCTCTTTGGCTGGGAAGGCAATGAACAGGTGATTGGCGAAAACGTCCTGCAGCACTTGCCCGAAACGGTCAAAGCTCAATTAGCTCGACCGCTGTACGAAATTGCCGCAAGTGAATCCTTGGTTGAAAACCTTCGCGATCGCGAAGGCACCGAATTTCGCATTACCGTTCCTGGCGCAACCAACCGGACGGTGCGAATTTTGCTTACCACCGTGCTAGACCAGGCGCGAGAAAACGTTCGAGGACTGGCAATCACTGTCCAGGACATTACCCGCGAAGTAGAGCTAAATGAAGCAAAGAGCCAGTTTATCAGCAACGTTTCCCACGAACTGCGAACACCGCTGTTTAACATCAAATCTTTTATCGAAACGCTACATGAGTATGGCGAAGATCTGAGTGAGCCAGAACGTCGCGAGTTCTTGGAAACCGCTAACCGGGAAACCGATCGCCTGACTCGTCTGGTCAATGATGTGCTAGACCTCTCGCGTCTAGAGTCCAACAAACGCTATCACTTTGAAGCGGTCGAGCTAACCCAACCGATCGAGCAAACCCTTCGAACCTATCAGCTAAATGCCAAGGACAAGGGCATTGAACTGATCCAGGAGATTGCGCCGAATCTGCCACCTGTTCTGGGCAACTATGATTTGCTACTTCAGGTGTTAGCCAATCTAGTTGGCAACGGACTCAAATTTACTAAATCTGGAGGACGGGTTGCGATTCGAGCCTATCCACTAGCGACAGAACAAAGCTCGGCGTCACCGCTTGTACGAATCGAAATTTCTGATACTGGCATCGGGATTGACCCAGAAGATCAGGAAGCTATTTTCGATCGCTTTTTCCGAGTTGAAAACCGCGTGCATACCCTTGAAGGCACTGGATTAGGACTGTCCATCGTCAGAAACATCATTGAAAAGCACCATAGCTCAGTCCGCTTAATTAGCGAAGTGGGAGTTGGTACGACCTTTTGGTTTGACCTGGCAGTGTACCAAGATGCCCCCCTTCCAGACATGCTCCCGCAAGGGGAAGCAGCCTTAAGCGGAACGGGAATATGAGTCTCAGGTGAAATGTGCGACTGGGTAAATTGATTTAGACTCTATTGGGTTTGTGCAAAGGGGTGCAATTTCCTTACCCAGAAAATTGTTTGCCAAGAATGAAGCTGTCTCGTTGGATTTCCTACGGATTTGCGATCGCCCTGACCGCTGCTTCCCTCATTTTGGTGTCAATGCTGCGATCGCCCGTTGCTCCCATAGCGCTACAGGTGTTGGCAGGGGCGATCGCTTTGGGACTAATCGTTTTGGCAGTGAGTTCACTCTATGCTAAAGTCTACGCTGCCCGTCGCAAAGCCGAGATTAGCCTGAAAAAGCTTCAAGCCAGCGAAGCCCGTTATCGTCGCCTGCTAGAAACCGCCTATGAAGGCATTTGGGTGATTGATACTAACTGCACCACGGAGTACGTTAATCCTCGAATGGCAGAGATGCTGGGCTACCGAGTCGAGGAAATCATTGACTCTTCCATCTTTAAATTTATGGATGAAGCTGCCCAACGCGAACTTCAGTGGGAGATGAAGCACCATCCAACGGGCATTCGCGGGCAGTATGACTTGCGCTTTCGGCACAAAGACGGCTCAATCGTGTGGACAATTACTTCTGCCAACCCAATTTTTAGCGATGGGGGACTATTTCGCGGCACGCTGGCAATGGTAACCGATGTGAGCGATCGCAAACAGTTAAAGGAAACCCTGCACGATCGCGAAGCCCGCATTAGCCGCTTGATCGACTCCAACATCATTGGCATCATCTTTGCCAACTTTCAGGGCGAAATCAGCGAGGCAAATGATGCATTCCTCAACATGCTGGGCTACACCCAGGTAGATTTGCAGAGCGGCAACCTGAATTGGCTGGACATCACGCCCTCTGAATATTTACCGCAGGACGAGGAGATGATAGAACAAATCTCCACGACTAAAGCCTGCCCGCCATTTGAGAAAGAATATCTGCACAAAGACGGCAGCCGCGTTCCGGTGCTGGTTGGAGCGGCGCTGTTGCCTAATCCGGAAGAGGGCACGGTTTGCTACGTGCTTGACCTGAGCGATCGCAAACGTCTGGAAAACGAACTCAGCCGTCGTGAAGCAAAAATTAAGCGGCTGGTAGACTCCAACATTATCGGCGTGATCACCGCTAATCTTAATGGTTCTGTGCTTGAAGCGAACGACGCATTTTTGCAAATCATTGGCTACACCCGAGAAGACCTGAATCAGGGCAAGATTCGCTGGAATGAAATGACTCCGCCAGAGTACCAGCAGGCTACGGAACAGTCTCAACATGAATTAAGAACGCTAGGATTTTGTCACTCCTTTGAGAAGGAATACATTCGCAAAGATGGCAGTAGGGTTCCAATCGTGATCGGTTCTGCTCTGCTGGACGGTAGCCCCGATACGATGATCGGATTTGTGCTAGATGTGAGCGATCGCAAACAAGCAGAAGCCGCCCTCCGGGAAAGTGAAGCCCGCTTTCGCTATATGGCAGACACCGCTCCCGTCTTGATTTGGATGTCGGGTCCAGATAAACTCTGCAACTATTTCAACCAGCCCTGGCTCAACTTCACGGGACGTACCCTCGCCCAAGAGATGGGCAATGGCTGGACTGAGAACATTCACCCAGACGATTTTGAACGCTGTCTACACACGTACACCACTTCCTTTGATGCCCGCCAAGAATTTAAGGCGGAATATCGGCTGCGGCGGTTTGATGGTGAATATCGCTGGCTGCTAGACATTGGTGTGCCTCGATTTACGCCAGATGGAGAGTTTTTGGGCTACATCGGCTCCTGTATCGACATTGGCGATCGCAAACAAGCAGAAGTCGAAATGCAGCAAATTAACGACCTGTTAGAACATCGCGTTAGAGAGCGCACTGCCCAGCTCGAAACCGCTAATCAGGAGCTAGAAGCCTTCTCCTACTCTGTTTCCCACGATTTACGCGCACCTTTACGTCATATCAACGGTTTTGTCAGCCTGCTGCAAAAGCAGGCTGCTCCGGTCTTAGATCCTGAAAGTCAGCGCTACCTGGATGTCATCGCAGACACGACCAAACGGGCGGGCACGATGGTAGACGACTTGCTCACCTTCTCGCGAATGGGTCGAGCAGAAATGCGCTACACCACGGTCAAATTCAATGAATTAATTCGAGATGTCAGACAGGACTTGGAACCAGAAACAGCAGAACGAGAAATTATCTGGCAAATTCACCCCATTCCTAATGTGCAGGGTGACCCAGCCATGCTGCGCCAGGTGATCTACAACTTGGTCGAAAATGCCATTAAATATACCCAGGGACGTACCCAAGCTGAGATCGAAATCGGCACTATAGGAGACGAGCAAGAAGTAGTCATCTTCGTCCGTGACAACGGACTTGGATTTGACATGCGCTATGCTCACAAGCTCTTTGGCGTGTTTCAGCGATTACACAGCGAACCCGAAATCCAGGGAACTGGAATTGGGCTAGCAAACGTCCGACGCGTCATTCACCGACACGGCGGTCGAACCTGGGCAGAAAGTGAATTAGATAAAGGATCTACCTTCTACTTCTCACTGCCGCTCCGGCCTCGAAGGGGTGAGGAATGACTGAGCTAAGACGCATCTTGCTAGTTGAAGATAGCCACCACGATGTTGAACTGACCCTTTCTGCGCTAGCCGAGAACCATCTGGCAAATGAGGTTGTTGTGGTGCGTGATGGCGAAGAAGCATTGGACTATCTCTACCGTCGAGGCCTATTCAAACTCAGGATGGAGGGTAATCCTGCAGTTGTGTTGCTTGACCTCAAGCTACCCAAGGTAGATGGACTAGAGGTGTTGGCGCAGTTAAAGTCTGACTCAGCCTTACGGATGGTTCCGGTGGTGATGTTGACCTCCTCCCGTGAAGAGCAGGACCTGGTTTCTAGCTACAACTTGGGCGTTAATGCCTATGTCGTAAAACCCGTTGATTTTCATGAATTTGTCGATGCAATCCGAGAAGTTGGGCTATTTTGGGCAGTCGTCAATCAACCGCCACCGGGTTAAACCCGCCACTGGAGCAAGTAAAACCTAAGGCATGAAAATCTTCGGACAGACAATGACCTGCAAAATTAGCCCGTGAGGATAACGATGATGCAACCGCTACATGTTCTTCTTCTGGAAGATAGTTTGTTGGATGCAGAGTTGATCCAGGCAAATTTGACCACTAACTGGCCGGAATGCAAGCTGACTCGTGTGGAAAATCGGACGGACTTTCTAACGGTGCTAGAAAATGACACATTTGACCTGATTCTGTCAGATTACTCGCTGCCCACATTTGATGGACTCACCGCTTTAGAAATTGTCCGCGATCGCTACCCAGAGGTACCCTTCATTTTTGTGTCTGCCAATCTGGGTGAAGAAGTGGCGATCGAAACCTTGAGAAATGGTGCGACGGATTACGTCCTCAAGCAACGGCTAGAACGCCTTGCGCCAGTAGCAGAAAGAGCCGTCCGAGAAGCCAGAGAGCGAATTGAGCGCAAATGGGTTGAGCAAGAACGGGCGCAACTGCTGACTCGTCAGCGCCAATACACCAGTCGCCTGCGGAAGCTAGCACAAGCCTCAATCGCGATTAATTCCCTCCTTTCGATTGATCAAACGCTGAAGCTAATTACCGAGCAAGCTAGAGAAATCATTGAAGCGCACCAGGCTGTCACCAGCATGACAGTAGACGGCAATTGGACACAGGCAATCAGCGCCATGTCGTTATCTGATAAATACGCTCAATGGCGGGACTACGAAGAACCACCAAACGGCTCTGGGATTTATTCCTGGGTTTGCCGCATGAATCGCCCGATGCGAATGACGCAAGCGGAGCTAGAGGCTCATCCAAACTGGCGCGCGTTTGGCACGGAGTCCGACCGTCACCCCCCCCTGCGGGGCTGGTTGGCTGTGCCTTTAATTAGCCGTCAGGGCAATAACATTGGCTTGATTCAGCTTTCGGATAAGTATGAAGGTGAGTTTACCGAGGAAGATGAAGCGCTCTTGGTGCAGTTGGCGCAGGTCGCGGCAGTGGCGATCGACAATGCCCGACTTTACCTGCAATCCCAGGAGACAAATCGGATTAAGGATGAATTTTTGGCGACGCTTTCCCATGAGTTGCGATCGCCCCTCAACCCCATCCTGGGCTGGTCTAGACTGCTCCAAACAAAACGATTTGACGAAGCAACGCTAACACGTGCCCTGCAAACCATTGAGCGAAATGCCAAACTGCAAACGCACCTGATCGAAGACTTGCTAGACATTTCGCGCATTATTCAGGGCAAGCTGACGCTAAAAGTTAGCCCTGTCAATCTGATTTCGATTGTTGAAGCGGCGATCGACACCATGCGTCCTGCGGCTGAAGCCAAGTCGATTCCCCTCAAAGTATTGCTAGAACCTTCAGCGCCCTCAACTGGTACAGCGATTGAACCCGACTGGAAGACGGTCGATGCTAACCCGATCTATGCTCGGTTTCAAACGATAGGCGACCCCAATCGGCTTCAGCAAATTATCTGGAACCTGCTGTCTAACGCAATCAAGTTCACGCCTCAAGGTGGGCAAGTCGAAATTCGTCTATCGCTGGTTGAACCTGAAACCAGCCCCGAGAACGGACTGTCTAAAGCTTCTGTTCATGCCCAATACGCTGAGATTGCCGTCAGCGATACAGGTAAGGGAATTAAGCCTGAATTTTTGCCCTTTATTTTTGACTATTTTCGTCAAGCGGACGCCTCAATTACTCGGGTGTATGGGGGCTTGGGTTTGGGGTTGGCGATCGTGCGCCACTTGACCGAGCTACATGGTGGCACGATCTGTGCTGAGAGTCTGGGAGAAGGACAAGGTGCCACTTTTACGATTCGTTTGCCGCTGTTGGTAGCTCAACCAGATGCACAAGAACGCAGTTCTTCTGGTTCTGCAATCAATCTCAAGGGCATCCAAGCGGTGGTAGTAGACGATGAGGTCGATACCCGTGAAATCATCACACTGATTCTAGAAGGGTATGGCACTCATGTGATTGCAACCGCATCGGTGAGCGAAGCGTTAGAGGCAGTTGAGCAATTTAATCCAGATATTTTAGTGAGTGACATTGGAATGCCGCTCGAAGACGGCTATGCCCTCATTCGCAAAGTCAGAGAGTTAGAGCCAGATCGAGGCGGCATGATTCCAGCGATCGCCCTCACCGCCTATGCTCGTCCTGAGGATCAACATCAGTCCCTTACAGCAGGCTTTCAGCTACATGTGCCCAAACCTGTAGAGCCAGAGAAATTAGCCAAAGCCGTAGCAGATTTGGTAGGACGTGCCCCCGCTAGATAATTTTCCCTTTCCCAAAAATCACAAAAATCTTAACGCCAAAAGAACTGGATGCAGGTTCGTAGTGTGGCGCGATCGCGTTCTCTTAGCTCCTGTTCAACCTGACTGTATTGGCTCAGGTCAAGCATCTCCTCCTGAAAATCTTGTCTTGAAGCCGGATCGTAAGGTGGAAAAACGCGGGTTGCATTCACGATTCGATTTCCTTCTACAAACCCTCTAAAGCAACTGCGATTAGCGCCCATTTGGAGACCAATCACTGTCCGTCCGGCTTTGCGAAACAAGATAGATCGGCTGGACGTTTCAGAAGCGTGAATTGCTTCGTAGTGGTATTCACCCGTTGGCAAATTTTCAAGGGATAGAGCAGGGTTTGCATTGCTCATTAAAGGAACTGTCAGCACAGGAACCAGTAGGAACAGAGATACAGCGAATCGAACCGGAATCTTCATAAGTAGAGGATCTGCAGAAGATCTGTGGAGATCATAAAGAATGAGAAAAATGTATCACAAGCTACATTTTGCCATATCGCTTCGAGAGATCTTGTATAACTGCGTCACTACATGTATAACGCTTGTCATTTGAAAGCAACAGCTAAAAGTAGTTTGCTCTTCGTTGCCTTGTCAGGAACCTATCCTATTTAAGATAAACAGCTATTTCAGGCGATCGCCCACGCCATCTGTTGATGATTTTCCTATTAAAGATTGACCTTCTGTCATTTATGGATTTATCGCCAACTGAATAGCTCTTTGTTCTAATCCGCAAGCTATCAAGAGCAGTTGCTTACAGTTACTTAATTGTATTCATTCCCGTTTAGCCCCAAATTCCATAAGCTTTCACATCAAACCGCCTCGTCTCAATCACCTAATCATCCAGGCTAGGCAAAACGCTGTCAGGTAAGTGACTCATTCACACTCGCTCAGTCGTTCACGTTCCTATTAAATATTTTTTCTACCGTGCAAAATTTAATTCTTGCTCACACTGTTTCTACTGCCAAAAATTCAACCTTAGCTCCCCTGAGCAGTTCCGTTTCAGCTGCATCCAGCCAGCAACTTGTCTTTATTGATGCGGCTGTACAAGATTATGGGCACCTTGGAGCAGGGGTAACCCCAGGTGCAGAAGTGATTGTCCTTCATCCTCATGAAGATGGGGTGACACAAATCAGTCTCGCTTTGGCAGGGCGCACCCAGATCTCCAGCATTCACCTTGTGGCTCACGGTAGTCCTGGCAGTTTGCAGGTCGGTAACGCCAAGCTCAGCCACGAAACCTTGGCGCAATACCAAGCCCAGTTGCAGCAGTGGCGCAATGCGTTGGGCGACCGCGCCGAGCTGCTGATCTACGGCTGTCGAGTTGCCGATACCGCAGCGGGAATGGCGTTCATTCAATTGCTAAAGTCTTTGATTGGCGTTGAAGTTGCTGCTTCCACCACCCCAGTTGGCAATTCTGCTCACGGTGGAAACTGGGATCTGGACGTAAAGACAGGTGGAATGTCGGCTGCTCTGGCTTTTTCGAGTGAGGCGATCGCCACCCATCCCGCGATTTTAGAAGAACCTGAAACCTATTTTGCCGAGGATTTCTCAGGCGCAAGTGGCGCAACCCCACCTCCAGGCTGGACGGTCAATGTGATTGAGGGGAATCCCGAAACAGATCTCTGGCGCTTTGATAACCCTGGTAATCGCAATGAAATTAATGAGCCTTTGAACCCAAATTTTGACAATCCAGTCGCAGTCTATGACAGCGATTTTCTCTCCGATGATGATGTAGCCGAAAATATTACGCTCGAATCTCCTGTTTTTGATGTTTCGGACGCTGAGGCTGTCATTCTGCAGTTTGACCAGGTGTATGGTGGAATCGCTGCGGGGATCAATGCCAGTGAAGTGTTTGTCGAAGCTTACAACGGCACAGAGTGGCAATCCGTTTATTCCTCTAACACGGGCGATTACGACATCAACACGCCGACCGTCGATTTGACTGAGGCGCTAGGCGGTTCATCAGAGGCGCAGGTTCGCTTCCGATTTGATGGCAACTGGTCTTATCTGTGGGCTGTCGACAATGTCAGAATTACCGACAACCTGGTAGCGGGTGTAACCACGCCTAGCGGACTGGTAGCCGTGAGCGAGAGCAATGTTCCCGATCCGCTTGATTTTCAATTTGCCTTGCAGAGCCGCCCGACTTCGGATGTGACTTTGAGCTTCACGGTAGATGGTGATCAGCTTCAGCCGATCCGGTCGATCACGTTTACAGAAGACAACTGGTTTGTTCCCCAGACTTCCGTTGTGGAGGCGATCGCCGACGACCTTATCGAGGGTGAAGACCAATCAACCACCGTCAGCGTCACCCTCACCAGTGACGACCCCAACTACAACGGTCTGGTGGTAGAAGACGTTCCGGTAGAAATCACAGAAACGACGATTCCGGGCTATACCAGCTATCGCACCGTTGAGAAAACTTACGCTGATCTGTCAGAACTAGCAACGCTGAATCCAAATCTTGCAAGTTGGGTAGACATCGGCGACAGCTACGATAAAGTTACTCCCGGCGGCTCAGCAGGCTACGACATTTTTTCCCTGGAGATCAGCAACAAAAACAGCAATCTACAAGAAGAAAAACCCGTCTTCTTTGTCCAGGGTGCTATTCATGCGCGGGAATATTCCACCACAGAATCTGTCACTCGCTTTGCCGAACAGCTCATCGCTAACTACGGCACCGATCCTGACACCACTTGGATTCTAGACAACTTTGAAGTTCGTGTGGTGCCCATCGTCAACCCCGACGGACGCAAGTTTGCTGAACAAGGTTATTCCTGGCGCAAGAACACCAACCCTGGTGACGGCACAGCAGAATTTCCTAACTACGGCGTTGACCTAAACCGCAACTACGACTCTAAGTGGGGAGAAATTGGAGAAGAAGCGGCAAGCACTGACCCCGCTGATTTGACCTATCAAGGAACGGCTCCTTTCTCGGAACCAGAGAGTCAGGCGTTGCGGGATTATTTACTGGAAACTTTCCCAGACACAAAAGGCCCTGGCGACTTTGACCCTGCTTCAGAAGACACATCAGGTGTCTACATTGACGTTCACAGCTTTGGCGATCTGATTCTCTACCCGTTTGGCTGGACGGATGAACCCGCTCCTAACCAAGAAGCACTGCGAAATCTGGGACTAAAGTTTGGTTATTTTACAGGGCTGGTCGATCAGGCTTATGACGTTTCGCAGGCGATCGGGCTTTATCCCACAAGCGGAACAACGGACGACTGGGTTTACAGCACGCTAGGAGTTCCGGGCTACACCTTTGAATTAGGCTCCGCTTTCTTCCAAAACACCGAAGAATTCGAGAACGTCATTGTTAAAGAGATCATTCCTGCCTTTTTCTACGCTGCAAAATCAGCCCGATCGCCTTACAAAACTGCGGGAAGCCCAGATGTGACTGGCATACAGCTTGATCTCAGTCAGGTGCTTGCAGGAGCAGCAGTAGAGCTTTCTGCAACGGCGGATTCGACTCGTAAAGGAGACGGGATTACTGGAACCACACCCGATGATCTCGAGATTCCAGAACCTGAAATCGTTGGTGGTGCCCGTTATTCGATTGGCTTACCTTCCTGGACAAAAGAAACGGAGACGTTTGAGTTATTTGCGGCAGACGGCGCATTTGACGAAGCAGTCGAAGAACTAAAAGGCACTATCGATACGACTGGTTTAGGGGTGGGTCGTCTCACGATCTTTGTGGAAAGTGCTGATGCAGACGGCAACTATGGCGTTCCTACGGCGGTCTTCCTGGACGTATTAGAAGCTCCTGGTGCCAATACCACTGTCTTTGACGGAGATGCAGAGGCTAACCAATACGTAGGAGGCAACGGCAGTGACACAATCTACGGTCGGGGTGGCAATGATCTGATCGCGGGTGGTCGGGGTGATGACCTGATCATTGGCGGCAATGGTGATGACTTGCTGCGCGGTGATGCCAACACCTCGTCCTCTGGTGGTGGTCAGGGTGGTGATGATGTCATCTATGGCGGCAGAGGCAACGATCGCATCAGCGGCAAACGTGGCAACGACAAGCTGTATGGCGATGCAGGCGATGATGTGCTGTACGGCGATGCCGGAGACGACCTCCTCTGGAGCGGTGCAGGCAGCGATCGCCTTTACGGTGGTGCAGGCAGCGATACCTTTGCGATCGGCGTAGGAGGTGGCACAGACTACATTCAAGGCTTTGAGGTCGGCAAAGACCTGATTGGTCTAGTTGGCACACTCAGCTTTGGTCAGTTGTCTGTCACCCAAGAGCGCAAGAATACCTTGATCAAGTACGGCGATAATGTGTTTGCCGTGCTTAATCAGGTCAGTGCAAGTGCCTTGAGTGAGTCCACGTTTGTTCCGGTTTAGTCTTGAAGGCTGATCAATCCCCAAGCATCAGATGGGCAAAGCTATACTTGCCCATCTGATCACGAGGAGCACTAGTGGATGGGTAGGGGCGATCGTATCTCCTCATTCACTAGTGCTCCTTGCTAGGGGAATCGCGATAATGTGCATTAGCCTACCAAACAGGATTCTGAGATCCGCTAAGGTCGTGCTATCGAGAATAAAGTGTGATCTTAGCTACATCTCCATGCGTCTAGAGCAGTTGAAGGCTTTTTTAGCAGTAGCAGAGACGGGCAACTTTCAGCAGGCTGCCCGTCTCTGTGGTGTAACTCAGTCTACGATTAGCCGTCAGGTTCAAAGCCTGGAAGCAGATTTGGGTCTGCCGCTATTTCATCGGACTGCTCAGGCAAAGTTAACGTTGGCAGGCGATCGCTTCCTCCCTCGCGCCCGCAAAATCTGTCAAGAGTGGCAAAATGCGACTCAAGAGCTAACAGACCTGCGCGAAGGCAAACAGCCAGAACTATGCATTGCCGCAATCCATTCCGTCTGTGCTTACTATTTGCCGCCTGTGCTTCAGCGCTTTTGTCAAGATTATCCAGATGTGCAGTTGCGCGTTACCTCTCTGGGCAGCGATCGCGCCCTTAAAGTCTTAAAAGATGGACTGGTAGACGTGGCGATCGTGATGAATAATCGTTTCCTAACCGCAACACCGGAGATGGTCACGGATGTTCTTTATAATGAGCCAGTCGAGATTTTGATGGCGGCTGAGCATCCCCTAACTCAGTACGAACAGGTGCCCTGGACTGAGCTAGTACGCTATCCCCAGGTCGTATTTAAGGATGGCTATGGAATGCAGCGGTTGGTGCAGGAGCAGTTCCAGCGCCAGGGTGCAGTGTTAAATGCTGTATTAGAACTGAACACACTGGATGCTTTTCGGGGAATAGTGCGTCAGGGAGAACTGATTGCCCTGCTGCCTAAAGCTGCTATCCTAGATGCCCAACTAGACACGACATTAGCAGTTCGCCCAACTGAGGCTCCAGTTTTAATTCGGCAGGTCGTTTTGGTGACAACTCAAGATCGGTTGCAAATTCCTCCTATTCAGCGCTTTCGGGAACTGGTGCATCAGTTATTTGCTCCAGAGAACGATACAGCAAAACTGCCTCAGACGAATGCCGATACCTCACCATCCGCTGCCCATTGCCAGATTCGGCACTCCTGATCAATGAGATAACCTTATATTTTTACCAGGGCTAGGACGATGAGCGATGCGTTCAGGGAGTTATTAAAAAGAGTCGGCAGCGGTACCCACACAAGCAGGAATTTGACACGTTGGGAAGCAGCTGAGGCAACCCGGATGATGTTGACCCAGGAAGCGACTCCCGCTCAGATTGGCGCATTTATGATCTCTCATCGGATTAAGCGACCCACGGGCGAAGAGCTAGCCGGTATTCTAGATACCTACGATCAGCTTGGGCCCAAGCTGCAACCGATCGCCTCTACCCACCCAGTAACGGTTCTGGGAATTCCTTATGATGGGCGATCGCGCACCGCACCGCTCAGCCCCATCACAGCTCTAATATTGGCTGCAGCAGATTGTCCGGTAATTATGCATGGGGGCGATCGAATGCCGACCAAACACGGCATTCCCCTGATTGAGGTTTGGCGAGGGCTGGGGGTTAACTGGGCGCTGCCGCTTGACCAGGCTCAAACTGTTTTAGAACAAACCGGACTGGGGTTTGTTTACCTGCCCTATCACTTTCCGCTAGCGCAGGGCTTAGTTCCCTATCGCGATCAAATTGGCAAACGTCCACCTCTGGCAACGGTTGAGCTAATCTGGTCACCCTATGCCGGAAATGCTCATATCGTTGCGGGATTTGTCCATCCGCCTACCGAGACCATGTTTACAGAAACCTTTGCACTGCGAGGAGTCAACCAGTTTGCCACCGTCAAAGGGTTAGAAGGAAGCTGTGACCTGCCTCGCGATCGCACTGCCATCATTGGCATCGGTCAACCTGACAGTCAGGCTCCTCTAGAGCGTCTACTGCTGTCCTGTCGGGATTATGACCTGGCTGGCAAAGACGTTCCTCTAACTACCACCACGCAACTGCTTGAGGACATTCAATCCGTTTTGCAAGGACAACCCGGCGAGATGATGCAGTCTGTAATCTGGAATGGCGGCTTTTATCTCTGGCGCTGCGGTGCTAGCCCTGATCTGCAGTCCGGTTTGGCTCAAGCAGAACTGCTCCTCACGTCTGGACAAGCCCACGCAAAATTGCAGCAGTTGAAAGCGTCCGTCAACGCATTTGTCGCAGTTCCCAGTTAGAGTGCTAGTTCCATTTCTCTCTAACAGAGGGCTACAGATGGAAGGACACTCCGCGACGCGGAGTGTCCTTCCATCTGTAGCCCTAATTCTTGAAATTGGTATTATTTCAACAACCAAAAGACTACAGAAAAACTATCTATCCCTCAATTGCAGGCTCCGGCGGACCAGAAAGGTTAGCTACTGGAATACCAGAGTTGCTACCAAACAACACAGTACTGCTCTGACGCTGAGGTTCCCCTAACATCACTAGAGAACAGGTCAGTTGCTTCACAACTTGAGTTGTGACATCGCTGATTGCAAGTTCACCCACGCTAATCCGTCGACGCAGCGATCGGATCACCACCAGATCATAAGATTTGGACTCCTGCAAAATTGCGCCAACAACATCGTCGTTGGGGACAATGCGAATTTCAGAATTGCTATTCGGAGAGCATTTAGCCAATAGCAGCCTTAACTGTGACTCCATCCAGGTAACTCGATTGGGAGAAGCATGGCGATCGCATACATGCAGCAGTGTCACCTGGGCCTGATTTTCGTCCGCCAAAATTTCAGCAAACCGCACCATTCTCACCGCTTGCTGAGTCAGGTTTTCAATTGGTACCAGGATGCGTCGAATATTAGTGGGTGAATCGAGTAAACGTGTCACCGCAACCGGGCAGTGAGAAGCCCAAAGGACGCTATCAATCACGTTGCCAAACAATCTCGCCCGCAATCCGGTTGTTCTTCCCCAACCCATGATGATCAGGTTTGCGTCTTCCTCGCGGCTGGCCCGACTAATTCCTTGAGCAATGCTGTCATCAATCCGCAGCAGAGATTCAGCTTCTACCCCAAACCCCCGACTCATCTCGGTGGCTCGCTCCAGCAACAAATCACTTCCCTGCAACGCTTTCCTTAGCTCAGGTGCATCCATGTGGGCGTGAGCAGCCGTGATCGAGAGCGGCACAACTTTACCTGACTCATGCTTAACCAACAGAGCTGCCATCTCAATTAAGTAACGCTCAGTTTGGGGGTTGTAAACTGGCACAACTACAGTCAAAGCCCGACTGGGCGAAGCTTCTCCCCAGATAGCAGCGGAACTTCCAGGTTCCAGATTGCCCTCCACGGGAATCAATCCAGCAGCACTACGAGCAGTAATCAGCGGACCTAGAGTTGCTGTCACCAGCATCAACACAATTACTGCGTTTAACACGTCTTCGGTTAGCAGTCCTGCCCTCACTCCCACTAACGTAGCTGCCAGTGTTGCAGCCACCTGAGGCATCGACAGCGACCACATCGTGATCATTTCACGGGTGCTATAGCGATAAGCTAGCTTGGCGAAAAAGGCAGCTAGAAACTTGCTGCTAATCAACCCCACCACAATCGCTATGGTCAGCCAAATTGCACCAAGACTGCTGATAAAAGCAGGAATATCAACCAATAAACCCAAGTCAATAAAGAAAATCGGTACAAACAGCACTGTGCCGACAAACAGTACTTTTTCTTTGACCGGGCCTTCCCCAACTGCACTGTTGACGGCTAAACCTGCCAAAAACGCTCCAACGATTTTTTCGACCCCAATCACCTCTGCACCAACTGCGGCAACAAAGACTGCCAGGAGAATAAATAGAAATTGGTTGCCTTCTTCATCGCCAGACCGACGGAAGAACTCTTTACCCAGCCAGTTAAATCCAAACAAGACGAGGGCAGAATAAATCGCAATCGACAGCAGCAACCTAACCAGGCTAAAGGTGTCAAAATCCCCCCCATGAATACCAATACAAACCGCCAAAACCAGCAGCGCCCCAATATCAGTGAAAATAGTCGCCCCAATGGTAACGGTCACAGCTTCATTCGTGACCACCCCCATGCGGCTGACGATGGGGTAAGCCAGCAGCGTATGAGAGGCAAATAAAGAACCAATCAGAATTGCCGGATTCCATCCAAAGTCAAAAAACCGTCCTACGATCGTGCCAAAGATTAAAGGCACGATAAATGTTAGAAAACCAAAGCCAGCCGAGCGATGTTTGGTCGCTTGAAACTGCTCAATGTCAACTTCTAACCCTGACATAAACAGCAGGTAAATTAACCCAATGTCAGAAAGTAGCCGGATGGTTTCAGACTCTGTCTGAAATAGGTTCAAGCCATTTGGCCCCAACACGACTCCTGCGGCTAACAAACCTACCAGTCCGGGCAGCCGCAGCCGCTCGAAAAAGATGGGGACAATCAAAATCACTGCCAGCAGGATGGCAAAGGAAACAACTGGTTCTATATGCATAGGCTTGGGACAAGTCCTCTAAGGTAGATGACGAACAGGGGGATAACAATCCACGCCAGAATAACCGAGTTAGGTATGGATAGTGAGGTTGAGGCTTAGAGGTAGATTTGGTCAAGGATGACGCGTAGCCGATCGTAGTCATCTTTAAGCAAGATGCTGAGCGATCGCCCTGCCTGCACTAGCCAAGTGCGATCGCCCTGTCGCAACTGATAAATTTCTCGTATGGCTGCGGCAGCAAGGCTCTCAACTGGAGCATTTCTCACCTGAAGCAGCGTTCGCAAAAAATCTAGCTTTTCACTAAAACGAATCACCTCTTCCGGATCGCAGTAGTAAACCGCTTGGTGAATTTGGGGTGGGCGGGGCGGCAGGTGTTGGTGAATGGTGTCACTCAACTGATTGCCATTTCGGTGTCCGTTGGTAGGTGTGCGACGCGGTTGAAAGCCAGCGATCGCCGCCCGAAACTCAGTCTTGAGCATGGCAAAAATTTGCGGTTGCTGCTCTCGCAAATCTTGCAGAGACAAGCCCAAAGCTCTAGCCCGATGCACCGAATCAATCGGGCTGGTCGTCACATGATAAACCACCCCATAAATTTGATTTCCTGACTCTTCGTCGACCGCCTTCACCCAACTGCCAAAGGGTGGCATCGCCGCAAAGCTTAAATCCTCAGGCTCCAAACATTGCGCCAAAAACTCTGTAGTTGCAGTTTCAATTACCTCTGCAATGTAGCTAGGATGGCGGTTTTGGCTAGAGAACTGAGGCAGAGGAAGGCGCATAGGGGCAGCTTTAAATCTGTTTGAAGTTGAATGGGAATCTCTACTTGAAGATAGAGGCACCAGCTCTGGCTGAACTAATCAATCAAGTCAATTGAAGGACTGAATTTACTCAAACACCACACCCTATAGACAGAGTGTGGTGTTAATGGATCTGTGCTGATCTATACATAACCCAAAAATGCCTTGCTTAAGACACAATTTGGGCTATTTTTTGCTACGCCCAGCAGTTGCATCAACAAGCTCTAACTCTGATAAGCGAAAGGTAATTAGCTTATCCCAGTTACCACCCTCAAATAAAACGGCTGCTTTGCCGTCGCTGACTCGCTGCACTAAACCCTGAAAGGCATAGTAGATATCATCCACATTTTTGACTCGAACGGCTGAACCTGGCAAAATCATGGCTTGTCTTTGGCTAACGAACAGTAACTTTATTTAGAAGTTTATCTCAATCCTTTTTAGGAGACAAAAGGGAAAGGGAGAAAAAAGAAATACCTCAGTGTTTCCCTTTTCTCCCTTTCCCCTTAAACGGATATTGAAGCTTATCCTGTTTCTCTGTTGTCTAACTCTCTGCTGTCTAAAACCTCAATCGATGGCGATGGTTGGCGACTGACTCAACCAGTCCGATCGCAACGAAATTAGTCAACAGCGCTGCTTTCCCATGACTAAGCCAGGGTAAAGGGATTCCTGTAATTGGTGCCAGACCAATAGTCATGCCGATGTTGACTAAAACTTGAAACACAATCATCGATAGAACGCCGATCGCCAGCAAAGACCCAAAATTATCTTTAGCGTTCTGAGCAATAATCACTAGCCGCAGACAAATCAGCCAAAATGCAAGAATAATTGCGATACAGCCAACGAACCCGAGCTCTTCTCCAATGGCTGAAAAAATAAAGTCAGTATGCTGTTCTGGAATGAAGTTAAGTTGAGTTTGGGTGCCGTGATTGAGCCCGCGTCCCCAAAGTTGACCTGCTCCGATCGCAATTCTTGACTGAATCAGGTGATATCCGCCTCCTGTAGGGTCTTTGTCCGGATCTAGGAAAAGAATTAGTCTGTCCTTCTGATAGTCCTGCAGCAACCCCCACAGAACGTGACCTAATCCCCCAGAAAGCAGGTTGACTGCTGCTGCACCCAACGCTCCATACCAACTCCAGGGAAGGGTGCGCCATGCAATCACAATCATCAGTGCAACCCAACCTAACCAGGCAGGCAGGTACACACCAAACAGAATGGCAGAAACTAGCGGGGAAACTAGCAAAATCAGCCAGCCCGGATTGGCATTGCCCCAGTAGAGCATCCCTAATGTAATTGCCCCAAATACGAGAGAAGTTCCTAAGTCTGGCTGAAGCAAAATCAGAATCCAAGGAACAGCTGTAATCAGCAACACTTTTAGCATTGCGGAAATCGTGGAGGCAGTTCGCTCCTGCATTATGGCTGCCAGGGTAACAATCAGTCCAACTTTGGCAAACTCAGAGGGCTGCACGTTGAAACTGCCAATCTCTAGCCAGCTTTGAGCACCGTTGGCATCTGTACCAGCCAGGATCACTATTAGCAAAGAGAGGTTGGTGATACCGTAGATAATCCAGCGCCACTGCACTAAAATTTCGTAGCGAGAGCGGGCAATCACCAGCGCCATTACTAGCCCAATGCCACCCACTAACCAGTGCTGCCACCAAAAATCGCTGGCTCCCCGATTGAGTTCCGTACTACGAATAAAAATGCCGCCAATGACGGTGAGTGCGACGGGCACGAAAAACATCAGCCAGTCTACTTCTTGCCAGGGTTGGAGGAGAGTTCTCCAGCTTAAACGGACTACGGAGCGTTGCAGCATACGGGACGGTATAGGGTATGGGGTGTGGGATATAGGGGTTAGGCGAGAGCAGCGACGGAGACTCGTGCTGCAATTTGTTGGGCGATCGCCTTCAACGCCTGTGCCGAAGCAGAATCCGGGGATTCAACCACGATTGGAACGCCGCGATCGCCCCCTTGCCGCAAAGACATTTCCAAGGGGATGCAACCCAGCAGGGGCAGATTTAGCTCTTTAGAGGTTTTTTCACCACCACCTGATCCAAAAATGTCATATTGCTTGTCTGGTGCATCGGGTGGAATGAAGTAGCTCATATTTTCAACAATTCCTAAAACGGGCACCTGCATTTGCTGGAACATCCGCAAGCCTCGACGGGAATCGAGCAGCGCCACCGTCTGCGGAGTCGTAACAATGACTGCGCCTGCCATTGGCACCGCTTGAGCCATCGTCAACTGAGCATCCCCCGTTCCAGGTGGCATATCTACAATCAAATAGTCCAATTCGCCCCAGCGGACTTGATAGAGAAACTGCCGAATAATTCCATTCAGCATTGGCCCACGCCAGATTACAGGCTGGTCGGGATCAATCAAAAAGCCCATCGAAACCAGCTTTACTCCGTAGTTGAAAGCGGGTTCCAGCACTTCTCCCTGTGCTCCCTGCTGTACCACAATTTTGGCATCTGCTAGCCCTAGCATGGTGGGTGCGTTTGGTCCATAAATATCTGCGTCAATTAATCCAACCTTTGCGCCCGCTTGCGCCAGTGCAACCGCGACGTTAACTGCAACGGTACTTTTGCCCACGCCACCCTTGCCGCTGGAGATTGCCAGAATGTTTTTCACTCCCTCAATTCCAGTGCGATCGGGCAAAGATTTTTGCTGCGGTGTCTCCGCAGTGACTTCAACGGAAATATTTTCTACTCCAGGAAGAGTCTTGATCGCTTGCTCACATTCTTCGACGATGAATTGACGCAACGGGCAAGCAGGCGTAGTCAGCACCAGCGTAAAGCTGACATTGCCATTGTCGATCTTGACGTTGCGAATCATATTTAGCTCTACTAAACTCTTGCGGAGTTCAGGGTCTTGCACAGGTTTGAGGACTTCTAACACTGCACTGGAATCAAGAACTTTAGCCATCGTATTCTCCACCCGTCTCAAGTGCAGGGTCGTTTAGTAATTTCTTCCTACGAGTTGATCTTACCGTTAGCAGGTGTAGGTTAACTGGGCTGTCTGACAACTTACGGTTGGGCTAGGTAAGCGATCGCCATCAAACACTAAAACACCATTCAGCGCTGACGCAGTCAAATCAGCAAAAACAGACTCACATCTGGCTGCTTTTTCCCTTTCCCCTGCTTAGTGCATTAAATAGCCAGTTCCGCAAATTAACGCCACAACGCTCAAAAGATCTTGAAAGCCTTTGTTGATTGGCTTAGGAGCGGTAGAGGGGGCAATTATCCCAGATGGGGAACTGCTTCGCATCGCTTGAATTTCTTGCTCTACTGCATGGGCCAGTTCCGCCGCGACTCTAGAAGCGTAAGGGCGAATAAATGACCATACAACTGGAGAGAGCCAGCCTTTGAGCGTAACAGAGTAGGATACACGAGTTCCACAAACTGTAGATTCGACCTTATAAGTCACCCGTTCCTCAACTCCAGGAATTGCTAAAATCCTGACGCTCAAAAGCTCTCTGGGCGATACTCGCTCCACAAAAATCTGAATCGGAATCGGAAATCGCCGAGTCACCGCCTGATAAATTAGCCCTGGTTTGGGGATCAATCCTTTAGGCGCATTGGTGCTAGCGAGGAGCGGGTGCCAGGACACATCCGCTAGATTGACAACTTTCTGCCACAACGCATCGACTGATGCTGAGCTAATAGCCTGATAAGTTCCAACGAGGGAACGGACCCGAGGTGAATCTCGGTGGACAAATCGAACCCAAAAGCTCAACATTGACAACTCCTCGCGCAACCAACCACTAACAGATCGCATCATAGATTTATTCGCTTCGGGATCATCTCACCCGCGAACTCCTCTAGATTTTCCCTAGACTACTCCTCCAGGTTGTTTTTGATTGTAGTCATCTCAGCAGTCTAACCGGCAAAAATGAAGTACCGAGTACAGGACTCGTAACGTTATTTAGCAAACGAGATTAGTAAATGATCATAAATATCGCGATCGCCCAAAATATCCCATCGCTGAGAGTTCCAGCTTCATAACTAAACCCTCGACATTTAGCTATTTACTATAAGTTCTTCCTTATTTCTGCTCTATTGGTTAAGTCTGATTTGAACGAAACCGTAAAGGCGTGGCATCCGGCAAACTCTATGCGCTATCTGCCGTTAGTTTTAATCCGAACGCCACGCTTTTAAGAGCGATTCACTTCAGGAGGCTCCGCTTCTGTAAGCGCTTTTGCTTACAGTTGCTTTACCTCAGACACAAGCTGAGCCACCACGTCTTTGGCACCGCCAAACAGCATCATGGTTTTGTCTTTATAAAACAGCTCGTTTTCAACACCCGCAAAACCAGCGCTCATGCCCCGCTTAATTACGATGGTGTGCTGAGCTTTGTCTACCTCTAGAATTGGCATTCCATAGATTGGGCTGTTGGCATCACTTCGTGCAGCAGGATTCACCACATCGTTTGCCCCAATTACAAGGGCGACATCAGTACGCTCAAATTCTGGGTTGATGTCATCCATATCATGGAGCTGAGGGTAGGGAACGTTTGCCTCGGCTAACAGTACGTTCATGTGACCGGGCATTCGTCCGGCAACGGGGTGAATTGCATACTTGACCTCGACCCCCATCTTTTCTAGCTGGTCCGCCAGTTCTCTAACGGTGTGCTGGGCCTGAGCAACTGCCATGCCATATCCAGGCACAATTACTACCGATCGGGCATAGCCCAACATCATTGCGCCTTCCTCAGCTCCAATTGAACGAACAATTTTGTCTTGCTGAGTGCCGCTGGCTCCTCCGGTCGCCTTGGTAGCGCCACCAAATGCGCCAAACAAAACGCTAGCAATGGAGCGGTTCATCGCTTTACACATAATTTGCGTCAGGATGATACCTGAAGCGCCAACCAGTGCCCCTGCAATGATCAGCATGTTGTTCATCAGGACAAAGCCTGCGGCACTGGCTGCCAAGCCGGAGAAGGAGTTCAACAGCGAGATAACGACTGGCATATCTGCGCCACCGATAGGCAGCACAAACAGTACTCCCAAAAGCAGAGAGATTCCATTAATGACCAGGAAGACAGTTGGGTCGGGGGCTGTCGCAACTAAGTAGGCACTACCTGCCAGGAAGCCAATCAGCAAGAGAACGTTGATCGGTTGCTGAAGCGGGTAGGTAACTGGGGAACCGCTGACCAGACCTTGCAATTTGGCGAACGCCAGGAAGCTGCCCGTGAGGGTAATGTTGCCGATCAAAACGCTAAGAATAACGGTGATGGTGGCATCTAGTGGAATGGTTTCGCCGAGACCCATGAGCCGCCAATATTCACCGACTGCGATCAGGGTAGAAGCTGCACCGCCTAAGCCGTTGAGCAAACCCACCATTTGAGGCATGGCGGTCATTTCGACTCTTTGAGCAGCGATCGCCCCGACCAATGATCCAATCACCACACCCAGCAAAATCATCTGGTAATTCAACACCGACTGATTCAGCAGGGTGGCAACAACTGCCAGAAACATCCCGATCGCTGCAATCAGGTTTCCCCGACGCGCAGTGGCAGGTGAACCCAATTGTTTTAACCCAACAATAAATAGGGAAGCTGCAACCAAGTAAGTAATTTCAATTCCAGTTGGCAAAAACTCTGTAAACCCGCTGTTCATGCCTTCACCTCTTTCTTCTTAAACATTTGCAACATCCGATCGGTCACCAGAAAACCGCCCACAACGTTGACGGTTGCCAAAACCACTGCGATCAAGCCCAAAATGACGGTGACGTTCCACTCTTGCGCTCCGGCAATTAGCACTGCGCCAATTACAGCAATTCCAGAGATCGCGTTCGCACCCGACATCAGAGGCGTGTGCAGGGTTGGCGGCACCTTATTGATCACTTCAAACCCAACGAACGAGGCTAAGACAAATACAACCAGACCAGTCAGTAATCCTGCTGCCATAGAGTCAAAAATTCCTACTTATAAACACATTTCTCGCAAACTTCTTACAGCGCCGAAGGTTGAGGACTAGGGGTTCCCAGAGCTTCACGTACTCGCTGATTACGAATTTCTCCAGCGTGGACAACGCAAGCGCTGTTCACAATGTCATCCTCAAAGTTGAGTTGCAGTGCGCCATCTTTGACGAGGTACTGCACCAACGTCAGCAAGTTTTTGGCGTACATCTGGCTAGCATGAATCGGCATGGATGCAGGCAAGTTGATCGTCCCGATGATGGTGACTCCGTGATGCACTACGTCCTTGCCCGGTTCTGTGCAGGCGCAATTGCCACCTTGATCTGCTGCCAGGTCCACGATTACAGAGCCAGGTTTCATCTGGTTGACCATTTCTTCGGTGACGAGCAGAGGTGCTTTTTTCCCAGGTACCTGAGCTGTTGTGATTACGACATCAGATTGGCGAACGTGTTCGGTAACAACTTCGCGCGATCGCTGCTTAGCTGCTTCCGAAACTTCTTTGGCATAGCCACCTGCTGCAACGGTGTCTTCCTCTAGCTTTACCTCGACAAATTTGGCACCTAGACTTTGCACCTCTTCTTTTACCGCCGGACGAATATCAAAGGCTTCAACCACTGCGCCCAAACGACGGGCAGTGGCGATCGCCTGCAATCCAGCGACTCCAGCCCCCATGACAAACACCTTTGCTGGAGCGATCGTTCCGGCTGCGGTTGTCAGCATTGGGAAGAACTTGGGTAGGGCCGCTGCTGCGATCAAAGTTGCTTTGTAACCTGCCACCCCAGCCTGAGAAGAGAGGGCATCCATACTTTGGGCCCGACTGGTACGGGGGATCATCTCCATGCTGAAAGCTGTTACTTTGCGCTCAGCTAAATGTTGAATCACTTCAGGCGTTCCCAAGGGATTTAGGAAACTGATCAGAACAGCCCCTTCTCGCAACAAATTAACCTCAAGCTGTCCATTCTCCCGCTCTTGCGGTGGTCCAACTTTTAGCAAAATGTCGGCTTCACCCCAAAGTTGAGTTGCATCTTGGACAATTCTTGCGCCTGCCGCCTCATAGTCAGCATCGGGAAAATAGGCTCGCTCTCCTGCCCCAGCCTCTACCAAAACCTCTAAGCCCTGCTTCACCAAACGAGCAACCGTATCGGGGATCACAGCGACCCGACGCTCTCCAACCTCAATTTCTTTGGCGATCGCTATCTTCATGAATTCTCCTTAATCATGTTGTGAATTCAAACAATCAACAAAAGCAGTTATTTTTGTTGTTCAACGCACTGCACTATGCGGCTGAAACTGACCGCCTTTGCTGCCAGAAGCACGAGCTATCGAAATAGCTCTAAATTTATGCTTCTTAAAAAGTTCCTGCCTTAGAGCTAGTAAGGAGCAGAGCCAAATTACCCCTGAAGCCTCTCCGCTGCCTCTGTTTGCTCACTTGCAAAGTCTTAAGCAACCCTGTTGGCTAGAAGTTTTCACTTAAAAGAGATGTAGCTGTGAATTACACTGACTGACTCGCACTAATTGACTCGCTCACATCTTTAACGTTTTGTTCCCAGTCCTGCGAACTTGCCTGCTCTACTTGATCTAAATGTAATTGATCTAGCTAGATGTAGTCGGTTTCGTAAGCGCAACTTATTAATACCTGGCGAATATTTAAGCTGAGAACTTTGTTCATGGAGATCCAAGTAGATTTTTAGATCTGAACAATGTCCGTTGCGGATAATGTGTACAGATCGTTATGCATCTTAGATGGATTCTTTGAAGTCAATCTATATCTTCAACTTGTCTTATAGATCACGTAAATTCTTGTGTCTATAGCCCTTAGTTCCTACTCATAGAAGGACTAGACTCTTCGAACCGGAGAATTGTGGAGCCAGCGTTTCAGGGTCTTCCAGGCTTTTGTACTGCTGCCCTCATTCTCTAAAAGCTGCCTTTAAATCTAACTTAGTCTGAGAGTCTTCACTAAATACCCTGTAAGCCCGTGTTTAACGGAACCTTGGTAATTCTGAAGGAAGCTGATACTTCAATTTTTTATAAAAGTGCTCAAACAAGAAACAATTCGACCGAAACAAGAGTGGATTAAAATATCAAATTCTTTTGACCATTTCAGCATTACTTCTTGATGAGAATATTTACGTTCGACTACATTTCGTCATACGCTGGCGATCGCTCCTATTACCCGAACTACTCATGCTTGAGCACAGAAGCTAAGCATAAAAATTGAGACATACTAGATGTAGCTAGACAAAGTTTAGATCGCGGCACTTTTTCTGCCCGATTGCGTCGATCAGCTAGTGAATTATCCAAATGCTATGCCAAGCCTGCTAAAGTCAGAGTTGGTGAAGTTCTGTGATCCAGATCGTTAAATATTATTATTCAGGTGTAAGGTTCATGTCTTCCAAAGGCTCATCCATCCGTCGTCTACTCTCGGTTTTTGCAGCCACAAGCTGTCTAGTGGCGGGGGTTTCTGCTGTTGGTCTAGCTCAAGGTACGCAAGGGCTGACCATTTTTAGCGGAGTTGACCGAGAGTACCAGCTAGGCTATCGCCTTGATTATGATGGCGAACCTAACCGCTTTGATCGTTACCGTCTTCGGGTTCCTGCTGACAAAATGGAGCTAGCGGTGGCCCAATTTGCCATCACCTACCCCGACACTTACAGGGGCACATTTGATCCAGACGAAATTGAGATTCGCATTGACGGCGATAGCATTCCCCTCAGCGAAGTCACCTGGGATGAGGAAAATCGCGTCATCGAGATTTATCCAGAAGAGCCTGTTCCTTCTCGAACACGGGTTGAGTTAGTCTTCTCTAACGTCCGAAACCCTAATTTTTCTGGCACTCACTATTTCAACTGTCTAGTTCGTTCTCCCGGAGATCTACCACTACTGCGTTATGTTGGCACCTGGATCGTGACTATTGGCAGATCGTAATTAACCTGCTGTGGGTACTGCTCGTATAAAGGCAATTCGTTACGTCTCTTCAAGCATACGAATTGCATCTAATAGTTCAGTTCTGCCTCACGTTAACGACACCCCTTAAACCGCTAGATTGCTCTAGCGGTTCTTGCTGTTTGGGTTAGTTAGCTTTCCAATATCTAGCTTAGATTCAGTTTAAAGGGGTTTTCACTGTTGCCTGAAGTGATATGATGGTGGACTGTGAGTTTTTGATTGTGAAGAAGTTTGGAGTAGTTTCGTATGACTAAGCGAACCTTGGGCGGCACTAGCCGTAAGCGGAAAAGAACTTCTGGATTTAGAGCCAGAATGCGCACTCAAACTGGGCGGCGTGTTATCAAAGCAAGACGGCGGAAAGGGCGCTTGAGACTTTCAGTCAGCTAGGATTTTTGCGTTCAGTGCAAACCTGCGTTAAAGCAACGTAAGTGGTGTAAAAGTGGCTTTGCCCAAGGTTCATCGACTTCGACATCGCCAAGATTTTGGCGCAGTTTATCGATCGGGTCTGCGGCGTTCTACTCCTCACCTCACCCTGATAGCGTTAAAGCGGCGATCGCCCAAAGCAAACTGCGAAGGCGAAGCAGCCCTTATGCAATCTGGGAGAGTACCATTCACCCAAATTGGCATTTCGATTAGCCAAAAAGTAAGTAAGCGGGCCGTTGTCCGTAATCGAATTAAGCGACGAATTCGGTCAGCGATGCAGCAGCTTTTACCTGAAATGCTTCAAGGTTGGCAGATTGTAATCGTGGTGAAACCGCCTGCGACTCAGTGCGATTATGGGCAACTTCTGCAAGAATTAGAACAGTTATTAAAAAAAACTGAGGTCGTGGATGGGCATTAAGGAAGAGGTGTTCTTTGAGGGTGGTCCCCATATCGGTGATCTAATAATTAATCTGCTGCTTGGCTTGACAGTTATATGCTTGCCACTGACAGTTGGCGCAATTGTTCGTGCCCTTTGGCTGCGCTATCGGATCACAGACCGCCGAATCTCAGTAATAGGAGGATGGCTAGGGCGCGATCGCTCTGATGTGATCTACTCCGAAATTACTAAGGTCGTCACTGTTCCTCGCGGACTCGGCGCTTGGGGCGATATGGTTGTAACCCTCAAAGACGGTAGCCGCCTAGAACTCAGAGCTATACCTCGGTTTCGGGAACTCTACGATTACATTAATGAGCATCTGTCAACCAAGGCTCAGCAGGTTAGCGGTTCACTAGGAAAGTAAGTCGAGAGCAGTAGATCTAGATAGGTTTACAACACATCCTTACTTCCTGCTAGCTGGGTTGGTTTAGACGTTCGCTTAGGGATGGTATGTACGGCAATTACCCTTTCCAAAAATTGCCTCTGAACGCTCCCATTGAAGTGAATCAGCGTGTTTGTTCAGTATGCCCATTGACTTACAGGTTGATTAATAATCAGATAGATTAGACTCAAGTAACTCAGAGTACGTAGGTTGACATAGAGCACATGGATTTTGGTGTCGGGTTTCTTTCCAACAATGTGATGCTGCCGATCCTGGATTTTTTCTACGGGATTGTGCCGAGCTATGGTCTAGCCATCGTGGCTCTGACATTAGTCATTCGTTTTGCCCTTTATCCTCTTAGCGCAGGCTCAATTCGTAGCATGAGGCGGATGCGTGTCGCTCAGCCCGCGATGCAGAAGCGAGTCAAAGAAATCCAGGAGCGCTACAAAGAGGAACCTGCTAAGCAGCAGGAGGAGATGAGCAAGGTCTACAAGGAATTTGGCAATCCCTTAGCAGGGTGTTTTCCAGTTCTTTTACAAATGCCCATCCTGTTTGCTCTGTTTGCAACCCTGCGTGGATCACCCTTCTCTGACATTAACTATTCCGTTAATCTGCAAATTTTCCCATCTGAGCAGATTGAGCAGATCCAGCCGCAAGCGTTTGTCACTAAACCACAAAACATATACGTTGCTGACGGCATTCATGCTCCTGTGTCTGCGGTAATTCCGGGAGGAAACCGGTTAGCGATAGGCGAGAAAACCAGCATTGAATTTCAAACTGCTGAAGGGACACCACTCAAACAGCTTTTGGATGAGTACCCAGAAACGCAAATTTTGCCAGCTTGGAAAGTTACCAAAGGCGAAGAACTAGTTCGGTTTGACGAAAACGGGAGCTTAGAAGCTCTCAGTCCAGGTGAAGTAACCCTTCAAGGTACAGTTCCCGGTCTGGCTGCAAATAAAGGATTTCTGTTTATCGATGCACTGGGTCGAGTTGGTGCCTTCGACGAAGATGGAGCAATCCATTGGGACATCGTCGGTATGGTGATCTTCTTTGGGTTAAGTCTCTACGTCAACCAACTGCTTTCTGGACAAGGAGCTAGCTCCAATCCTCAGCAAACGGCTGTGAACAAAGTTACGCCTGTACTGTTTTCGGGAATGTTCCTATTCTTCCCGCTGCCTGCTGGTGTACTGATGTACATGGTGATTGCCAACATTTTTCAAACGCTGCAAACGTTTATCTTGTCGCGAGAACCTCTGCCTGAAAACCTTCAGAAGATTGTAGATGCTGAGGAAAAAGCAGCAGGCAAATCTTCCGATAGCGACGATGGTAGAGAATCCCTTCCGTTTGAGCCAAAGCGTTCTAAGAAAAAGGCGTGATGATTGCTTATGGATGAGAGTCAGTTGCGGCGCGGACAAGAGTGGTTGGAGAAATTGCTGGGGCTAGCTGGCTTGCCTGCTACGGTTGGTACGGATGCAGAGCAAATTCAGCAGGAGGGCAGCTATTGGTTAGTCATTGATTCTGCGCCTCTGACCTCTGAGCAAATTGAAACTCTGGTTGGTGCAGATGGATCTGTTTTAGATGCAGTTCAATACCTAACCAACACAACCCTTAATCTAGGTCAACCAGAAGATCAGCAGTGTGCCTACACGGTTGAGCTAAATGGTTATCGTGCTAAGAGGCAAGCCGAGCTACAGGCAATGGCTGAGCAGGCGGCGGCTAAAGTACGTGAAACAGGTGAAGAGTTTGAGATGATTGCGCTATCTTCTGCTGAGCGCCGTCAGGTTCACACGTTTCTCAAGCCCTTGGAGGATTTAGAAACCTACAGCAGAGGACGAGAACCCGATCGCCGCCTAGTCGTTCGACGTTCACAAAGCTAGGGCAGCACTTACATATAGGGAATCCAAGGTCACTAACGTAAAGCTCCGTTAGGCTCCGTTTTTAGATATTTCTAGAAATTTTGCTAGAAGTATGAGCGGAGTTGGATTTCATCAATGGACCGAACCTGTTAGGATTGATAGTTGATTGAGCGAAAGGCGGTCTTATAGGATCGCTCACTCATGGAAACAATTTACATTCCACAATTAGCTAAATCGCTTGAGCAAACAGACCACGTTCAGGTTAAGGAATATTTTCCAGCTTTAGAAACCCTGACTCCTGTTCAGGGAAGTTTGCAAGTAACTCATCGAGGAAATTACCTGGAGGTTTCTGCTCATGTAGAGACGATCGTCACACTGACTTGCGATCGCTGCCTTCAGCAATATAACCATCGGCTTTCCATTGATCCGGTTGAGCTAATTTGGTTAGAAGAGCCAGATGAAGACGAAGATGAGCTTTTGGTTGAGCGCGAAGTTCCACTAGAAGATTTGGTGGAGACGATATCACCGCAGGGCTACTTTAAGCCAGACGAGTGGCTCTATGAGCAGCTTTGTCTGGAAATTCCGCAGCGCCAAATTTGTGATGCTGCATGTGCTGGGATTCAAATCGATCCCCAAAATGTTGAGCCGCCAACCGATCGCCGTTGGGCTTCCCTAGAAGCATTGAGAAAGCAAATATCAAACTAAGCACTGAATTGAGAATTCGGTTTTTAGGATTGAGCAGACGTTCAATCGATCTTCAACTGACCCTTAACTTCCACCTCTGAATGAGCTTTAGCGACGAGTTTGAACTTCTGTTGCGTGCCCGCTACCCACTGATTTATATTCCTACACGAGAGGAAGAGCGAGTAGAAGGGGCGATCACTGCATCTGCTAAGCAGCAGGGCAATCGTGCTGTTTACATCTGGGATTTTGTGGATGGTTATCAGGGCAATTTGAATGACGCTGGCTTTGGGCGACGCAATCCGCTACAGGCATTAGAACTGATCGAAAAATTACCTGCCTCCGCATCAGCAGTCTTCATCTTGCGAGATTTCCATCGTTTTTTGGAAGATGTAGCCATTTCGCGTAAGCTACGAAACCTGGCACGCTTGCTCAAGTCTCAGCCCAAAAATGTTGTGCTCATTTCGCCTCTAGTATCCATCCCAGATGACTTGAGTGAAGTGTTGACGGTGCTGGAGTTCCCTCTACCTGGCACAGATGAAATTAAGGTGGAGATTGAGCGGCTGTCAGCCGCAACAGGACAATCTTTAGACGGGCGGACCTTAGATGACTTGGTGCGCTCTTGCCAGGGATTATCAATCGAACGGATTCGTCGAGTTTTGGCGCGGGCGATCGCCACTCACGGCAAGCTTCAACCTGAAGACGTGGATCTGATTTTAGAAGAAAAGCGCCAAACTATTCGCCAAACCCAGATTCTTGACTTTTACCCAGCAACGGAGCAAATTTCTGATATTGGCGGCTTAGACAACCTGAAAGACTGGTTATTGCGCCGAGGCAGTGCTTTTTCTGAACGAGCAAGACAGTACGGATTACCTCATCCCAGAGGGCTGTTGTTGGTAGGCATTCAGGGAACTGGTAAATCGTTGACGGCAAAGGCGATCGCTCACCACTGGCATCTCCCACTGCTGCGTCTAGATGTCGGTCGGCTATTTGCTGGACTCGTTGGAGAATCTGAATCGCGTACCCGACAAATGATTCAGCTTGCAGAGGCTTTGGCTCCCTGCATTCTTTGGATTGATGAAATCGACAAAGCTTTCTCAGGCTTAGATGGTAGAGGTGACTCTGGCACCACGAGCCGTGTGTTTGGTACTTTTATCACCTGGTTAGCTGAAAAATCATCTCCCGTGTTTGTCGTTGCCACTGCTAACAACATTCAGATGTTGCCACCAGAAATGTTGCGACGTGGGCGATTCGACGAAATCTTCTTTGTTGGCTTACCAAACCAGGAAGAGCGCAGAGCAATCTTTTCGGTTCACCTGGCTCGCCTGCGTCCTCATAATTTAAGGAGTTATGATCTAGACCGTCTGGCGTATGAAACGCCAGATTTTTCTGGAGCTGAAATTGAACAAATTTTGGTTGAGGCGATGCATATTGGGTTTAGCCAGAATCGGGACTTTACTACCGATGATGTGCTAGAGGCAGCCAGTCAAATTATTCCTCTAGCCCGAACTGCTCAAGACCAAATCCAGCTTTTGCAGGAATGGGCAGCAGCAGGCAAAGCACGGCTGGCCTCCAGGCAAAGCAGTTTAGGTAGTCGTATTCAACACCAGTCGTTGTGATGAGTTGGTCCGGAGTTGCAAAGTTTTTCACTGGGTTTGTGCTGGCGATCGCTGTCCTGTTTTTTGCAGGAGTTAGCACGACGCGTTACTTAATCACCCGATTTACAACACCACCCCCCAGACCAACCTTTCCTAACGATCCTTCTCCAGCTTCGCCAGAAGCTGCTCAGCCTCAGAGTACAACTCCTGCTGAGCCTCCTCCTGCCACTCGCCCCACTGAGGCAGTTCAACTCACTCCTACACCATCAGCAACCCCTGCTGTCCCCCCTGGTGCTTACGAGGCTCAGGTGACACAGCCTATAGGGCTGATCGTGCGGCAGGAACCCAATCAGGATGCAGAGCAAATTGGGGGTGTAGGATATGACGAGCAAGTAGTCGTGCTGGAAGAAAGCTCTGATGGAGCATGGATAAAAGTTCGACTATCCGGAAGCAACCTAGAAGGTTGGGTTAAATCAGGCAACACGGAACGGTTGAACTAGAGATCAATCACAGCCATCTTGTTAAGAACATTAACTGAATCTGAACCTTAATTACAAAATTCCTACACCACTCTAAAGGGGAAAACAGGAATGGTAGGTTGATTAATGTCTCATGAACCATTAATCAACTTTGAACATGTACGATAGATCAAAGAAGGATTGGGTTAGTGCTGCTGTTACTGCTGGCTTGGGTGCAGGGATCGTTACTTCTTTTGCCGTTAACCAAGGTCAGCACCCGGCGATCGCACTAGGAATCACTGGTTTTGCAATCGTTGTAGCTTTGATTATTGACCACTACGCATAGCTTCATACCCCAATTTTATTGAGGGCTATCCGTCCCGTACAATTAATTCTTTTTAACTAAAAGGTTAGAGATACTCTTCTTACAGAGATAATCTCTAACCTTTATTATTTTGCTTGACCGAGTATCTAGTAGCTTGGAGCCATCGTACAAAAAATTATTAATTCGACACTAAGGACATCCTCGGTTGCTCCGCCGTTCAAAAGAGTTTAGATACCCAACCTTCAGTCTAAATTGCTGTTTGACTTAATCAGCACTTGACGTATTCATCATCTATGAAAAATAGTGGGAAAAGCCAAGTCAGTTTAATAGAATCCGGCTAATCCTAAGCGAGAAATTTCGCCTTAAAGAGCCATCGTTCTCCAAAAATCAAACAAATGAGCTATGTCTAGATTTGCTGAAATAGCATAAAATACATGCCAAAAGAGTGTGAGAATTTGAAGTGCAAAAGGTTCTGAACTGGACTGTTCCACAAATGCATAGCCACAAAAGTTTGGGATTCCTCAATTGTCAGCGCGCTGACGGTTTTCTGCTTCGTCTGCTATGTCTTACCAGTATCCTGGCTATTAGCAGCATCAGCCCAGTTCGAGCTGTTCAACCTGAGCCTGAAGGCGATCGCACTTTTACTTCGACACCTCCAGCAGAAATTCTTCCAGAGAGCCCCATTCTACTAAGTCAAAGTTTTGGCACAACTTTGCAACTGGGCGACAGCGGTGATGCAGTTACCCAGCTTCAAGTCCGGTTAGCAGAGTTGGGTTACTTTCAGGGTACTCCTAGCGGTATTTTTGGTCCAAGCACCGAAAGTGCCGTAACTCAGTTTCAGCAGGATAATGGGCTCGTTGCTGATGGTGTTGTTGGACCCGCAACGCAATCGGCTCTTGGCGTTGCAGCAAGCACATTGTCTACACCATCTACTGTAAATGGTGTACTACAGACGGGTAGCAGTGGGGAGTCCGTGACCCAGCTTCAAACTCGGCTAGCAGAACTGGGATATTTTCAGGGCTCACCAACTGGAAACTTTGGACCAGCCACCGAAGCAGCTGTAATTCAGTTCCAGCAAGCAAACGGACTAAATGCAGATGGTGTCGTTGGGACTGAAACAGCAAATGCGCTTTACGGAGCCTTTACCCCTACAATACCTGCCCAAACCGCGACTCCAGTACAAACCTTTAGCCCTACTGCTAGCGCTAACGACGGAATCTTACAATTGGGTGATGTGGGACCTGATGTAACTGATTTGCAGCAGCGACTGAGTAACCTCGGCTACTATCGAGGGACAATTGACGGCAGTTTTGGTGAAGGAACACAGTCCGCAGTTACCCAGTTTCAGGAGCGAAATGGGCTAGTCGCTGATGGCATTGCTGGACCTCTTACCCTTTCAACAGTTAGAAATGCAAGTCCAAGTGAGTCAACGGCTCGGCGATCTACAGCTACTCAAGTGTCCAATACAGCGGGACAACCATCGGGACGATTTAGCGTGTTGGAATTACAGAGACGGTTGCAACGCCGAGGATTTTACTCTGGACCATTAGATGGAGAATTGGGCGCTGGAACCAGACAAGCCGTCTCTGCCGCTCAGCGTGAATACGGACTCAGCGCTGATGATATTCTCAATGGGCGGTTTCGCTGATTCTAGGCTCAAATCGGCAGCAAGGCACGCTGGCACGCTGGGCAAACTGCATGGATTGTCAATTGACAATCGAGTAGGTGATACCCCTCCTTCTGAGCAGTTTTAGTTCCCGTCTTTAGAATTGAATCGTTCTTAAACTCAATTGTCTTGTTACATCTGACACAAATCAGATGATGGTGGTGATGTGGGTAGGGCTGATTGAGTTCATAGTGTTTATGTCCTTCAGCCAGTTCAAGCTCCCTTAAAATGCCCATGCGAGCCATTAACTTGAGTGTCCGATAAATCGTTGACAAGCTAATATTCTCACCCTCACCTTGCAGCAGATGATAAAGCTCCTCTGCACTCAGGTGTTTTGCTTTTGGAAGATTTTGAAATACTTGCAGGATGGTTTCACGTTGAGGCGTTAAACGCCAGCCTCGGTCGTTTAGTTCTGACTTGAGTGAGGTTGCTGTATACAATGCCATATTGACCTTCTCAATAAAGCCTCTCTAATGAGAATGATACACAATCAATTCGTTATTTTCAAGAAAAAGAGCTTATTGAGAATAATAGCTAATTAAATCACTTTTGGAAGGGGTAACTTTGAACAAGTATTGGCTTTGAGTGACCCGAAAACGTCTCTACTTCTTAAAGTTGTTATCTCAGTACTGCTACTTAAAGATTTATTGAGAGGTTAGGAATGAGGACTATTCAATACCGGGTCTTTTTAATGCTTTACATAGAAATGACCTTAAGTCTAAAAGTTTGAATGAAGTGTAGTAAAGCTACACTTCATTCAAACTTTTAGACTTAATTTAGATGTACTTAAATGTACTTCTATGTTAAAGATTCGAGGTAATCTCTAACTCGGTTACGGCGTTTTGGTTGGCGTAGCTTTTGCAGTGCTTTAGCCTCAATTTGGCGAACTCTTTCTCTGGATAGATCTAGTGCCCGACCAATTTCTGCAAGAGAGTAAGGATGCCCATCTCCCAAGCCAAATCGCATCCGAATTACGTCCCGTTCGCGACTGGTTAGGTCAGTTAGCAGCTGCTGCAAATCGCGATGGAGGGCTTCCCGCATCAGCATTTCTTCTGGAGAGATGCCATCGGTCTCTAGCAAGTCGCCAAGTTCCGTGTCTCGCTCTTTACCCACCTTAGTTTCTAAGGAGACGGCACGAGGCACTCGTAGCAACACCTCGCGAACTTGAGGTGGAGTCATATCTAGCTCAACTGCAATGTCCTCAATTGTGGGAGTACGCCCTTTCTCCTGAGAAATTTTGCGTTGAGCTTTTTTGATCTTGTTGAGTTTTTCAGTAATGTGAACAGGTAGGCGAATGGTGCGACTTTGGGTGGCGATCGCCCGTGTAATTCCTTGACGAATCCACCAGTAGGCATAGGTGCTAAAGCGATAGCCTTTAGTGGGGTCAAACTTTTCTACTGCTCGCTCTAAGCCCAGGGTTCCTTCCTGAATCAAATCCAGCAGTTCTAATCCACGATTTTGGTATTTTTTGGCGACCGAAACCACAAGACGAAGGTTAGCCTTGATCATGTGATCTTTAGCTCCGGTTCCTTCTGTCTCGATTTGGTCTAATTCTTCAACCGTTAAGTTGGCTAGCTCTGCCCAGCGCCGCTTACCTGCAGCCAGTGTTGGTTTAAGGTCTGCCACCGAAACGCCACCCTCGGCTGCCCAACGCTCTAATGAGGGACGATGCCCCAAGTTAGAAGCTAGACGGTCGTGAGCTTCAATCAACCGAACATACTGTTGGATAGGACTATCACCTTCAGCAGCGGCAGCAGTGCAGAATTCTAGCAGCTTCATGTAGCGTTGAACTCTTTGGGCTTCTGAGACTTCTTCGTCTCGTCCTAAGAGGCGAACTCTACCAATTTCTTGAAGATAAAGGCGCACTAAATCAGTGGTGCGTCGTCCAGCCCCTTTGCTAAGGTTGTTATTTTCTGTATATTCCATCTCCAGGCTGACCAGGTCATTCGCTATCTGCTCAGCGTCAATATCACTATCATTGCCATCTGGCTGAAAGCTAAGGGAATTGGCTGGCTCATTATAGTCTGCATCAGCGTAAAAAGGTTTTGCTGGCATGGTGATAGTCTCAGTTGCTCAAGTTGAAAAGGACTCTTTTACTGCTGCTTAGTGCATTATTCCCGCGATCCAGGACTAAGTAACAATGCTGAGAGTTCCTTGGCGGGTTAGTTAAGTTGAACTTGCATAGTCAAACCAAATCAATGACCATCGTTTGTGTGCTTCTAAAGCAGAAGACAGATCCCGAAGGGCATAGTCAAACCATTGGATTGAACCTTACAAGTCATTGGCTCGGCTGCCAGTATAAGGATTGACCCATTGCCGACGAGTGATTTGGGTCGAGGGATAAAGTAATCTACATCACCCATAACGCTAATTCCTGACTGCGCTCCGGATCTTTTGGATCAGCAGAAATTAGGCTTTGGTCAATCTTGGGATCAAGAATGCTGGTGCTTTCTCTTAAATAGCTTTCAATCTTTCCGTTATTGGTCATTCAAAGAAGTCACAAACATTCAAAGAATTCACAAACATTCAAAGAATTCACAATAACCTGTCAATGATTGAAATGATGCTTGCCCTGCTTGTATTACAGTTTAGTTCGACTGAAGAGTTATCTCCCCGACTCACAATAACTTTACTGTTTGGACCAAAGGCTTTAAAGGTTTCGTGAAAAATTAGTCAATTCCTCAGTATTTCTCCCTATATACTCTAAGGAGTAACTATTCTTCTTTGAATTTCTAGGAAAAAACTTAGGCTACTTACATTCAGGTTACTAATTCCCTATAGTTTTGTGAAAAAATAGCACTGGGAAGAGGTGTGTTAAACCTTTAATCAGGTACTACTCAAGTCTGATTTGAAGAGTCGTGAAGTTATAGCTGCTTAGATAAGGTTTGCATCAGCCAGTATGCCTGAGAATAGAAAGAAAACTGACTTTAAATGGAAAGTTAGGGTACGAAGTTTTCAAGAAGACGAAGTTTCTACTAAATTTAATAGGGGCTAGGGTTCAGCTAGAGGTTTGACCACGCGAGCGATCGCCTCTTGAACAAAACCTTTAATAAATTCATCGCGGCGGTTCAGTTGAAATTGCTGCTGCACGACCTCAGTCATGCCTTCATCTCCCCAGTCTTGGTTGTTGCGAAAATATTCGATAAAACTTTTTCCAGCAATTCGCGTCAAGTAGGCGGCTGTGACTCCTTGAATGGCTCTACCCACTAAGAATGTAGCAACGTTAGTTTGCAGCGTGATCGAGAACAGTTCAATTGCGCCTCTGACAATTCCCAAACCAGCTAGGGTTTTAGCCAGGGAGATAGCTAACTCACGCCCCCGGTCAAGATTGATCTCACAGCCGTAGACTTTCCCAATTTCCACTACCATTTGAGCGTTGATAGCAGCAGTCGCCAATAGATCGACTACAGGCAGGGGAGTCACGGAGATTACGCCTGCTCCAATCCATTGAAAGCGATCAACAATTTTTTCTGCTTGCTGAAGTCGCTGAGCATCAATCAGTTGACGGGCTTTTTCACCTAAACGCTGAGATTGCAATAAGATGTTGTCTGCAATTAGGTCTTCTCCTTCTTCTCGCAAAATGGCTGCCATGCGTCGAAGGAGCGGCAAAATTTCTGGGGTTGGCTGGAAGAGTTCCCCGCTTTCTAAAGGAACGGCTTGGGGACGAGCGGCAACTGCTACAACATCACTGGGGTCAATAAATCTGTGAACTCGCTGGCGGAGACGAGCCAGGATTTCTTCTCGGTCAGCTTCGGTGTAGAGGTCAATTTTGTTGAAGACGATGAGAGATCGCTTGCCAATCTCAGCCAGTGTCCCCAGCGGTTCATACTCGGACTTGCGGAGGTCGTTATCCAGTACAAACAGCAGTAAATCGGCTTCAGTGGCAAGTTGACGGGCTAGTCTTTCGCGTTCAGTGCCCACCACGCCCGCTTCCAAAATGCCAGGAGTGTCAGTGATAAAAATTTCTCGCTCTAGCCCCTTAAGCTGAAAGCGATAGGTTTCCCCGGCCGCTGTGGTGCCCATTGGTGCACCTACTTGACCGACAATCCGACCGAGCACTGCATTCACGATAGAGGTTTTTCCAGCAGAGCCAGTGCCAAACACGACGACCTGCAATTCCCGTCGAGAGAGACTTTCTTCGATTTCAAGGGCGCGATCGACTAGGGCTTGTCGAGCTACTTCGTCTTGAATTTGGGCAACCTGTTGCCGAATTGCCCTCAAGCTTGCCTCAGCGGCTTCTGTCTTTTGCTCTGGCGCTTGGGGAAGCGGACGTTCGGTGCGCTGTCCGGGGCGCTGAAACAGAATGCTGTAATAGATAAGTGTTGCAATCAGGGCAACAAGAAGCACAATCAGCAGCAGCAGAAACAGATTGCCGAGCAAAGGCGAACTGAACGCGATGCGGAAATATAGCCGGGAGAGTGAATCCAGAAACCAAAGCAGTAGCCCTAGAATTAGGACGATGCCAACTAGCAATACCAGGATGCGCGACCAGGACATGAAGGGCTTTGGATGAGATAACAGTCAGATGTGACGCTTGGTTGACTAGGCTCAAGATCCCTCTCATTCTAATTCCCTGTCAGGTCATTCCCTGTTAGAGAATACGAATTAAACAAAACCTGAAGTTTTTTGAGGAAGGGGTTCACTACGAACCGCAAAGTCGTCAATAATAAGTAGCACCTCTAAAATAGTCATCAGTCGAAGGTTACAAAGCCACATAATAGCTTGTGAAACATTGCTTAGCTGCTGGTAGTCTTGGCTCACTGGTCGAGCTAATCCACTTCATGCCGTGTAATTTCGAGGGACAACCCTGTGAGTAGACGACTTCAATCTGGCAGTTCCAGATGCTTTTCAATTCGTATCCCAGCTATTGCTCCTGTTCGATGGTTTACTGTCTGGGTGGGTGTAACAACTACAGCTTGTCTGGTGGGGCTAACATCCTTGCCTGTGTCAGCTCAAACGAGTTCTAATCAAACTTCTCAAATTCCAGATTCTTCCCAAGCTCAAAACGCTCCTCAAGCTCAAAACTCTTCTCAAGGCAGCGCTGATCACACCTTGGATATTGGGATCGTGCAGCGATTTGGCTCTGAATCTGGGGACGAAATTACTTTACAGCCTTTGACGGGCGATCGCCTCACTATGCAATTTGAGACGGGAGGTCAAACCCAAACCGTCACTGCCAGCACCGTCAAGCTAGAAATCACGATGGAGCCGTTAGCTGAGCCGCAAGTAAATGAGCGAGTGGTGCTGAGTACCCATCGCAGCTTTGAAAGTGCAGAAGATAGCGCTAATCAATGGCGATCGCGCGGCGTGGAAGTTGAAATTGCTCAGCCTCGACAGTGGCAGGTTTGGGCCAAGCGCGATGTTTATCGTAGTCCGCTGCTGCGCCGTCTGCTGTTTCAAAATCTTCAAGCCAATGGGTCTAGAAGTGCTTTCTTAGATACCCAGGTACAGCAACAGATACCTAAAGCGTCATTTGTTGCCAACGGCTATCGCTATCAGCGGGACGAAGTGCAGATTACAACAGGGAATCGTCGGGTACAGGTAACCCCCAATCGCAGTGATAGCGAACGCCGACTTTATGGAGGCAATCTACAGCTCCAGCCTAATGCCTATGGCACCTATACATTAGTGAATGAGGTGCCCGTTGAAACCTACTTGCGGGGAGTGGTACCCCACGAGATTGGGGTTGGTGCGCCGCCAACCACAATTGAGGCTCAGGCAATTTTGGCTCGCACCTACGCACTGCGAAACGTGCGCCGATTTGCGATCGATAACTATGAGCTATGCGCTGATACACAGTGTCAGGTTTACCGTGGGCTGTCAGGTGCCCACCCTGAGACCGACCGGGCGATCGCCGCTACTCGTTCTCAAGTATTGACCTACCAGAATGAATTGGTCGATGCTTTGTATTCCTCAACGACAGGTGGCATTACAGCCCCTTTCAGCGATGTCTGGAATGGACCCGATCGCCCCTACTTACGCGCAGTCGTAGATTCTGTACAAAACATCTGGGATTTATCGCGCTACAGTCTGGCAGATGAAGCCAATCTTCGGACCTTTATCGGTCGCACTGAGGGCTTTAATGAGAATGGCTGGGATGTATTCCGCTGGCGTGTAGAAAGTCCATTAACGCAAATCACGGCTGACCTGAAGGAATATCTAACTGGAATTCAGCATCCTCTGGCGAACTTTACAACGGTACAGCAAGTTCAGGTTGTTGAGCGATCGCCAGCAGGTCGGGTACAGCGAATGGCAGTTCAAACTGATCGAGGAACGGTTGAGTTAGAGAAAGACGAAATCTTGCGAGCCTTTTACGCACCCAACAGCACGCTGTTTTACATTGACCCCGTTTATGAAGCATCCGCAACGCCAGCCGGGACAGTGCAAAATTCTACAGCAGGACAAAGCGAAGGAGAGCACAATTCACAGCCTGCTGAATCCAGAATTCTGAAAGGGTACATCTTTACAGGCGGTGGACTGGGTCATGGAGTTGGGATGAGCCAGACAGGTGCCTATAACTTAGGGGATCTAGGCTGGTCTAGTGCCCAAATTCTTAGCTTTTATTACCCCGGTACTCAGCTCCAACCCCTAAGCGACGCCATTACGTTTTGGCGCGATCCAGCAGCGCTGGAGAATTCATCTGAGGCAAATGTAGAACTGGTAGAGCCAGTCCAATAGAGTAGTAGATCAGCTAGATCAGCTCGAACGACTGTGACCCGACCCTAAAAGAAAAAGATTTTGAGCGGAGGCGTAACATTAGTGCACCTCCGCTCAAAATCTTTTTCTGCTGTTCAAAGCTGCTCAACCAAAGTCAAGCAGGGGAAGATCGTTCGTACCCCTGCCATAAAGTGGTGACATCCTGTCTAGCGTTTGTGCTTGGAGTGAACCAGTCAGAAGCAGAGAGCGTTTAGTTGATCGCAAAGCTCCCTGTCTCTCTGAAGCAGCTTCACCAATTAGTACAGCTCTTCTTCTTGGTGAGTCAGGATGGTGCAGTCAGAGGTTGGGTAAGCGACACAAGTCAACACGTAGCCAGCCTCAATTTGGTCATCATCCAGGAAGGACTGATCTGACTGATCGATTGTGCCCTCTTTGATTTTGCCAGCACAGGTAGAGCAGGCTCCTGCGCGGCAAGAATAAGGTAAGTCAAGCCCCTGCTCTTCGGCAGCATCTAGAATGTACTCGTCATCGGGTACTTCGATGGTGGTGTTCAGCCCTTCGGCCTCGTTAACCAACGTGACCTTAAAAGTCGCCATGCAACAATCCTCTCAATGTTTAAAACGGCAGTACGAGTTGACTTCTTGTAAGATATGCGACCCTAACTTGGGTAAAGGCTTACATTACGGTAACTCTTCTCTGATACTACGAAAAAATCTAAGATCTGTAACGCCTAATTCATAGATGGGCTGAATGGGATTAGTAATGAAAGTTATGAAATTAAGCCTAAATTACTTATACTTGAACGTTGATTGTGTTGTTGCCGTCTACAACTAATGCTGCTTTTCAATAGCAACTCTCTCCTAGTGGGAACTCGCTCTGTCAAGAGATTGCTAGGACATAAACCATATGTTCTACTGACCTTTAGAGGATTAATGAATTAAAAGTGGTTATAGGTGTAACAAGTAACAGTTATTTGGCTGAAATTGATAGGGCGAGATGAAAACCCGTACCTTATTAGCCATCAATATAGGTCTCAATATAGTCCTAAAATTCTAAAAACCGTCAGGTCATTTGACCCACTTGCCTTAAATCTATTGCTGCCATGACTGGATATTTCTTATATGACAACTGCATTGTTTGAATCATTCGTGTCACTGCCGATCAAAGTTGGGCTAGTAGGAACAGGCTACGCCGCTAAAGTTAGAGCGGAAGCTTTGCAGGCTGATTCGCGATCGCAGCTAGTCACAGTTGCAGGACACACTCCAGAAAAAGCAGCAGCATTTAGTCAAACCTATGGCGTTGAAGCATCAAATTCATGGACGGAGCTAGTGCAGCGAGAAGATTTGGATTTGATCATCATTTCTACGGTCAATCGAGATCATGGAGCGATCGCTCGTGCAGCGCTCCATGCTGACAAACATGTCGTTGTAGAATATCCGCTCTCACTAGACTACGTTGAGGCAACAGAATTAATTGAGCTTGCACAGGCAAAAAGTAAACTACTGCACGTCGAGCATATTGAACTGCTGAGTGGAATCCACCAAGCAGCCTTGAATGCTCTTCCCCAAATTGGCTCAGTGTTCTACATCCGTTACGCTAATCTCAATCAGCAACGTCCGGCTCCTCAAAAATGGACTTACCAACCAGAGTTGTTTGGTTTTCCACTAATTGGAGCCCTTTCTCGCATTCATCGCCTGATTGACTTATTTGGTCAAGTTAACTCCGTTAGCTGTAGTGCCCGCTTCTGGGACGATACAGATTCCCCCGATCGCTACACTACCTGCCTCTGTACAGCACAACTGCAATTTACAAATGGAACTATGTCTGATTTAACCTACGGAAAAGGCGAAGCCCTGTGGAAATCAGAACGCAGTCTAGAAATTCATGGTGAGAAGGGTGCCCTTCTATTAGATGGCGACCAAGGAACGTTAGTTCGATTAGATACAACATCTCCCCTAGAGGTTGGAAGCCGGAGAGGCCTATTCGCAAAAGATACGGCTGCCGTCCTAGATCACCTCATATTAGGTTCATCCCTTTACGTTACTTCAGCTGCCAGCCTATATGCCCTTAAAGTAGCTGATGCTGCTCAACGTTCTGCTAAGACGGGACAAATTATTTACTTGTCCTAACCAGCGAGCTTATAACCTTTGCTCTGAATCAAAAGCTTAATTCACCTCTCAAAAACCCTCAAAAGATTCCACATCTCAGGCTCTGTAACATGGGATACTTACGGGTTTGTGGGGAGACAGGTGCTTCATAGAGGAAACACGCTTGACAGGAGGACAAAAAAGTCCATATCTTCATCAACGCATCATAATTTAGCAGCGGACTATAAAGATATCAACAACAAAAAGGTATCCCTTAAGTGGATATCTAAGCATCAAGTATAAAAGTGGAATCAGTAATCCTGCCAAGAAATAAGTAAATCCTGGCACTGATACACTATGAAAACGACGACGCTAGAGCGCAGACCTTTACAGAAGCTCCTCCAGCTTTCAGGACGTTCTCAGGCTTCTAAACTACCGCTCATATTTATCGTGACGGGAGTCCTGTCTACTTTGTTCCTTCAGTTCCACATTCAAGATGGAGTCTTTTTTAGTGGAGATGGTGGACTCAAGGCACTCTTAGCACAACAGTTTGCTTCCGGAGATTTGCAATTTGATTTAGACCTGTCTGCTGCTGATTGGGTAAGAGATTTATGGCACAACGGACTATATCCGTTTCTCCCCCCCTTTGTCTACAACCGTTTGGGGCTTTACTACATTACTTTCCCGTTTACCTTTCCTCTAGTCACTGCGCCCTTCTATGCACTGTTGGGCTATAGAGGCTTGTATGTCATTCCTATTGTATCAACTTGGGTTCTGTGGTTTAGGTTTTACGCGGTGTGCAAACGGCTAGAGCTCAACAGCGGTGCCATTGCGATCGCCCTAGCCATTCTCATCTTTGCTTCCCCACTATCTATTTATAGTGCGATGTACTGGGAGCACACCCTTGCTGTTGTTCTTGCTTTTTATGGTTTAACGGTTGTACTCTTCCCAAATTCAGTCCACTTAAGTAGAAGAAGTGCTGTTTTAGGTGGAGTCCTCATCGGTTTATCAGTGTGGTTTAGGCCAGAATTTCTATGTTTGGTTGGGGCACTAACTCTACTCTCCCTTGTTGCAAAGCTTAAGTGGCTTAAGAAATTCAGTCCTGCCGCTGGGAAAGAAATTCTCTTCATTGCTAGCTTGCTCTTAACTGTTCTTATCTTTTTCTGCATTAACAAAATCGTTTATGGTCATCCTCTTGGTATTCATTCAATTCAGATTGTAGAAGAATTTTCACTGACAGAACGGCTGTTAGCCGCACGTGATAACTTCAAACAACTTATTTCTTCTTTATTCGAATATTTTCCAGTTTCGCTCTTTCCTTGTTTGTTTATCTTTCCGTCTCTGCTACGCAGTAAGCTGCGATTAGCACCGAAGATTTGGGCGATCTATTTCATAGTGGCACTGTTCATTTTCGCTGTTCCACTGATTGTTCCATCTGGAGCTGGGGGTAAGCAATGGGGCCCTCGGTTTTTGCTAATCCTTATGCCTCTACTTTCACTTCTCTTAGCCGTCCAACTTAAATACATTATGAGAGTAATGGGACGGTTTCAGCGATACCTTTCTATCGGATTGGTTTGCGTATTAATTGCTATCAGTATTCACCTCAACACGTTCGTTGCGACAGCTAAGTTGGTGCAGGACTATCAGACTGTTGCCTTGGCTCTAACAGCAGTCAAAGAAAACTCTAATGAGATCATCGCGATCTCACACCAGTACGTAGCCCAGGCGATCGCACCTGCTCTAAGTGATAAGAGGCTTTTTCTAGTTGATGATGCTGAAGATGTAAGGCAGTTGAGTAAATCGCTGATTGAGCAAGGATATCAAAAATTTCTTTACATCTGCTATCACCATCGTCCTTGTCCTGTACCTGAAAACCCTACGCAAAAGCTGGAGTTTTCTTCATCAAATCAATTCTTTAAAGTTGAGTTTTCACCATTAACATCAGACGGTCTTGGTGGTTCGGGTAAATATCCTGCTTACGAAGGGTCAATTCTCACCTCTACAGAACCTACGGAGCTTTAAATGATCACTATATTGAAGGGGATCAAACTAAATAGGTTTGAATTACTTTTACCTCTAGAAGTTTTATTGTTTTTTGCGATCGCTCTGGCAGTTACGCTGCGAATACTGAACTTGAGCAGCCATGAGTTTTGGTATGACGAAGTTCTATCTCTGTTGTTGTTTAGTGGGCAAAAAACAGCCTATGAAACCCCTGGAGAGGTTCCTGTTCTTCTATCAAGCTACACCTCCTTACTCAAACTCCCAGTTGAGACTGGACTAGGAGACATCGTAGAAACCCTCAAGCAAATTTTAAGGGGTATTGCTGGCGGCGAACCTCATCCACCACTTTTCTTTCTGAGCCAGCATCTTTGGTTGCGGCTTTTTGGTAATGCTGTAGCTCAAGTTAGAAGCTTAGGAGTTTTGCTAAGCTGCCTCGCAATTTTCAGCGCTTATGGGTTAGGGCGAGACGTATTAAGTCATCGAGGTGGTCTAATTTTCGCTGCATTACTTGCAACTAACTCCTTTTACCTTTTTCACTCACTCAACGTCCGTATGTATGGACCACTGGTTCTCTGGATTGTTTTGAGTGGGTGGGCGCTTGTCCGGTTGATTCGCCAAAATACTGTTGAAGCTAACGTAACCCGCCGACAGCAGTTGCTTTGGAACTGTTTACTGATTGGGTCAGTTACAGCGGGGCTACTAACTTTTTACTTCTTTGCGTATTGGGTAATAGCGCTGGGTGTTTTGGTACTCTATCTTGATCGGCAGCGCTGGTTTCAATACGGAATAGCCTTAGGAATCGCTGTGTCGCTTACTATTCCTTGGGCATTTTGGGGAGTTCGGCAACAGGCACGAAATGCTGATCTCGATCGGTTTGCTGAGTCAATTGGGTTTATCGAAGCATTATTCAAACACTTCCGCGATGCCCTTGAGGCAGTTGGCATTCAATTACTATCAGGTGGTTTGTCCACAAGTATCTCCCATGAAGTTGCCGTTTTAATTGGGTTTATTGCTGTTGCCATATTATTAACCTGTTGCATTTGGCTTTGGCGACAAGGTGAGTATCAAAGACTTGGAACCGCACTGATATTAGGAGTTTTGCCATTAGCGCTAGCTCTAAGTGTAGATGTTTTCACTGGGAAATTTACATTAGGTTGGGGCTATGGCAGAAGTATTATCTTCGTTTTGCCGGGTTGTCTCCTCTTAATAGCAGCAGGGTTGGAACGAGCAATGTACCACTGGCAAAAACCTTTGATTGCAGCCCTACTCGCCACTTATGTTTGCGTTGGTGTAGGTGATTTCAACCTCCGCGATCGCCACATGTTCCACACGGTTAATCAACTCATTCAGCAGAACACAGAAACCCCAACTTTAATCATAATGAGCTCTAAAGCTTGGGGGCACGTCTTGCGCTTGGCTTACTATGTCACCCTTGATGCGCCTGTGAGTTTGTTGGCTGAGAAGCCCGAACAGCTTGCTGCGACTTTGGATAAAACCCTAACGGATACAACGTCAGCCTACGAGCGCATCCTATGGCTCAACCCTGAGCGAGCTGTTTGGAGTGAACCTAAAACTGACGCCGAAAAGCAACAGTTTGATCAGGCTGTTCAACAAGTTTTACAAGCTCAGTACAAACTGACAAGCACTGAAGCTCTGTCAGGAACGATGGATTTGGATCGATTCACGCTCAGTCTTTACACCCAATCGCCTGCTACGTAATTTATTGGAGAATTTTAAAATGACAGCTCAACATCCCCCAGCTTTGTTAAAGGTGCCTTCTGGTCCTTTACAAGTTTTTGATTACCCTACTGTTGCCCAAAACGCCCACGTTCATAATCAAGGTACTTTAAAGTCGCAGCACTCCATCAAATTTTCCTTGATCATTCCGACTTATAACGAAGGCACAAACATTCAAGATATTATTCGTTTGCTGAGTGGCTTACTTGATCAGGCAATTCCTGGTGAATATGAACTGCTCGTTGTCGATGACAATAGTCCAGATAGAACTTGGGAGATAGCTCAAGGACTAATGTCACAATATCCTCAGCTTCGAGTGATGCGTCGTCAACTCGAACGAGGGCTCTCTAGTGCTGTCATTCGAGGATGGCAAGCTGCACGAGGAGAAATATTAGGGGTGATTGATGCAGATTTACAGCATCCACCAGAGGTTCTGCTAAAGCTGCTCAACGCAGTTGAGCAAGGAGCCGATTTAGCTGTTGCCAGCCGTCACGTTGAAGGAGGGGGTGTTAGCGAATGGAGTCTTGCCAGACGATTTCTATCTCGTGGCGCTCAAACGCTGGGATTAGTTCTGTTGCCTGGAGTAGTAGGACGGGTCACTGATCCGATGAGTGGTTATTTTATGGTGCGTCGTAGTGCAATTAGCGATCGCACCCTCTACCCACTCGGCTACAAAATTTTGCTTGAGGTATTGGGACGGGGAGACATTGGGCAGATTGCTGAAGTCGGCTATGTCTTTCAAGAAAGGCAGCAAGGAGAAAGTAAGGTTACTTCCAAACAGTACATCGAATACCTTCACCACTTGACCCGATTGCGAATTGCTGGTGGGCGATTGGGACGTATCCAACAGCGATTTGAGATCCCTCTTGGTCGATTAATTCGCTTTGGTTTGGTAGGCTTCAGCGGTGTGTTTGTCGATATGACTTTGCTGTATCTGCTGAGTGATCCAACAACTCTTGGATTGCCGTTGAACCTGGGTAAAAGTATTGCCGCCGAGATTGCAATCTTCAATAATTTTCTGTGGAATGACGCTTGGACATTTGGTGATTTAACGAGTAGTCAAAAGGGAATACAAAAGCGATTCAAGCGGTTCTTGAAATTCAATTTTATTTGCTTGGCTGGATTGGTTCTCAACCTCTTAACCTTTGATGTTCTGGTTTATCTACTTGGAGTGAATCCCTACCTTGCAAACCTGATTGCGATCGCCATTGTCACCGTTTGGAATTTTTGGCTGAATTTAAAGCTAAGCTGGCGCGTTACTGAGGTGAAGTAGTAGCTTCAGGCTGGCGATCGCCCTCAAAGCCATAAGCGTCTCGCACCAGATACAGAGGTCGTCTTTTAACTTCCTCATAAACACGCCCTAGATACTCGCCAATAATACCCAGAGTGATCAATTGCACACCTCCCAAGAACAGGATAACGACCATGAGCGAGGCATAACCTGGTACATCAACTCCTAAAATCAGGGTGCGAATAATCAGAAACGAAGCGTAGAGAAATGCGAGCAGAGATAGGGCAAGTCCAAGATAGCTCCAAACCTTGAGTGGGACTGAGCTAAAGGATGTAATGCCGTCAACTGCAAAGTTCCACAGTCGCCAATAGTTCCACTTGGTACGTCCTCTATATCGTTCAGCCCGGTCGTACAGAACAGCGGTATTTTTGAACCCAACCCAGGCAAACAGCCCCTTCATAAAGCGAGTTCGTTCGGGCATTTGTTTCAGCACTTCTACGACACGACGGTCGAGTAATCGAAAATCGCCAGTATCGCGAGGAATTGGGACGGTACTCATGCGCCCAATTATTCGGTAGAAGGCACTAGCCGTGAACCGCTTGAACCAGGTTTCTCCCTGACGCGATCGCCGAGTTGCATGAACCACATCATATCCTTCGCGCCATTTTGCGATTAGCTCTCCAATCAGTTCAGGCGGATCTTGTAAATCTGCATCAATCGGAATGATGGCATTGCCTGTCGTGTAATCGATTCCTGCAGATAAAGCAATTTCTTTGCCGAAGTTGCGAGATAAACTCAAAATTTTGATTGCAGCATTGTGAGTCCGTTGATCCATTAAGCGTTTCAACGTTTTATCTGTGCTGCCATCATCCACACAAATAATTTCGTAACTAAGCTGTAACCCTTCTAATACCTTCGTTAGCTGTTCGAATAAGTAATCAATATTCAGTTCCTCATTATGTAGAGGAACTACTACAGAAATTTCTACATCAGCTGCACGGGTATACATGGTTGGTGAATTTTAACGTCCAAGTTTGTTGGCAATTCCATCACAACCACCGGGAATTGTCGATCGAGTTTTAGAACCACCCCAAGCACAGCAATATTGCCGCTGTTCATCTGACATGCGTTGTACCCCAGTAAGGTCTGCATTTTCAATGACTGCTCCGGTGCAAGTTCCAGTTACGTAATCGGGAATTTCTGTACGACTACGAGGTGTTGCAGTTGATACTGGACCGTAGAATAGGCGAGTTCCCATCAGGTCAGCTCCAGTCAAGTTTGCATCAACTAGGATAGTTCGAGACAAATTAGTTTTTACTAAATCGCAGCGTCCTAAGTTGGCTCGAATTAAGTTGGCATCACTCAGATCTGTCCACCGTAAGTCTGTCCCAGAAAGATCAGCAGCAGCCAACATCACACCCAGGTCGATAACACGAATGCCAAAATTACGGTCTTCTTGATAACCACCAACTCCATCTAACATGGCTCGACCAAGACGGCGATCGCGCATCAATGGAGTCAATAGCCTGGAGCGCGAGAGAAACCGCACAACCTTCGCTTTACCCCCTGCATCAACGCTACTAAGAATGGCGGCAGTTCTGCCTTCGGCGATCGCTCGCTCTTGGGGCCAGTCTTCCAGCAACCCCTCCTCATCTAACACCAAATCAGAAATGCCCTGAAAGTACGTGTCGATAGTTTGCTGTTGGGTAATCAGATTCTGCTGAATCGTCAGATCTTTAGAAATGACATATTGTCGCCAGGCTACATAGACTGCCAGGATTGCGATCAAAATCTGCCCTAGAGCGCCAAGCACCTCACCCAGCGCCCCAGTTGCTTCCCAGTTAACCAAACTCCACCAGATCTGCAACTGCTCCAGCGCACCGCTGAGTATCAGTCCCCCTAATAAAGCAGATACTAGCCCTAAGATCGCGATGGTCAATTGCCACTGCTGCGCAGAGATCAATTCTGCTAGAGCAGCTTTTATGGGAGCCCAAACAACCCTTAAGGATGTTAGAAAAGCAACTGCTGTTCCAGCTACTCCTAGCCAAAAGTTGCCAATGATTAAACCAGTAGTCATGATGGCGATCGCCAGCAAAACAATCAACCAGTAAGGCGGTTGGCTCCGCTGCTCACGCGCAGCCAAGCCTTGCTTTGTAGGGTGATCGGTTGCACGCCCGTTATCTTGACGGTCAGCAACCGTCCTGTCAGCTACATCCAATTGATAATTTGCGTCAGTTTGATAATTTGCATCAGTGATTGACTGCGGAACCATCTCCCTGCCTGCTCCGTTAGGGCTATCTGATGGCATCGTTTGTGAGTATTCAGTCTCATCAGCAGGAGATGAATCAGACTTGGATAGATTGGAGTCTCGCGTCATATTGTCTTAATGGTCAGCAAGCTTAGGCAAACCCATGCCTTATTAGGATATGCTGACGCATCAAGATTAGGTCATAAAGACTAAAAAACCCCAGACCTTGAGAGGCAGCATCGCCTGTTGTCTCCCAGAGTCTAGAGCTTTCTGATTTAAAGATTGTAGAACTAAACGTTACTGGGAGAAGCAACTCAGGATTGTGAGTCGCTTAGTTCTTAGCTCAAGCAAAGCAAATAATAAATTTTGCAACATTTGTAGCGTGGAACTCTAACTCCAGCAGGCATCTTGCTCGCCCTACAGTTTGCCCATCCTACAGTTACACAACTTCTCAGTTGCTCTACTAGCTTCTACTAACTGGGTAGAGCGCTTAGCAGATTTACCGTTCCGTGGGCCTCTCGCTGAATTCGACCTGTGTGGACAGCATCATAGAGCTGTTCTAAAGCAGCTAAGTCTGTTGACTGATAGCCCCTCATTGCTAAAACCTGACGGATTAAGCCTTCAGATTCAACGCTAAGGCAACCTGTTTGAAAAGCCGATTGAACAAGTCTACCGATCATAGAGCCGGGGCATCCTTATCAGTGAACTGTAACTACTAATATCAATGATTGACGCAGCTAAATGACTGATTGAGATCGCTTGGGACTTGTGATCTCAGAAAGTCTTAAGCTGTGATATCGGTCACTTACAAATGAGCCTGATTTGAAATCCCTGAATGGTAGTGATTGGGGGTAAACCCTTCACCTAATTCTGCATGGTGAAAGGTGGAAAATTATCAAGCTCCCATCAAGTTTCTGTAGTGTTCTTATTAGGAATTTACGACTCTCAAAGGTAATTCGTTGAAAGGATCTGGGAGAAATAGAAAAACTGATGTATGACAAAATCTCTGTGTGCTGCTCTAATTACGTATAGTCCTGCTATTTGGATTGTGGATTAGCCCAAAATAGAGCAGGATTTTAGTAGATATAGAAAAAATCTCTTGGGATGCCAATCTGCCAGTTAGTTTAGGGAATGAAATTTAATTCTCAAGTAGTTTAATATTCGGTGTGATGGTGAGGAATAAACCCAATGGCTAATCAGGTTAATGGTGGCAGTTTGTATCCGCTGTCTACAGCCAACTTGGCACGGGTTGGAGATTTACGGGCGATCACTCAATGGCTCAACGCCTGCCTTGTCCCTCAAGGACTTCAGGCGAGGGTCGGTGCTACTAAACCTGGTTATTTGAGAGTGATGGTGGAGTTTGAGCGATCGCCTGAGCGCGATCGCCTGATTCGGTTTATTTGTCACCGCCTTTGTAAATTGAACTCTAGCCAGATCAAAGGGGTGCAAGTTATAGCTCAGCGGGCAGGCACCTCAAAAATTGTTTGGAAGCAATCTGTTCGCATCAATACCCCTGCCAGTCGTACCTCAAACCCGTCTCCGCCACTGCTAACCGCTGTCCGCAGTTCTGCTTCCCTTAAGCCACGGCAAGCTGCTTCATTAGATCATTCGGTCAGCCAACAGCTTCGATCTCGCTCCCTGCTGATTGGTGGGTCTGCGGCGGCTGCATTTTTAGTGGGCTGTGGGTTTGAGGTGCTAATTCAGCACGCTGGAGCTTTGGCTTCTCAGTCTGGGGCACCCGAAGCAACTGAAGTCAGTACATCTCAGCCAATGAACCAGCGGAGTAACACCGTTCAAACGGACCAGGACGAGGTAACGGTATTTCAGCAGCCTGTCCTCAATCCCGACGACCCGACAGTCACATTAACTTTCGGAGATGATGCTGCCTTGGGAACCGTTGGAGCTACCTCTACACTGCGCGTTAGCTCAACCGGAGGAAATCAGTCTAGCCGAGCTGACGTTGCTACGGCTCACCTGGATGCACCCCTGTTACAGATTCAGCCAGATTCTTTAGATGATGAAACAGCTCCAGAACAGCTTCAAACCCTAATCGATAGCCAGATCGATTTGGTTAGTTTGGCTAGTGAGCAGGTAATGGAACAAGGAGCAGATGGGCTTGAGGAAACGCTGAAAACTTTAGAACAGTTTGGTATTCACTCAGTTGGAGCCGGACGCAATCGCCGTGAAGCGAGCCGTCCTGAGATTCTAGATGTGAAAGGGCAACGCATTGCTTACTTAGGGTATTCTGATTCAGATTTAAATGCAGCTAGAGATAGGGCGGCTGGAGTCAATGCTAATCCTGATCGCCGAGTGGCCGCAGATATTCAAGCAATCCGCGAACAGGTGGATTGGGTTGTAGTGAACTACCACTGGAGCAAAGATTTAGAAGCCTATCCAGCCGACTGGCAAGTTGACTTGGCGCATTTGGCAATTGATCAAGGTGCTGATCTAGTAGTGGGATATCATCCGAATGTGCTGCAAGGAGCCGAAATCTATAAGGGACGAGCGATCGCCTATTCTCTCGGCAACTTCATCTTTACTCAGAATGAGGATACGACTGAGGACATTTCAGCAGAAAACTACGATACAGCAGTTTTGAAAGTTTCTCTGCGAGAAAACCAGATGCGGCTGGAGTTTTTGCCTGTAGAAGTGCGGCAAGCTAAGCCAGAAATTGTTGAGGGCGAAAAAGCTGATCAGATTATGCAATACATGCAGCAGGCTTCTAGCCCGTTCGCTCAACCGATCCAGTCGCCAGTGGTGTTGGACAAGCGATCGCAAGATTCGCCTCCAGAAATTCCTCCTCCAGAGATTCCGGTAGAACTTTCTGTACCTGAACCCGAGCAGCCCTCAGTTCCTAATTCTGCGCCGTCTCAGCCTTCTGACTCTTTCATCACCTATCCAGACGCTTCTACCGATGAAACGCAGTCAGATAGAGTGCAGCCAGACGTGATACCTGTAGAACCATCAGAACCGTTCACGACTTATCCGTCGCCTGAATCAGACATCCCAGATGATAGCTCTGAACCCTTTCATGCTTGGCCCGATGCTCAACTCCCAGAGACTGACACGGACGATGTTGCTCAAATAAATGCAGTTCAACCAGAACTACAACAAACGGCTCCTTCTGAGACGGATATTACTTTACCTTCGCCCGTAGAACTGACTCAAGCTGAGCCAATTCAACCAGAGCAAGCCGATCAAAGCTCCTCGATGGTGGTTGAAGCTGAGCCAATTCAGATTGAGGAACAAATTGCTGAGGGCGAGACTGAGGATGTGGCTAATGAGGATGTGGTCAATGAGGGCGATCGCCCTCCAGCATCATCGGAGCAGCTCACAGTTTTGAAACCCCAGGTTTCTCTGCCTTTATCAGAGCCGAATACTAAGCCAGCACTTTAGCAAGGTTCTGTTGCTTCGGGCCTACCAGTAACACTTGATTGCTATAGTCACCTTGATTGCTATAGTCACAATGTGAAATTGGGAGAAGCCTGTGTTTGCGATCGACCTTGAGCAAAAGCAATATAAGACTTACATCCTCTCTGACCAGATTGGACAATCTCGTCTTGAGGTTGTCCCAGAGCGAGGCGGCATCATCACCAGTTGGCAAATTCGTGGTAAGGAGATGCTTTATCTTGATGCAGAGCGGTTTGCCAACCCTGAACTAACCGTACGAGGCGGCATTCCTATCCTCTTCCCCATTTGCGGTAACCTGCCGGGCAATACCTATACCTATCAGGGGCAGTCCTACACATTGAAGCAGCATGGCTTTGCTCGTGATCTACCCTGGGAAGTGACTGATCGGGTCACCCAAGATGGGGCTAGTCTCACGCTGGTGCTAAACAGCAGTGACCAGACTCGCGCCGTCTACCCATTTGACTTCCAGCTCATTTTTACCTATCGATTACAGGGCAATAGCTTGGAAATTCACCAACGCTACGCCAACCATTCCGCTGAAGCAATGCCCTTCTCAACTGGGCTACATCCCTACTTTCAAGTTTCTGATAAAACTCAGCTTCAGTTTGGGATTCCTTCTAACCAATTTCAAAACCAGCGAGACAAATCTGTCCAATCTTTCTCTGGGCAATTTGATTTCGACCTGGATGAAATCGATGCATCGTTTTGGCAGCTTTCTGGTCAATCTGCGACAGTTGCCGATTTGGGTCAACAAACCCGACTGAAGCTAGATTATGCCCCCATTTACTCGACGCTCGTGTTCTGGACGGTCAAAGGCAAAGATTTTTACTGTCTAGAGCCTTGGAGTGCTCCTCGCAACGCTTTAAATACGGGCGATCGCCTGACTCATCTAGCATCAGGTGAAACTTTAGAAACCTTTGTGCAATTGACCGCTGACTTCTAAACGTTGACTTTTAAACCTGTCTATCAAACGGGCATTGTGTCTATAAATTAGTCACAATGCCCATCTCCCAAAAATCAAAGTTTTTAGGATTTCGGTCACGCGTTGCATTACTGCTGGCGGACTCGATAGCTGCCAACAATCGTTTCAGCATCAGCATTGTAGTCGGCATAAGCCTTGTTAATGCCGTACAAGTTGAGAATGAAGATCGTGTCGCCACGCTGTTCAACAAAGCTAATTGCGTCCAGATCATTCCCATCGGTATCGCGACCCACCCAATCGACTCGAATGCTGCCATCGGGCTGAATTTGAGAACCCTGCCACGCCACATCCTCAAGTCGATTTTCGTATTCTTCTTTAAGAGCTTTCTCCAGGTCCTCTGTGCTCAATTCCCCTCCTTGAGCAGCCCCAAAGTCGACTGAACCACCAAAGCCTTTGTCAGCAGAGACAAAGGCAATGCCACTACCAGTTTCCTGGTGGGTGTAGCCTTCTGGAAAAGAAATTTGGAAAAGGTCGTTTGGCTCCTGGTAACTCGTTGCACCCGATGCGGCAGGAACCTCGGCAGAGGGAGAGGACTCTTCTGAGGTTTCAGACGAGGAGCTACCATCTGGAGAAACGACGACAACCTCAGGAGAATCAGCCAGTGGAGACGTAGGCGAAGTCGATTGAGTCTCATTTGATGAATTGGTGGATAGGGAACCACAAGCAGAAACAACTACTGCCGAGACAATCAACAAAGCAGAAAACAAGGGGGAATATTTCATCTGAGTCTGTATTTACTGAAACACCTCTATATATCTACATTGACAGGTTAAATGAGTACCGAAGCATTACTGAAACTTAGTCAGAATTTTATGGAAACAATCTTTTTGGATTTGCTTGACACATTCAGGGAATAAACTGGTAAGATTAACAAGGCTTCGTTGGTGGGGCGTAGCCAAGTGGTAAGGCAGCGGGTTTTGGTCCCGCCATTCCTAGGTTCGAATCCTAGCGCCCCAGTTTTATGAAAAGCTCTATGTCAGACCAACCTTCTCACTGGAAAGTTGGTCTGATTCTCATTGCGGGTGTGCTTTCCGCCTCGACCGCTGCAATATTTATTCGATTGGCACTGAAAGCAGTTGAGGGTAACAGCGTTGGCTTTAGCTTGGTGCTTGCGGCTTCGCGCTTGACCCTGGCGTCGCTGTTTTTAATTCCAGCCTGGAGAAGTTTTTGGACTACCCAGTTTCAAGGCAGTGCGCTGAGTTATTCGGTGGCAGCAGGTTGTTGCTTGGCAGTGCATTTTGCCAGCTGGGTTACTTCTTTGTCTTACACCTCCGTTGCGGCTTCTACGGCACTGGTGACGACCAATCCTGTCTGGGTCGCGATTCTATCCTGGCTGTGGTTTGGTGAAAAGCCATCGTTAAAAACTGGACTGGGAATCGCGATCGCCCTAATCGGCAGTCTATTAATCGGACTGGGCAGTTCTGGCGGTAGCCCCGTCAGCAATCCGTTGTTGGGCAATTTGCTGGCAGTAGCAGGATCTGTGGCAGTCAGCCTGTATTTCTTGTTGGGTCGAGAAGCTCAGCGGCGAGGCTTGGGAATTAGCAGCCATATCGTCTTGACTTACACAACGGCTGCGCTGGTCTTGTTGCCTCTGCCATTGTTCTTTGGGGTTGGCTATGTGGGATATCCCAGTCAGGTCTACCTCTGGATTGTGCTGATGGCGGTGTTTCCTCAGCTGATTGGTCATACCAGCTTTAACTGGGCGGTGCGCTGGATTTCCCCAACTTTAGTGACGCTGACAATTTTGGCAGAACCCGTCGGTTCTGGGGTTTTGGCACTCCTGTTCTTTCAGGAAAATCCAGGAATGCAGGTGGTTTTTGGGGCAGTCGTGATTTTAGTTGGAGTGGCGATCGCCGCGCTAGGAACCACCCCAACTGCAAAAAACACCAAATAATTAGAAGCCACCTCGAATAATGAGGTAGGCTCCGCACACTGCAGCCAAAAAGCCTAGAAGGGTGGACCAGATTGGATGGGCACTTTGAACTTTACGAATACTGCCAGCAGCAAGATCTCGTTGGGTCTGGAGCAGTTCCAAATCAATCCAGGGAGTTGCACCTCGACGAAACCAACCTGTAATTGTGACAGAGCGATTGACTAGCTCGTTGGGTCGAGGAGACTGCGGCAGCAGGTTACCCAGTTGCCCCAACTGAGAGCAGTGATGAATTTTGATCAGCCCTGTCTGGGTGTCCAAGATCAGGTCTTGCCCCAACCAGTTGCCAATTCCCTGACGACCTAACAACTTGCCCTGAAGCTGCACAGGTAGACTATCAATGGGCAGGGACGCAGGATTTTTAAGCAAATCTGGCAGTGATGGTTCAATTTTCAGGTTGGAGGGCTTGATATCGGGAAAGAAGGAGTTGATTCGCAGGAAGGTACCGACGCTAAAGCCAATCGGAATCAGCGCTAAAAGGATACTGCGATCGCCCCAAAGCCAATCTAAACTGACAATCTGCATCGTATCTGCGATACCACCAATCAGCCACAGCGCCAGCGCAACCAGGATTCCTAAGGGTACACCCAAAAAAGGAGCCACCTGAAGCCCAAATCGTTGCGACCAGCGAGACGAAACGTAGGTGGGCTTGCTATTCAGGTCAAGCTCTGTCTCCAGTCGCCAATGACGAGCATAAAAAGTTAGAAGCTGAAGGCGATCGCCTAGTGGCGGATGAACATTACTAATTACTAACCAATTACGGTAGGGATTGCTGCGATCCCATTCCAATACCGGCTCTAGCGGTACGTGAGCATAGATGCTGCCCAGACTTAAAGCAGTTTGATAGCCTACAGGCGCGAGCAATTCAAAACTTTCTATCAGGTTGCTAGTTTGCCTCTGGCGACGGATTTCGTGGGTTGTGCCAATGGCAATTTTGAGCAGCGCTCTGGTTAAACCATTGGGATTTCCGGTGATCTCGACCGCAGTGCGATCGCTGTAGTAAACCCGCAATCGCGATAGCCACAGCCCTGCCCAGCGAAAAGCTCGATACAGCCAGTAGCCAACAGCCGCAACGACCGCCAGACTACCGCGCAGGAAAGGGTTCTGCTGGCGATCGCCCCACTGAGCCGCCTGCCAATAGAGCAGATAAGGAAGCTGAGTCACCAGCGCCACTAGTGACAAAATGGCGAAGTCCCAGTGCGCTATGTGCGCTAGTTCACCCGCACAAATTGCTGCAATTTCGTCATCGGCAAGCTGTTCTAATAACCCTTGACTGACCACAATGCGGGCTTTGCGCGGCAGACAGCCATAGGTTAGAGCCAGAGGTGCGGTGGTTGGCAAGATGCCCAGCGCTGGCACTGTCCAGCGTCGCTGTCCACAAATTCGCTTTAACACTCTGACTGATTCCGGGCTGTAGTTCTCTAACCGAGAAAGATTCAGCGACTTTAGCCCATAAAATCGTCGCAGCAAAAAGTCTAGTATCCAGGGAGAGCCACAAAATAAAGCGATGAGTGGGTAAATAATCCACCAGGTGGGGTCAAAGCCATAGACAACGAATTGATATAGACGCAGCGTAGAAAAAACGGCATTGGACGCTAGATGCGCCACTTCTAGAACGGCTCGAATGATCCAAAATAGGGCGATCGCCGTACCAATTTGGGCTAACCACAGTTGCCATTGCTTAACTGTGCCCAGTGGTGTCCACCGTTGTGCTCTGCCTGCCTGTCGCCACCTTGGAAAGTAAGCAGGAGTTGAATCGCTTTGGGGATCAGTAGGTTGAAGCGGGCGATCGCCAAACTGAATTTGAGTATGCGACTGAATTTGGGTTGGTAGTCCAGGATCAGAGGTCATACCGGAGTCTTCTACATCCGCAGGAAAAACAAACGGATTCGCCAAACTAGCTTCGTTAGACTCAATTCCATCCATCTCCTCCTCATCGGCAGGCTGGATCACTGTACGGTTTTCAGCTTGAGGAATTGGTGAGCGCAGAACATTTGCTGAAGACGAACTAAGCGGAACGAAACCTGTCGCATCCGCTTCTGCCAAATTTGCATTAGAACTTTCAGACGAATTTTCCAGGGGAACGAACCCCGTCTGGTCTGGTTTAGAGTTTACCGACCGTGAAGCTGGCTCTTGTGGGGTGACGGATGCGCGGCGCGAGTGAGCGGCTTCACGTAGGGCTGAGCCTGCCTGGGGATAACGCTGGGCAAGATCTGATAGGGTTTGGGCTGCCCACGAACGGGTGCGCTGATTGGCACTGGTTGAAAGGGTTTGGCAAAGCGCGATCGCTTGTTCGACTTGCCCAATTTCCTGATAAGCCTTCACGAGTGCCATTTGCGCCTTTAGCACCGTTAATGGGCGAGTGGCTTGCAGCGCTGGCTTCAAGGAAGCGATCGCTGCTGCATAATTCTTTTGCTTCAAAGCCCTCAGCCCCTCATCCAAAGATGAATTCAAGGGCTGATCAGGGTCATCAAAATTAGAAGGAGTCGCGCCCAACTGAGCGGAGTCAGAAAAATCTTCCATGTTGCTCCACCAGGGTAGATGTGAAACGGCTAAGGGGTGTCACCCACCACCTTGTATATTGCCCATTTTCTTCTGCCCAGGGATCTTACAGAACAAGAATTAAATATTTCAAGTAGATGGCTGCTTTCACTAAACGGGAAAGTGTTCCTTCACAGGCATCCCCTCCACACTCTAGTTTCGTCCTAATTGCTGTTGGGCAACCTTGCAAGCTGCCAAGATTCTATGATCGTTGGGGCTGACTGTGTCGATTTGGTGGTAGCCCGTCAAGTGGAGAGAGGCGATCGCCGAGTTGCCAACCGTTGCAACACTGGTGTCTCGCTGCAACTCTACCGTATGGGCATATTCAGACTGATCTTCACTATTCACCACCGTCAGTTCTAAATGCTCAACCTCTGGCTCACCATAAAAACAGTCAAACGAAGAAGTTGGCATATAAAACGCTCCAACAATTTGCTCGTCGTTTGCTTCAAACACTAAGTAAGTTGAACCAACCTGATCAGTTTCTGGAGACTGCCCAAATACATAAGTTCCATCGGGCAAAGTTTGCTGATTTGTAGCTTCAAATTGGGCTAAATCAGTAGACCGACTGACTATATTTGTCACATCTAATGTAGACCGATCGGCTACTTCTGGCACTTCAGCCCCATGCGCCTTTACAATGGGGAATCCCTTTGCCATCAGGCTCAAGGCAAGTGTTAACAATAAGCCAGTCAGTGGCTTCTCTAAATAGCGCCAAAAGGAGCGGCAAAACTTTGTGGAAGCAGCATTCGAGAGAGATAGGTCTGACATGGTGGTAGGGGAAGCATCTGAATGTCAAGACTATCTCGCTTTTCAAGGGTCTACCTGGTGATTGAAACCAAGCTTGAATCGTGATCTTGAACTCAAAAACGGGTGATTGAGAACGGCTCTAGGGATGATTTAAATCACACAAACAACGTTACGTTACAGATGTCGTGCAGAGATTGCAGCAAAGAATTAGTATTTTCATTACAGGGCACTCAGGGAAATCGGAGCAACTGTATGCAGCTCGATCAAGATAAGAAACGATGCTTGGATAGTTTGGTCTGGGCAATTGAGCAGTTGCATGGCGATTTGCAGATGCATCGTCTGCATCGCACAGCCGATTTGATCATTCAAACAATGACGGGTCCCTGGCGCTTTTTTCACACCCCCGAACACATCTTTGAAGTGGGTGGAACGGTTGGCGCAACTGGGGAAGCAATCGAAGTTTTGGCAGCTTTATTTCACGACCTGGTTTATGTCCAAGTTGATCAGGGGGTCAGTGTCAACATCAGCAGCTACATCTCCCCTTTTGTTAAAGAGGATTGGGGTAAGCTGATCATCTGCGATCAAGATGAGTTGGTGAGCGATCGCCTTTTTGACCTGGTTGCCGCTGTCTTCGGCTTTGTGCCTGGTCAGATTTTGCCAATGGGCGGACAAAATGAATTTTTGAGTGCTGTTATCGCTGCTAAGTCTTTAGAAAACCTGTTGCCGCTTGACATCATTGCTCAAATCTTGACCTGCATCGAAGCAACCATTCCTTTTCGTCCCAGGTCTGCTTCAGGCTTGAGCGCTAGTGATGTTCTATATCAGCGCTTAATGGACATTAGCCAAGATTTTGGGTTTGGTTGGACGGATGAAAAAACACAGTCCATTGTTAAGCAAGCTGTCCGCGTTTCCAATCGAGATGTTGAAAACTTTGCTTTTACCAGTTCAGCTCATTTTTTAGACAATACCTGGAACCTGCTGCCCGAAACCAATCATCACCTCAAAAGTGCCAGTTCCTACACAGTGCAGGGCTATCGCACCTCCATCCAGAAGATGGAAGGCTTTATGAGCTTCCTCAAGCCTGAACTGGTATTTCAACAATTTAAGGGAGAGCCAGACGATCAGACCTATCAAGCATTGGTCGATCGCACTCGCAAAAATCTTGAAGTCGCTCGCCTTTATTTAGGAGCTAAGCTTGTTTCAATTGGCATTATTGAAGCGCTTTCTTTCAGAATTGGGCGAGACATTCCAATCTCTACAATGATGGGAGAATTGCCCTCTACCGCTCACTCCGCTGCTCAGCTAGAACACTTTATTCCCACCATTTCAGCTCATGTGCCACCTGCAACTGTTTTGGAAAATGAAGTATTGGAGCTATTAGAAGTTGGGCGCAGCCTCAACTCTTCCTATGATGTAAAAAACTCACCGATCGCCACTTTTGTAGTAAAGTCTGTTGGCTTTGCAGAACTGCGAAAGATGGTAGAGCAAGCTAAAGCTTTCTTTAGGGACGATATTTCATCTGAAGAATTCCTCTCAAGCTGCGATCCGGATGTGGTTAGAACAGTAACAAACGGCGTTTTAGAACTATTTGAAAGCCGTAAAATTGCGCTAGGTCAATTGACGCGATCGCCTTGAGAGAATACAGTTAAGCAGCGATCGCCCCCACTCTACGCTCCACCAAAGTTAAAAATTGATACCTCCAGTTCAGCCAAAGGACTCAGAGCAGTACGCTGCGAGAATCAGGAAAAAAGTTTAGCGAGGTCATGCTCATGAACCTGCGACGAACTCGTGTTTCTACTCGTTGGCTGTCCTTACTTTTGGGTATTGGCTTGTGGGGATCGGTGAGTGCTGCTGCTCAGGCACAACTTGCACCAACAGCCCGCTACGCTAGGGGTGAAAACGTTGATTTAGCGCTAATTATTCAAGAATGGAAACAGAAGCATCCCGACGTTCCAGTATTTGCTTGTGTCTGTGATCAAGTAACTTGCGATGCCACTTCACGTTGGCCATTCCGTGGCTTTAGCCAATATCAATTTACGGTTGCCCTGGGACCGTTCAACGCCGACTATAGCCAAAGCCTGGGATTTAACTGTTTTGACATTCAAACAGGCCTGCCTCCCAATGCTCCAGATCCGGGAGAGCCAAACCCTTCATCACAAATCGAAGTTTTAGATGAAGGCAGGCGATTGCGCGGTCAGTGGTTCGGAAGTACGCAAGAGATTGACATTACGGACTGGAATATCAACGTTTTAGATGCGCTGGATTGTTCTGGACCAGAAATTGTAGACCAGCGAGAGTTTAATGGTCAGCGTGTAGTGGGAGAGCCAGCCATCGACCCTGAAACGGGCAATATTGCCGTCGGTGTGTTGCTGACAGAATGCGTCGAAACCCAGCAAACTGCAATTTTTGTCATCGATCCACAGCCGGGTGGGTATGCGCTTTATCGAGTCCAGGTGCCTGGCGATCGCCCCTTGTCCAACGAGTTTTCTACCTATCCTCTCGGCAGCTTAGTAGGGTTGCAGTATTGGGATCGCTATCTGCTGGTGCGGCATGGAGATGCATCGGGCAGTGAAGCTCTACTAGTATTTGAGCCTGTTAGCACACCGGCTGGAGAGTATAGCGACTGTATCGAATTGCAGCAGATTGAAGGACGAGGGCTTTGCCCTGTTACAGAAAACCGGGGATCATAGTTCAACCTTTTAGCAGGAGCGATACGAGAAATACCAAATTTTTGTAAACGTTTGGGATAAAATCTTCGAGTTCCCTCAAGCAAACGTTGATGAACTTAAAACTTTGGGTGCCTTCGTTTACGGTGATGGTGCTTTTGTTGGGTCATGCCACAGTGCAGCCTGTCCACGCTGAGCCAACTGCTCATATTGCTCGAGCAAGTTGGCAGGTATTCTCGCCTTCTGCGGGAGGTTTCAGTGTTTCGATGCCCGGTCAACCAACAGAACGCTTGGTTCAAGAGTTTCTGCACATGTTCTCAGTTGAGCACGACGGCAGAATTTACGCCGTAGGTTATGCAGAGCTAGACCAGGAAAGGTTAAATGCAGCATTGCAAGAAAATCCAGACGGATTTTGGAATGGAATCAGGCGCGGACTGCTGCAAGATGGGGAAGCTGATTTGACGGGCGATCGCCCTATCTCTTTAAACGGTTACACCGGCAGAGAAATTGAATATGAGGATGCGGACGGGTTGACTGGCAAAGTCAGAGTTTTTGTCGTGAACCAGCGCCTCTATCAAGTGATGGCGGTTGAGGCAGCAGACGGCAGCGACATCGAAGACTCCGAGGAAGCCGAGGCTTTTTTGGAGTCTTTTCAGTTGTTGGCACAGTAGGTAGGGGATTAAAGGTTGATTCTTGCTTTAAAGAAACCAACCTTTAATCAAAGCCTATCCCCTACTTCCCCTTCTTCCGAGGCAAGTTTGGAGTTTGGCTAGATAAATTGATGCGATCGCTTAGCTGTCTCAGCGTCCTTGCCATTTCGGGGTCGCTGTCCTTGAGTTGGGCGATTTTTTCGCAGCTATACATTACGGTTGTGTGGTCTTTGCCGCCAAAGACTTCTCCAACTTTAGGCAAGCTCAAGTCGGTGTGCTGGCGCATCAGGTACATGCCGATTTGTCTGGCGACGCTGATTTCGCGGCGGCGAGAGGTGCTTTTGAGGTCTTCGATGGAAACTTTGAAGGTCTCGGAGATTGCCGTAATTACTGCTTCGGGAGAAGCTTCGATTTGATCAACAGGCGGATTTAGCACCGGAGCGATATTTTCTACCGTCATCGGCAAACCGGAAATGGAAATATACGCCACTGCCCGAATTAGCGCCCCTTCTAATTCTCGGATGTTAGAGGTGTAGCTAGAGGCAATGTATTCAATTACCTCGCGAGGCAGGCGCATGTTTTCGTATTCCGCTTTCTTTTGCAGAATCGCCATTCGCGTCTCCAGGTCGGGCGGTTGAATGTCAGCGATTAAACCCATTGAGAAGCGAGAACAAAGCCGTTCCTGGAGGCGAGGAATCTGACTAGGGGGGCGATCGGATGCCAGCACAACTTGCTTACCCGCCTCGTGCAGCGTGTTGAAGGTATGGAAAAACTCTTCCTGGGTGTATTCCTTGCCCTCGATAAACTGGATGTCATCTACTAGCAGCACATCCACTGCCCGATAGTGTTCTCGAAAGCTCTGCATACTGTCCTTACGGATGGCAGCAATCAGGTCATTGGTAAACTGCTCCGTTGAGACGTAGAAGATTCGAGATTCGTCGTCAATCTCCAGGCGATAGTGCCCGATCGCCTGCATCAGATGAGTTTTACCCAGCCCAACCCCGCCGCAAAGAAACAGCGGATTAAACTCGCGGCCAGGGGATTCAGCGACCGCTAGAGAGGCAGCATGAGCCATGCGGTTATTGGAACCAACCACAAAGCGGGAAAAAACATATTTAACATTCAAATCGGTTTGCTTGGCTCCCTGGGAAGAAGACTGTTCAACAGGAGGCACCTCTACAGGTAGGGGCCAGAGCATATCTACATCCTCCATCCCCTCCATCTCGCCTCCGGGTCTGACGTTGATGTGAATCTCGACCGGATGTCCCAACACCTCGTGAACAACCTCATTCATCGTCTTGATGTAGTACTTCTGAATCCAGTTGCGGGCAAAGGGATTAGGAGTGCAAATGACCAGGCAGTTTTCGTCGAGTTGTTCAACGGTGGCAGACTTGATCCAGGTTTCAAAGGTAGGGCGACTTAGCTGTAGTTCTAACCGCTCTAGCACTTGACTCCAAAAATTTTCCGGGACGATTTCCACGACAGACCTCTACCGCTAACTGCCAGACGACTAATTTAATCGACACGATGCCCTGCTGCGCCTGGTTGTTTTACCAGATGTTACAGAGGTTGCTCACTATGAAGAATATTGGGATGGCTCTGGATTAACTAGCCTACTAGATATGCTGTTTGAACGCCAGATAAAAATGAGTGAGATCTAAATATAGTGAGGGAGCAGGGAAAGCAGAATAATCGATGCTTATACAGATCGATGCTCATACAGTCAGAAGAGCGCGATGGTTACTGAGCAAGTTTTAGCATTGCTCATCCCACGGTAGATGCTATCTACTTAAAGAAATTTACATCTTCAGCCCATCAAGACAGGATGAATTAGCTTCATCCCTCATCCTTCTCAATCCACTCGCTCTAGCTGCCAAAGAATCTGGTTTCCTTCACGGCGCACCCTAGAAACGACCCAATTTCGCCAAACCCAATTGTCTCCCCGACTGGTGACGGCGCTGGCGTTAACGTCCATCAGGTCAGCCAGTTCTGAACTGGTGATCAAATAGCCTTGACTGGCAACTTCATCCGCCATTCGCAGAGTCTCTACCAAGTTTCGTAGTTGGGCAACCCTGACTTCACGGGGAAGGTCGGGAACATCAGACGTAGCTGGAGGAATAGAATCTACCATAGCTGGGTCAAAGGGAACAGCGTCAGCAGAGATGCAACTGGATTGTATCGTCTCTGAAATGTTCCCATTAGTGGCGGTTGCATCAAATATTGCATCAGTTGATGAATTTTTTACCGAGTGAGCATCAGACTGTGAGAATTCTTGCTCTAACGTTAGCGTTTGGGGCGATCGCCCTTCTCCCTTCATAATTCGCTTAATATCTCCGGTAGTTCGTGCTGTGCTGATCGGTTGTTCAGAAGATAACTGCCGCAGCATAGGCTTTTTACCCAGAGAAAAAGCACGAGCAATCTGATCGCAGCGTTCATTTCCTTCGTTGCCTGTGTGTCCTCGCACATATCGCCATTCCACCGGAGCATTCAGGTGCTTTCTCACCCGCAGATTTAGTTCATCGAGCAGTTCCCACAAATCTTGATTGAGAACAGGTTTGCCGGTTGAGGTTTTCCAGCCTTTCTTTTTCCAGCCCTGGATCCACTTGGTGATGCCGTTTTTGACATATTCGCTATCGGTGTAAAGGTGAATCGGTTCAGTCTGGTCGAGGGTGAGCAGAAACTCTAGAGCGGCGATCGCCCCCTGCATCTCCATGCGATTATTCGTTGTGGCTGCGTCTGCTCCACCCAATTCGTGAATGGAACCATCAGTAAAGTAAATTACCGTTGCCCAACCACCAGGGCCAGGATTGCCAGAACAGGCTCCGTCTGTATAAATACTCTGAATCGTACGAGAAGACATGGGCAGTGGAATGAGTCGAGCGTGATTCAGGTTATCACAGACGGAGGGAAAAGAATGAGGAATGAGAAATCAGGAATAAGGGATCAGGAATAAGGGATGAAGTAGAGGTTTAGCGTTTGGCAGCAGATTCCAAGACAGTTCCACAGAACTTTGCCCAAATGCTAAATCCTTGGACGGCTATGTAAAAAACCCCAGTCCTCCTGCAGTTAGAAGAAAGCTAGGGCTTCCTTGAAGCGGTTCTCTAAGGAAAAGCTGGATAGTATCCCCCAATCATTTAGGATCGCGATATGAATTACCTTTAAAGAGAGCGCGGCTAGAGGATGAGCGATGACTCGTGAAATGACGGAAAAGGTTGATTTAAGCCAGCTATCTACAGGGGCTTTGAAAGAGCGACTATTGAAAACGGTTGAGGGTCGAGATTCAGAACCGTTAAATCAAAAGGTGCTTTTTTATAAGCAAGAATTAGAGCCGCTGTTTGCAGAATTGAGCCAACGCAATCCCTTTCCCAACGCTGAAGATCAGTTGCCCTTGGTGCCTGGAGTTTGGCTAACGGTTTGGTCTACCATTCCTTACCAAGACATTTTTCCAGGGCGAATTTTTGCCCAGTCCTATCAGATCTTTCATGACGATGGCTATTACGCCAACATTGCCCGCTATGCACCGGGGCACAAGTTTCCCATTCTCAGCAAGTTGTCTAACATTTTGCTGGCTTATGACTTTATGATTATTCAAAAGTTTGAGGTGCAGGAAGGACAGTGGATCATTCAAAACGTTGGGATTGAGCAAGCTTTTCGATCCAGAGCAATTCCTCTCAATATTGGACGAGCAGACAGTTGGTTTATGTCAAAAGTTGAAACGAGGCGATCGCCCTCCTCAGCTCATGCACAATCTAACTCTCAGTTTGGCAAAGTAGACAAAAGTACAGCTAAAAAGTTTGAGCGAATTTCAACCGCTTCTCCTCAGCTTGAACATTTATATATAGATGCCGATTTTCGTCTGGTCAAATCTCAGCGCGAAGCAAAACAGCGCCCCTCATACACGATCGCCATTCGTCAGCAATGATTCCAAACACTTCTGAATATCATCTGAATATCAATAGTCCTGCGTTATGACACCGCATGAAGCCGAAGTTAGTCTTGTTTCTCCTGACGTTTTACAATTTCCAAGTTCGTACATTGCACCCTTGAAATTGGGTGTGTTGGCTTCTGGCAGCGGTAGCAACTTTGAGGCGATCGCCCAGGCTATTTCTAAGCAAAAGCTCAATGCTGAAATTCAAGTCTTGATCTACAACAATCCTGATGCTAGAGCAGCCGAAAGAGCCAAGTACTGGCAAACTCCGTCTGTTTTACTGAATCATCGCGATTTTCCAGATCGAGAAATATTAGACGCAAAAATTGTCGAGACTCTTCAGCAATATGAAGTTAATTGGGTAATTATGGCCGGATGGATGCGGCGAGTAACGGACGTGCTGATCAACGCCTTTCCCGGACGAATTCTCAATATTCACCCTAGCCTCTTGCCCAGCTTTCCAGGAATGCGAGCAGTCGAGCAGGCGATCGCGGCTGACGTTAAAATTGCAGGCTGCACAGTTCATCACGTGTGGTTAGAGGTTGATAGTGGCCCGATCGTGATGCAGGCAGCCGTACCCGTCTTTCCCCACGACACCGTTGAAACGCTGCATCAGCGTATTCAGGTACAGGAACACCGAATTTATCCAAGGGCAATCGCTCATGCTGCCGCTGAATATGAGATGGAGCATTTCCGTCGGTGAAGCACTTTTATTTCTAGTGGAGAGACTGCTTTGAATATGACTGCAACCGGGGTTCCAGGCAATACGATCGCGGCGATCGCCACCGCAATTGTGCCCCAGCAGGGTAGCGTCGGCATTGTGCGTCTCTCTGGGGCAGAGGCAGTGGCGATTGCCCGTTTGCTATTCCAGACTCCTGGTCGTCAACCCTGGGAAAGCCATCGCATTCTTTACGGCTATATCCGAGATCCTCAAACCGAGGAACTGATTGATGAGGCGCTGTTGCTGCTGATGCTGGCTCCTCGCTCTTACACTCGTGAAAACGTAGTAGAGTTTCACTGTCATGGCGGCATTATGGCAGTGCAGCGAGTGCTGCAACTGTGTTTGGAACAGGGCGCGCGACTGGCAGAACCGGGAGAATTTACCCTGCGGGCATTTTTGAATGGGCGGCTCGACCTGACTCAGGCTGAAAGCATTGCCGATTTAGTGGGAGCGCGATCGCCCCAAGCAGCCCAAACTGCCCTTGCTGGACTTCAGGGTAAGCTGGCGCAACCGATTCGCCAACTTCGAGCAACTTGTCTGGAGATTCTGGCTGAGGTTGAGGCGCGGATTGACTTTGAGGAAGACTTGCCGCCTCTAGACGAATCTCAAGTGAAGGCACAACTGACTCAAGTTTTAGCTGAGGTGGAGCAAATTCTCGCAACGTCCGATCAGGGAGAATTACTCCGAACAGGGTTAAAGGTGGCGATCGTGGGTCGTCCCAATGTTGGCAAATCCAGTTTGCTAAATGCCTGGAGCCGGAGCGATCGCGCGATCGTCACTGACCTTCCTGGCACCACTCGCGACGTAGTCGAATCTCAGCTTATAGTGGGCGGAATTCCGGTTCAGGTACTGGACACCGCAGGCATTCGAGAAGCGACTGATCAGGTAGAGAAGATTGGCGTGGAGCGATCGCGCCAAGCGGCTCAAGCAGCTGATTTAGTACTGTTGACCATTGACGCTCAAACTGGGTGGACAGCAGCCGACCAAGAGATCTTTGAGCAAGTGCAGCATCGCCCCTTAATTCTCGTAGTCAACAAGATTGATTTGGCAGCGTCTGTATCTTTGCCGCCACTACCCCAGGTAGCTTCCGTCGTCAAAACCGCAGCGGCTCACAGTGAGGGCATTGACGCTTTAGAACAGGCAATTCTAGAAACAGTAAAAACCAAAAACCTAACTGCAAGCAACTTAGATCTAGCGATCAACCAGCGTCAAGCTGCTGCCCTCACCCGAGCAAAAGCCGCACTTCAGCAAGTACAAACAACGATCGCCGAACAACTTCCCCTAGACTTTTGGACGATTGATCTTCGCAGCGCAATTCAAGCCCTGGGTGAAATCACAGGTGAAGAAGTCACCGAATCTGTTCTCGATCGCATCTTTAGCCGATTCTGCATCGGCAAATAGTTTCTACTAACCTTACGTCACCTCTCTCAATGCCGCTTGCGCCTCTCGTCGCAACCCTTTGGCAATCCGAAACAGCTCTTGCCCTGTATGCAGATAATGTTCGTCATAGCTAGAGGTAAAACGCTCTAGTTCATCAATGCCATCTCCGACCTGATTTAGACAATAGTAAAGATGAGCTGCCACGCCTGCTACATTCGACGGGTTTGGCATTGAGCGAAAAGAACGCTGAGCTTTTTGCAGATAATCTCGACAGTCATCTAGATAGGTCTGAAAGTTTTCAAGCAGTTCATCATCAAAGGGATCAGCCGAGAGCTCATCAATCTGCTCTTTCAAGGGGTTCAGAATGTGACTGATCATTCGATTAACGGGCTGATAAACCTGGTTGAGCCACTGCTGAAGCTGTTCGTCTGTGTCTCGTCCGGTTTGCCGCTGTCGATACTGATTTTGCGCGGCAGCCGTTCGCTGTTGACGATTGTGCCAGGATGGGGAGCTTGTCCCGCCATAGGCACCGGCACTTCTCATCTGCCTCGCAAAGCTTAGCTCTCGGTCATAGGACTGCCGCCGCTGCGGATCGCCCAAAATTTCGTATGCAGCATTAATCCGTGTAATTCGATCATTGTTTACAATCTCACGGTTACTGTCGGGGTGAAACTGCTTAGCCAGGCGACGATAGGCTTGCTTAATTTCTGCTTGACTCGCCGCTGGATCAATATCCAGGATTTCGTAGTGATTAGAATGCGCCATAAGCCCATTGTAAACATTTGACCGTCAGCAAAACTGACGGTCATTAGCTCAATTTTTAAGGGAGTGAAAGTAGAGTTTTGCTTTACTTTCACTCCCTCACAGCCAAGTTCTATTTAGCTTGTCTTCGTTAGTTCATGACCATAGCAGCAGTAAGTTCTGGGTCTTGAAAGAGCGGTGTGCTGAGATATCGTTCGCCAAAGCTGGGCTGCACCATCACGATCAGCCGTCCCTCATTCTCAGGACGACGAGCTATCTGAATCGCAGCAGCCAGAGCCGCACCGCTAGAAATTCCTGAAAGTAAGCCCTCTTCACGGGCAAGCCGACGACCATAGGCAATCGCCTCCTCATCCGGTATCGTAATTACTTCATCGATTAAATCGACTCTCAAAACTTCAGGCACAAACCCTGCACCAATGCCTTGGATCTTGTGAGGTCCAGGTTTGCCACCCGAGAGAACTGGGCTGCTAGCAGGCTCTACGGCGATCGCCTTAAAACCAGGTCTGCGGGGTTTCAGCGCTTCTGCCACACCCGTGAGGGTACCGCCTGTACCAATCCCTGCAATTAAAAAATCAACCAGTCCGTCTGTATCTTCCCAAATCTCCATAGCAGTCGTTTCACGGTGAATTTGGGGATTAGCAGGATTACGAAACTGTTGCAGCATATAGGCATCAGGTAGCCTATCCACAATTTGCTGAGCCCGCTGAATACACCCACCCATTCCCTCAATACCAGGAGTTAGCTCTAGCTCTGCCCCATAAGCTCGCAGCATCGCTCGCCGCTCCGAACTCATCGTTTCAGGCATCGTTAAAATTAACCGATAACCCTTTGCCGCTGCTGCCATTGCTAGAGCAATTCCGGTATTACCAGAAGTTGGCTCTACCAAAACTGTCTTCCCAGGGGTAATCAACCCTTCTCGCTCAGCTACCTCAATCATGTTGACCCCAATTCGGTCTTTGACTGAGGAAGAAGGGTTCATTCCCTCTAACTTGACAACAATCTGTGCTTTACAGCCCTCTGCTTGCGGAATTCGATTTAGCTGTACAAGCGGCGTTCGACCAACCAAACGAGTAACATCGTGAGCAATACGCATGGCTTTAGATATTGATAAATTTTGAATACTGGCTTCAAATGCTTAATGGCTTTTAGGATGTCCCCGACTTAGATGTAATACATCAAGTCGAGCTGTTGTCTGGAATCCCGCTTTTCAGCTAAGTCTTGAAGGGTGTGCTTTTGGAGCACTGTCTCAGCGGCCAGACAAGCCTCTTTCCAAACCTCCCAAATCACCATACCCTCTACTGATTTTGTGCCCTCTTTGGGTTCAGGAGGCTGAGAATCTAAACCTTCAATTGACTCAACTATGTCCAGCAAGCTAATTTTCCAAGGCTCTCTAGCAAGGATATAGCCACCTCTGGCACCACGCTGACTACGCACTAGACCAGAACGTCTCATTGTTGCAAGGAGTTGTTCTAAATAACGGTCAGGAATGTTTTGCTCAGCCGCGATCTGCCGAATTTGCAGCGGCTCTCCGCTATCATAGTGCGCTGCGAGTTCCAGTAGTGCAAGGATAGCGTATTCACTTTTACACGAAAGTTCCACAGGCAATCTTTAGGAAGGGGATCATTACTGTTAGCTCATGATGGTTATCTCATAGAGCTATCTCCAGTATACCCCGGTTCTCCAGTGGGGTTTTGCAGGTTTACAACAATTGCCCTTAGAAATTAAACAAGGGGGTGAGAAGCCATGCTTCCCACCCCCTTATAGAACTAGACCATCCCAAAATTAGAAGGTGAAGGTAGTTCTGAGAGCACCGATGATGGTGCTATCGCTATCATCACCGAAAGGATCTTCAATCCAGATCACACCAGGAGTGATAGAGATGTTGTCGGTCAAGCGATAACGATAGAAAGCTTCAGCCAAGAAACTGGTTTCGATATCGGTGCCAGGAACAGCAGTGTAAGTGGGTACGCCAGCTAAAATTCCAAGCAAGTTGCCTTCTCCACCCAGGTCAGGGAAAGCAAGAGTTCCTTGGTAGCTCCAAGACTCAGCATCGCCGGGAACACCAGCAATGTCGGTGTAAGCAATACCACCACCAATTTCGACACCAGGGATGAGCCTGAAGTTAACCTGACCACCGTAGGTGTTAGCAGCTGCGTTATCAGCACCGAAGTCAGGACTGTAAGAGTGAACGTAGGTGACAGCTGCATCAAAAGCATCAGATAACCATGTCAACTGACCGATTGCGCTGTAAGGACCGTTGAACAGTCCAGCACCAGCATCAGGGTTAGCGGCATCATCAGCTACGTAGCCTCCATCCAGGGACAAGTTGTCGGTCAACTGGATGATGGCACCTGCGCCTGCACCGCCACCTGCGTTGAAAGCATACTGACGAGGGAAGCCAAAGTCAGAGATAGAACCCTGACCACTGCTGTCCAGTGGGCTGATGGTGCTAGCAACGAAGTCATCTACATCGTAGCCATTAGCTGCGATCGCAATCTCAACGCGCTCACCCAAGGGGAAGGTGTAAGCCAGGTCATCCAGCTCGAAATCGCCTTCGGAGTCACCACTGAACGAGAAGCCAACCGGATCAGAATCAAAGTTCTGAATGTTGCGAACTTGGAAGCGAGTTCTCAAACGGTCTTCACCCGTGAAGCTGGTATCAAAGTTGAGGCGAGCCCGGTAGCCGAAGGTAATTTGATCGTCAAACGCTTCATCTTCGTCAATCACACCAGCAACAGCGAAGATGGTCTCACCACGAAGCTTAGTGGTTGTGGAGAATTGGTTTGCTTCCAACTCAGCGGTACGGGCTTCGAGTGCATCAACTCGTCCACGCAGGGTCGCTAGCTCAGCTGCAAACTCTTCCTGCAAGCGTTGCAGAGTAGCCAAGTCTTCCCGAGTTACGGCTTCAGCCAAACCAGCAGCAATTAATTCGTTGACGCGGTCAAGAGCAGCGTTTAGACCGGCAGCAAACTCGTAACGAGTCATGGCACGGTTACCGCGATAGGTGCCATCGGGATAACCCGCGATTACACCGTAGCGCTCAACTAGAGACTGGAGAGCTTGGAATGCCCAGTCGGTGGGTTGAACGTCTGAAAGTTGAGAAATAGACGTAACCTGGTTGATGCTGTTGACGTTGCCCTCGTTGCTGTATTCCATGATTTGCTCAAGGGAATCAACAGAGGTCGTTGTGTTAGCAGGCGCAGCAGCAGGCGCAGGTTGCTCAACTGGAACTTGAGATAGCTCAATCGGAGCTTCAACTTCAGCAATTGGTTCAACAACTGGCTCAAGCTCAGCTACTTCAACAACAGAAGCTTCTGACTCAATAGCAAGAACCTCTGCGCTTAGAGCTTCAGATTCGGGAGCTGCAGTCTCAGCTGAGATCGCTGGAGTCGAGACAGCTAAAGCAGTACCTAGCAGAGCTGGCGTAACCAGCAATGATTTCCACAAAATTTTGCTAATCATGATCCTCACACCTATGTTCAAGAGGGACTTTGTAATCTATTACAGCCCACTCAAAAAGATAGCATTATGTTTTGCAAAATTCTACATTTTCCAGCACATATTGCAAAGACTTTAGAAGTTCTTGCTCTAGAGCAAGATTTGACAATGCAGCGGGCACAATTTGGTTTGGTGTGAGGGATAAGCTTTTGGTCAGTAACTGGTTGGATTCACACCGAGAACACTCGGATTGGTAAATTTGAGGGCTGCAAGGAGTGCCACAATCTTCTAAGTAGAAGTATCCCAGTGTAAGCAGCTTTTCGCCAAATTTACCAGGAGCAGTTGTCATGCTCGCTCCCATTGAAGCTTCAGCAACAGGGTTTCTACAAAGAGCTAAATCTATTCAACAGCGGCTCTACTCAATACCATCAATCGTCTTCGCCATTGCAAAATCCTTCTCTGTTAACCCTCCTGCATCATGGTTGGTTAGGGAAACGGTCACTTTGTTGTAGGAAATGGCTAGATCGGGGTGGTGGCCTGCAGTCTCGGCGGGGTCAACAAGCCGATTGACAAAGGCAATCGCTTCTACAAAATCATTGAATTTACGAACTCGCTGAATTTCTTTGCCCTCTAGTGTCCAGCCCGACAATTGAGCTAAGCGCTCCTGAATTTCAGTTTCGTTAAGCAATTGAGCCATAGTTCCTAGCTCCATTTCTAATTTCTGCTGAGTTTTTGAATAAATCAGATTCAATAAAATTTTGCCCTTTAAAAAACTATCCGCTCTCACCGGGAGGCAAATAACTAAAAGTTACTAAGCCATTATGGTGAGAGCGGTGTAGCGGGTCTTCAGATTGAAACTAGACTGCCGGGAGGAACTCTATGCCAACCCAGCATCTCCTAGAGGACTTAGCTCCAAGGGAAACTAAGATTAACTACTAGAGAGCAGCCCCGGCGCACAGCCAGCTATGTCCAACCTGATGACCCATGGTTTTACTACTATCTTGCATGGGCATCACCTCCTTGTCCCTAAACGGTTTATTTTCAAGAGGCAGAGCATTTCGCTCTGGGTGTTATCCACCTGAACGCTAATGTAACACATCCACCCGAATGTGTGGTGATTGAAAACTGAAATTCCTAAAAAAAAGCTCCTGCCCGGAGACAGGAGCTTTTTAGTTGATGAAAGACCGAACTCTTAAAAGAAGAGACTGTCTAAGTTTTGGTCAAGTAAACAAACCTACAGCGCGTTACCGCGAGGCAGAACTTCTTCAGGGAAAGTGAAGTGTTCATGAGGCTGGTCTTGAGGAGCCATCCAAGCGCGGATGCCCTCGTTGAGCAGAATGTTCTTGGTGTAGAACGTCTCAAACTCAGGGTCTTCTGCCGCCCGAATCTCCTGCGACACGAAGTCATACGCCCGCAGGTTCAAGCCTAAGCCAACTACGCCAACGGCACTCATCCACAAGCCTGTGACCGGCACAAACAGCATGAAGAAGTGCAACCAGCGCTTGTTCGAGAAGGCAATCCCGAAAATCTGCGACCAGAAGCGGTTCGC
>NZ_JACJOV010000055.1:0-8456 GCF_014695745.1 Leptolyngbya sp. FACHB-671 | reverse complement strand
CTTTTCGGGACGTTATCGCAATCGTAGAAAACGGTTTGGCTTGCGCTTGAATCTGATTGCTGGCTTACTCAACTATGAATTGGCACATGCCTTTTGATTCATGCAGGAGGTCTAATCTCTAGCTTGTACACCCCTGCCATATCCCACCCTTGAACACGCTATAAGTCTCATAGTCTCTGTCACCTTACTTTGGAGAATTGGTATTAGACGATATTCGCATAAGCGAACTGATATTAAAGTCCCCACTCGTTGGGGAAATCAGTTGAATGGAAATAGTTTTTCAGTTTCCACTGGCAGCGATCGCTTTTTTGTGTCAAGTCCCCACTCGCTGGGGTAATGAGAGCGTCGCTGCAACCAGAGGCAATTAGGCTTATACTAAAGCCCGAAACAACACAAATTCCTTGAATCGTGGTGACAGATTGTAGAATTTCTGCATTTTATTAGTATAAGTGAACTATCCTAAAACCATTACAGAGTAAGAACTTCAGGCTAATTGCCCCTGGTTGCAGCGACGCCCTCATCACCCCTAGAACTGCGATTTCTTGAAAAAATCGCAGTTCTAAATCCCTTGAATCAGTATCATTCTCCGTAACTATGCAGTGATTGCCATCAGCCAATGACAAAGTCAGCCGCATTAATTTGAGTTGTGGCAATACCTGTTAGTAGAGCCAGAGACTCATTTCCAACTTGCACTAGCGTATTGTTCCCGACCTGAGTAATTCGCAAATCGCGGAATCGTAAGCCTCCTGTCAATACAAGGCGATCACGTCCATTTTGAAAATCGACAATGGTATCGCGCCCCTGACGACGAGTTAAAACAAAGCGATCGGTTCCTGCACCTCCAATGAGCCGATCTGCCCCTAATCCTCCTAGGAGCACATCATTTCCGACTGCACCATCAAGTGCATCGTTACCCGCTCCACCTAGCAGTCTATCGTTACCTGCTCCACCTAGCAGTCTATCGTTACCCACTCCACCATCCAAGTTGTCATTTCCACGGTTACCTAGCAACACGTCGTTGCCACCCAACCCTCGGATCGTATTGGCGGCAGCATTACCCCGCAGCGTTTCGCTAGCATTCGTACCGTTAATGACGTTACTGCGGGGAGGTAGGGGAATCGATCCGAGAATGTCGTAGCGACTGAATACGAAGAGGTTGTGATGGCTCAGAGTCAGATTTGGGGTGAGGGTCGCCATATGCACTTGAGCTAGCCCGCCTACTCCGTCAGGATCGAAGAAAAGACGGCCTGTCGAGGATTGATAAATGACGCGATCGCTGGCATCTAAAGCCCCATTGCCAATCCGAAACTGATCTTGGCGAAGAACGGAATTAATCGTTAATCCCATACCCGCATAACCTGGATTCATCCCTGGAGAGATGGAGTCAGCAGCATAGAGAGCGATCGTATCCTCGCGTGAATTAAGGTCTGTAATCTGGTCGGTTCCATCCTGATTTAGCTGGCTGAAAACGAAGCAATCGCGCCCGCTTCCTCCTGTCAGGACATCAAGACCCCTGTCTCCGCGCAAGACATCATTATTGTTGCCACCGAACAATGTATCCTTCCCATCAAGGACATTATTGATTCCTGTGCTTCCATAAAGTTGGTCGTTTCCATCCAACCCCTGAAGCGTGTTTGCCCCATCGTTGCCAAAAATCAAATTGTTTCGGGCATTTCCCGTACCATTCAGACCGCGTAGCAGTTGGAGATTTTCAAATTCACTAGTTAACGTGTAAGACGTAGCACCCGCAACATCAAACAAAATGGTGTCGATATCTGCGACTGTTCCGGTTTCAATAATTTGGTCTAACAGATTCTCGATTTGGTACCTATCATTACCATTTCCACCGGTGAGGCGATTCACTCCTGCGCCACCGGACAGATAATCATTTCCTTCACCACCCTCGATGGTGTCATTGCCAAATCCACCAAACAGACCGTCATTACCAATGCCGCCGGAGATCACATCATTGCCGTTACTGCCAAAAATCTGGTCCTGGCCGTCACCCCCAAATATAGTATCGTTGCCCAAGTGGGGAACTTGATTGGTTTCATCGACTCCACCAAAGATGAAGTCGTTGCCACTGCCGCCTGTGATACTATCGCTCCCATTTCCTCCGGATATCGTATCGTCACCGCTTCCCCCATCGAGTTGGTCGTCGCCATCATTGCCTTCGATCCAGTCGAAGTTGTCGCCTCCCAGCAACGTGTCATTACCCCCATTACCCGTGAGGGTGTCGGGTTCATTGGCTCCCTCAAAAAAGTCATTGCCATTACCGCCGTTGAAAACTGCCATGCGTGTATTTACGGGTAGTACGTGAAAGAATAATTACCATATCCATAATTGTTTTTCCAGAAATAGTGATGGAATTTAAACAACAATCTCAGTTCGGGTTAAGGATGTTGGTAGTGCTTTTTAATAAAGGGTAGAGAAAATTAGGAGTAGCTATTATAGGTCAGCCGTGATTATGCACCGATTCACAGATTTGATCCATCATGAAGCCTTATCTCCTCTGCCCCACCTGTGGTTCCGATGACATTATGAAAAACGGCACTACTCGTCGGGGAAAACAGAACTACAAGTGTCGCGATTGTGGTCGTCAGTTTGTGGAGAATCCTCCGTGGAAACCGAAAGACAAGGACACCTATACTTTGATTGATCGAATGTTGCTGGAACGTATTTCACTAGCAGGTATTGCACGGGTGCTCCAGTTGTCGGAAAGTTGGTTGCAACAGTACGTGAATGCTGTTCATGCTGAGCTACCACAGCGAGCAGAGGTTGTTGCCAAAACAACGTCTCGACTAGTTGTGCAAATGGATGAATTGTGGTCATTTCGCGAGGAATGCAATCTCGTCATTACCCACAGGGGTACTCTGTTTGTCTGACAATTCAGTTGCTTAACTGCAAAATTTATCAGTAGATAGAAACACGAAACGAAGCAGAGCGATCACTTCCAATAACTACCCCTATCAACAGCTTTTTGAAAGCTTTTGGACTCAGAGATCGTCTCTTAACAATTAACCCCAAGTATTTTCGGACTCACTGTACAGTGCCAAATTAAATGAGCTCTTCCCAACTTTTAGTGATCGAGGTTCTTGAGGTAGCCTTAAATCTAGAATCCACATCGCTCAAATTCGCAATCGCATCCATCTTCGCCAAAAGTTGGGAAGAGCCATTAAATGACATTGAGACAAATTAGTGTCGTCGAGCAAAATCTCCTCTGTTGCAGGATTACAGGGAGAATTTGCTCAGTGGACTAGCCTCTGTCCATCAGCATTGCTAATCTGGCTTGAGGCAAAAAAGCAAGCCAGATTTAGCTTCGCTGCTTTAACGACACTAATGTCTCCCCACGTCAAATAAAAGTCACTGTGCACAAATCGGGGATTGCAGAAGCAAAGCCCAACTTAAGGATTCCTATTTATGCAGGCAAGCTGATTCCATTGGGGATGGAAACAAACTGAAGGTCGGTTATTGCTCCGCTTCCTACCAGGAAGATATCCATAGCACTCACGCCAGTTGCGTTGAGAGACAGTTGCTGGAAGCTGTTGTTCTCAAGTGGGGGAATCTCTATAGTTTTGATTGCAGTTCTCTCACTGTCATAGAGTGTAACCGTTCCACCTGCTTCTTCAATGTCGAGTAGACCCACGCTCACAACACCCACTAAAGAATCCCATTGGAAGCTCACCGTGCCTCCTTCCCCGTTGTCATCCGGGTTAGAAGAGTTACCGTCTTCCGAGATGATCAGGACATTACCTTTGTCTGGTGTAGCCAGGTCAGTATCGCCGCCCGTGGGGTTTTCAGAATCAAAGAGCATCAGATCGCCAGAGTCAGAAGAGAGGGAAAGACCCAAATCTGCAAACTGATCGGTGATGACCGTTCCAGCAGCCAGTTCGTCGCCTTCAAAGTCGAGGGTTTCTGTGACTGCGTTGAGTCCAGCAACACCCAGGCGAGGATCTAAATCCAGGGGGGTGTTTAGCTTGAGCTGGATAATCTCGTTGTTGTCGATGTCAGGGCCGCGGCCCACGGAGAAGGGATAGTTGTTGTCGTTGGCTACCAGGATGGTATCCGAATCGAACACTAAGACATCTTCAATGGTCTGGAAGGGGAAGTTGAAAGTGGTGCTGCCGTCGCCATTCAAGTCGTTAGGATCGCTAATGTTCAATAAGTCAACCAGTTCTTCCTTCTTGACAAAGTTCTTGTCGTCAACCTCAGACAGATTAACTTTGAAGATCTTCTTGAATCCGGCTGTCGCTCCCTGGTTGTTATCTCGCTCGATGACGAGAAACTCCTTGTCATTAATGGGGGTAAAGTCACCGATCGCATTGTTGGGCGATTCTAGCTGATAGAGTCCAAGTAATCCCTCAAAGGAACTGCTGGCAACATCAAATTCATAGATCCGCAATGAGCCAGTTGGATCACCCACTACGGTTCCTTCTAGCATGGGGTAGAGGGTGGTGCGATCGGGGCTAAAGGCCATGCCTTCAAAGCCACGAGAGCCGCCTAAGTTAGAAACTGCGGGTTCTTCGATGAAGTTGCTGCGGGCAGTAAATCCAGTACCGGGGAAGTCGGTGAAGAAGCCGTCTACTCCTAGTTCGATAAACTGTTCGTATTCATTCAGCGGATCACCGTTATAGCTATCCGGCAGGAAGAAGCTCTCATTCCGCAGAGTATAGAGGTGAACCAGCAACCCGGCATCATGGGCATCTTGAATCAAAGTGGTGGGGGTGCCTGTGACGCGATCGCCATCACTGATAGCACCGTCGCCATTCAGGTCATCGGGCTGACCGTCGCCATCTGCATCGACCGTAGAGAGGGGGACAATGCGCTGCTTATTGGGTCCGATCCCCGCCGCGTATTCAGCAATTTCAGCCAATCCATCTGGAGTAGACAAGTCGGTGTAGGTGCGAGTGTCGCCGCTGACTACGAAGTCGTAGGGCTGACCTGAACTCCCAAAGAGCTGAACCAGAGGAATGTCGATACCTGCTTCGGGCATGATTGTGTCGTTCAGTTCTTTCAGGTTGCTCACCTCAAAGGACTGAATGTAAACCCGGTTGGGGTCGGTGAAGCCTTGGGACACCAGAGTGTCTACCAAAATTTCGCTGGTGTTGTAACCTTGTTGCTGGAAGAATGTAGGGTGCTTGGTTTCGGGGTAGATGCCGATCTGGCGACCCGTCTCAGCCTCAACTTCTTGCACCAGGTCGATTACCTCAGCCAACGTAGGTACCTTCAATCCATCGTTGTTGAAGGCAGTGCTACGTAGAGCCGGAAGCCGTTCGATCGCGTTCAGTTGCTTGACTTCTGCCAGGGTAAAGTCTTCGGCAAACCAGCCACCAACCAGACGACCATCCAGGTTCTTCACGGTTAGACGATCGGCAAATTCAGGTCGCAGGTAAACATCGGTGCTGGTGTCGGTCGTATTCAGTACAGGCCTGCCGCTGGCATCGCGCTGAATTGTGCCATCGGGGTTGAGCGCTACCACTGCTAGCATAGGCTCGTGGCGAGCAATCAAAACGCCGTCTTTGGTGACTACTAGGTCGGGCTCAATGAAGTCAGCGCCCTGAGCGATCGCCAGCTTGTAAGCTTCCAAGGTATGCTCTGGGCGTAGACCGGATGCGCCTCTATGACCAATCACAATGGGAGCTTCACCTGTCAGCGTGTCAAACTCAGTGGCGGTAAGCACGTCTGGGTTTTGAGGCGATCGCACAAATTCACCCGTAATCTGATCGCGCACCAGGTCGCCTGTACCGGGGAAATCGGTGAAGTAACCGTCCACGCCCAAATTGATGAACTGCTCATACTCTTCATTGGGACTGCCTTGATAGTCAGATGCAAGGAAGCGATCCTCATTGCGGAAGGTGTAAGCATGAACCAACAGCCCTGCTTCGTGGGCATCAGAAATCAAGTTGGAGGGGGCAGTGGTTGTTTTATCTGCATCATTTACGGTGCCATCGCCGTTTACATCGTCAGCCACACCATCACCGTTGGCATCTACGCCCTTGACGGAGACAATCATTCGCTTCCAGGGTCCAATGCCGTCGGCATATTCAGCAATTTCTGCAAGTCCCTCTGGAGTCTGCAAATCACCATAAGTGCGATTGTCACCATTGACTGCAAAGTCGTAGGGACGAGCATTGACATCTTGATAAATGAGAGAACCATCCAGAGCCACGTCATAAGCATCTAGCAACTGCACCAGCGGAATGTCTGTCTTGGTGTTCAGTTCCTTTAGATTGGAAACTTCAAAGGACTGGATGAAGACGCGGTCAGGATCGGTAAAGCCAGTTTCCTCCAGGGTTTCCAGCAGGGGTTCTTCCAAAGACAGTCCCAGGTCGTCGTGATAAGTAGGGTGCTTGGTTTCGGGATAGATGCCAATTTTTTTACCCGTATCTACCTCAATCTGTTTGACCAAGTTGATCACTTCTTCAAAGGTTGGGATCTGGAACACGCCATCGAAGACATCGGTGCGATAGTCCTGAGGCATGATCGCCCGCAGGGTCTTGATTTCCTCCAGAGTAAAGTCGGAGGCAAAGAATTCGTCCTCATACAGAACGCCGTCAATGACTCCATCACGTCTGCGATCGGCAAATTCGGGACGACTGGCAACATCGGTGGTGCCACCCAGGATTGGCTCGTGGCGAGCGATTAATACGCCGTCTTTGGTGGATACCAGGTCAGGCTCGATGAAGTCAGCACCACGAGTGATGGCTAGTCTGTATGCCTCTAGGGTGTGCTCAGGTAATTCGCCACTTGCGCCCCGGTGTCCGATGACAAGCGGATCTTGACCGTTGAGCGTGTTGAGGGTGTTATCGAGCGTATTGACGGTGTTGACGTTAGGCGTTGGAATGGGAGCTTCCAGCAGTTTGCCCGTGGCATCAAAGTGCAGGATGTAGGGACCAAATTCGTCTCCAATCCAGATCTCGCCATTGCCATCAATCACCAGAGACTCGACATCAAAGTCGGAACCCGTGAGCAGGCGATCGCTCGTTCCCTCATTTTGAATGTCAAATGGAATTAGGTTGTTTGGATCACTAAGTTGAACAAACCTTTGCACCTCAACGCTGCGATCGCCCCCTTCAGAACCCGCGAAGTTAGGATCAACCTGATAGATGCGGAGTAAATAGTCGGAACTGTTGAACTTGGAGCCAAAGCCGTTGTCCGAGAGGAACCAATAGGTGGAACCGTCGCCACCAGGAGCAAACTGCACACCGCTAAAACCTTGAATAGGAGGGCCTTCAAAAGGACCAGTTCGACCATTTCCTGAAATACCTTCACCCGTTTCAGGTCCCTCTGCGAAAGTATCAGCAGGCAAAGAAGCAAATCCTTCTAGTTCAGCAGGTTCAATGTTTGTGTCAAAATCTGCCATCTCTTGCTAAGACTCCTTAGATACTGAAAATACTGTGGCTAATGGATAAAAATCCAGAAGAATTTTTCATCAAAATGAATGCTGCAATTACGGTTAACGTTGTTTTGAAGACATGCGAAAACAAGGCAGTATTGCAACCCATATATGCAATGCAGTGCATCACATGAGCTGGGTTGTAATACAACCGAAGCAAAATTCATACCCACAAAAACCCTGCCATTCTCAGCTTAAGAAGGCATTAATTGATCTTTAATAGAACAATGTCCTGAGGTTAATTCCGTAAATCTTCTATTACAAGTTACTCTCTGGGTTAATTTCGTTCTATTAGATCTACAAGGCCTGCAAAAATCCTCAAACTTTTCAAGTGTTCTAAAACACACTGACTTAAGGTCTTCTAAAAGAACATATAGTTACCTCAAAAACTGATGTAGCACCCCTCATCCCTAGACTTACTGCGCTATTGCACAGAAAGTTCACTCGTCCGTCAGCGACTCATGCTTCCAGTTCTAGTTGAGTGAGCTGCTTAACTGACAAAACGGGGTGAACCTGGAACGGTGGCTAGGAGGGAAGCAGAGCTTGATTTAGGCTGAGAATTTATCCTCTTCTGCCACTCTGAGAAGAGGATAAATTCTTGTGCTGTTGATGTGCGGTTTAGCTGAATTCATTCAAGCTAATCACAACGAATTTACCTCATTTCAGCTATCCTCCAGTGAGAGTGACAGAAGAGGGATTAGGGTAGGATGCCGTAGGTGAAGGCATTGCAACTTGAAGTCCGCTGTCCCGCCTATCTATTAACCCAGCAATGTAAGTCGCTAAAGCAGAGTGGCTATCTGCAAAGATTTCAGCCTGAAAAATGCAAGATCAATGAGTGCCGGTTTAATAGATGCGAAGCAACTAGATGACGCTTTAGTACCAGATTGGCAAGTACCAGAGTTTGAGCGTGCGAAAGATCAATTTGGATCAATTTTTGAGCAAATTACGGCGTTGTTGCATGGAGGAGTTGCGGATAGGCGAGGTGATAGGTTTGAAGTACCACCAACAAACCTTCACAGCAATGAGCTACCGTATCCGCAACTGGTCTGAGTATAACGCT
>NZ_JACJOV010000054.1:0-5381 GCF_014695745.1 Leptolyngbya sp. FACHB-671 | reverse complement strand
TTAACGCGATATCGTTGGGACTGCAAGATGTTTCCGAGCAGTTCCGTATTCCTCAAAAACTGTATGGGCGAGAAGCGGAGATCGAAGCATTATGGGTAGCGTTTGACAGAGTGACGGGGAATCGGGAATCGGGAGCCGGAAATCGGGAAAAACACCCTACACCCTCATGCAGTGAAATGATGCTGGTCTCTGGTTATTCTGGCATTGGCAAAACGGCATTGGTGCAGGAACTCCATAAACCGATCACCGCAAAGCACGGCTATTTTATCTCTGGCAAATTTGACCAATTTGGGCGCAATATTCCCTACAGCGCGATCGCAGATGCCTTGCAAAAATTGGTGCAACAATTGCTGAGTGAACCTGATGAGCAGTTGCAACAGTGGCAATTGCATCTTTTAGAAGCGTTAGGAAGTAATGGGCAACTCATCATTGATGTCATCCCCGAAGTTGAGTTGATCATTGGGAAGCAGCCGCCTGTGCCCGAAGTTGGAGCAACAGAAGCACAGAATCGCTTCAATCTCACCTTTCAAAGGTTTGTGCGGGCGTTTTGTGCAAAAGAGCATCCCTTGGTCATTTTCTTAGACGATCTACAGTGGATCGATTCTGCGACTTTGAAGCTAATCAAACTCATCTTACTTGATGAGCAAATCCAGTATCTGTTTTTGATCGGAGCCTACCGAGATAACGAACTGACTCCAACGCATCCGTTGGTCTTAACGTTAGAGAACCTGCGAAACCAGGGAGCAGTATTTCAGGAAATCATCCTGACCCCCTTAACACTGGAACCGTTGAGTCAACTGATAGCTGAGACATTACATCACAATCCTGATACCGTTCGTTCTTTAGCCCAAGTCGTGTTGCGTAAAACCGAGGGCAACCCTTTCTTTGTGGGTGAATTTTTGAAGCTGCTGCATAGCGAAAGCCTGTTGACCTTTGATGCCCAACAGTTGATTTGGCAGTGGAACCTAGCTGAGATTGAAGCTCAAGCTATCACCGATAATGTGGTGGAGTTGCTGCTGCGTCAGTTGCAAAAACTACCGGAGGCAACACAGCAAGTTCTCTGCATCGCGGCTTGTGTCGGGGCTGAATTTGATTTAGAGACGTTAGCCATCATTTGTGAAAAATTATCGAAAGCAATTTTCCAGGATCTACTTGTAGCAATACAAGCGGGATTAATTCAACCTCTGTCTGAATTGGACGAAGATTTGTTAGTTCAAGAGTATAAGTTTCTGCACGATCGCGTTCAGCAAGCGGCTTATGCTTTGATTGATGAATCGCAGAAACAAGTGGTTCATCTTCAAATCAGTCGCAATTTGCTCGAAAAAACTTCATCAGAGCAACGATCCGAGCGATTGTTTGAAATCATCGATCATCTCAATCAAGGAACGGAGCTTGTCACTGCTCGATCAGAACGAACTGAAATTGCCAGATTGAATTTAATGGCAGGTCAGAAAGCAAAGGCAGCAACGGCTCATGAAGCAGCTTTTAAGTATTTCACGACAGGGCTTAAACTCCTCACTTCAGAGAGTTGGCAGAGTGAGTATGATCTCACCTTAGCGCTGTACTCAGAAGCAGCAGAAGCGGCGTATCTTCAGGGTCGCTTTGATGAGATGGAACAGTTGGTAGAAGTGGTACTTGATCGTGCCAAAACAGTGGTTGACAAAGTGCAGGTTTACCATAGCAGAATTCAAGGATATTTGTCGCAGGGTAACCTGAAAGAAACACTCAAAACTGGATTGGAAGCGTTAAAGCTCTTGGGAATAGATTTAATAGAAAATCCAAGTCAGTTAGATGTTCAAAGGGAATTGGAGTCAACGGCTGCACTACTCGCTGAACGAGAAATCGAAGACTTGACTAATTTACCAAAGATTGCTGCACCAGAACCACTGGCAGCTATAACAATCCTAGCGAATATAGGGTCTGCTGCATTTATAACGTTACCAGCACTGTGGATACTGATTATATGCAAAACGGTCAATTTATCAATCAACTACGGTAATACTATCTGGTCACCGATGTATTATGCTGCCTACGGATTTGTTCTATGTGGAGTTGTTCAAGACATTGAACTCGGCTATAAATTTGGTCAATTGGCTCTTACCTCGGCAGAACGATTGAATAACAAAAGAGGCAAGGCTAGAACCCTAAGGTTTTCGGCTACCCATATCATGCAATGGAAGGTGCATCTTAGGAACATAATACCCATGCTGGCTGATGCCTATCAAAGTGGAGTGGAAACTGGAGACTTTGAATGTGCTGGTTATGCTGCCTATAACGTATGCTATAACTCGTTTTCTGCTGGAGAGGAACTCACCCAACTGGAACAAAAAACAGCAACCTATAGCAAAGCGATCAATCAAATCAGACGGGCAAGGCCCTCGAATTGGATTGCAATAGTGTGGCAGACCATTCTTAATTTGTTAGATAGGTCTGAGAATCCCAGTCGCTTAGTTGGTCGGGTGTGTAATGAAGAGGAGGCGTTATCACACGCTATTGTAGTTAAAGATGGAACTGTAATCCAAATACTCTATTCACACAAAGTCATGCTGTTTTATCTATTTGGAGAACACCATCAAGCTGTACAAACCGCCGTTGTGGCAAGGCAACATTTTGAAGAGGTGTCAGCAATAATAAGTCTACCTATATTCTGTTTCTATCATTCTCTAGCGCTTTTGAGCCTATCACCTGATGCTTCAAACTCTGAAAAAGTAGCTTGGCTAAACTGTGTTAATACCAACCAAGAAAAAATGCAGAAATGGGCAGAACACGCCCCAATGAATTATCTCCATAAATTTTATCTAGTCGAGGCAGAGAAAGCGCGAGTTTTAGGGCAGTTTGTTGAGGCTGAAGAGTTTTATGAACGGGCGATTCAAGGAGCCAGAGAAAATGAGTATATTCAGGAAGAAGCATTAGCTTATGAATTAGCGGCAAAACATTATCTAGCGCGAGGTCGGGAAAAGATTGCCCAGCTCTACATGAAAGAAGCACACTACTGCTATGAAAGATGGGGAGCGATGGCAAAAGTCAAAGATTTAGAAACTCGCTACCCGCAGTTCTTTTCTCAATCACCGGTTGTGACCTACACGCCAATCCATACAACTTCTGGAACTACTTCTGCTCGCTTAGACAGCGCGATCGATTTGGCTGCGGTAATGAAAGCAGCTCAAGCTCTTTCAGAAATCATCCATCTCGATCAATTGATCGCCACGTTAATGCAGGTGGTGATAGAAAATGCCGGAGCCGAAACAGGCGCTCTAGTGCTCCTAGAAGACGATCAACTCACTGTGGTGGCTCGGTGCAGTGGGAGTAGACAGTGCAACCTGGAAAAGATCGCTGTTACTGACTGTGCAACGATTCCTGTCCCCGTCATTTACTCAGTAGAACGTACTCAAGAAACTCTGGTGTTTGATGATGCAGTCAGCGAACCATCTTTTTTGACTGATCCTCATATTCAACACCAACAGACGCGATCGCTCCTTTGTATGCCAATTCTCAAGCAAAGTCAACTGATTGGCATCCTTTATTTGGAGAACAATCTTAGTACCGAAGTGTTTACCCGCGATCGCTTACAAGTCCTCAAACTTTTGATGGCTCAGGCAGCAATTTCACTAGAGAATGCTCGGTTATATGAACAGTTAGCAAACTATACCGAAACATTGGAAAGGAAGGTAGAAGAGCGAACTCAATCCCTACAAGCCTCTGAAGCAGAACTGCGGGCACTCGTTTCAGCCATTCCCGATCCGCTGTTTGTCCTTACTGCTGAAGGGCGACTGGTCGAAGCAGTCGAAGTGAAACCGAATCGGTTGTATCGACCTATTGAGGAGCAGATTGGTCAAACACTGCACCAGATTTTTGAAAAAGAACAATCCGATGAATTCCTGAGTTACATTCGGCAAGTACTGAGAACCCAACAAATGCTCACAGTTGAGTACAGCTTGCAGATAGCTGAACAAAAAGCCTGGTTTTCGGCTCGCATTGCTCCAATCGACTACGACCAGGTGATTTGGCTGGCACGAGATATTACGGCGCTGAAGCAAGCAGAAGAAGCCTCAATTTTAGAGGAGCGCAACCGCATGGCACGTGAGATACACGACACACTCGCTCAGTCCTTTACAGGCATTCTGGCTCAGGTGGGAGCGGCAAAACAGGTGCTCACGGATGATGTAGAAGCAACTGGGGCACATCTAGACCTGATCAAAGAATTGGCGCGAACTGGACTGGTTGAAGCACGGCGATCGGTCGTCGCGCTCCGTCCTCAGCTTTTGGAGGAAGGCAATTTACAGAGCGCTCTCCATCGTCTCGTCGCTCAAATCAGAGCAGCTGCAAACGATACTACTTTGTATTATGAGGTCAAGGGGACAGCGTATGCTCTCCCCACTGAAGTCGAGAATAACCTACTGCGGATGGGGCAGGAAGCATTAACCAATGCGATCAAATACGCCAATGCTGACGAAATTCGAGTGGAGCTAGCCTACGATCGCGACCAGGTTTGCTTGCGCGTGAGAGACAATGGGCAGGGCTTTGGGGTTGGAAGCATCCCGTCCTCTAAGGGTTTTGGCTTACTCGGCATGAGCGAACGGGCAGAGCGCATCGGCGCACAACTGACGATTCGGAGTCAACCTGGGCAGGGAACAGAGATTATCGTAGTCGTTGGGGTGTAGGATGAAATGACTAATCCACATCTCACACCCCACACCCCACACCCCCAATTCGAGTTCTGATTGCGGACGATCATGCTATTTTTCGACAAGGATTAGCCACGATTATTAACCGTGACCCAGAGATGCAAGTGATTGCCCAAGCCGAGAATGGGGAACAAGCGATCGCGTTATTTGAGGAACACCAACCGGGTATCACACTGATGGATCTGCGAATGCCGGAAGTGGAAGGAGTTGCCGCTATCGGTGCAATTTGTGCGACGGCTAAATCGGCTCGGATTATTGCACTGGCTACGTATGATAGCGACGAAGATATCTATCGGGGATTGCAGGCAGGCGCAAAAGGATATCTATTGAAAGAAACGAACCTGACGAGCTTCTAAATGCCATTCGTACCGTTCATCGGGGGCAGAAGTACATTCCGCCTGATGTGGGAGCAAAGTTAGTACAGCGGCTCAGCAATCCAGAACTGAGTGAACGAGAACTGGCAGTCCTCCGTTCACTGGCTCAGGGGATGAGTAATGCCGATATTGCGACTGCTTTGAGCATCGGTGAAGGCACTGTTAAATCTCATGTCAACCGGATTTTGAAAAGTGGCGTTGCTGCAAGGGTAATGCTTGGTTTGGCATGATAGAAGAATGAAATGTCCTCAATGTAATTCAACTCAAGTCGCTAAGAACGGGCATCGTCGAGGGAGACAATGCTACAAGTGTAAGCAGTGCA
>NZ_JACJOV010000053.1:0-31451 GCF_014695745.1 Leptolyngbya sp. FACHB-671 | reverse complement strand
TGCACAAGGTCATTCGTTGGGTCTTCGGGGTCTTGCATTCGCAGAAGCCCTTTGACCCCAAACTGACATAACTCCTCAACCTGCTTGACTTCAACCTACATGCACAGTATCTACACCAAACAGCGCTTCTTTACGAAACGGATTCCATATTAGTTCTTAGTTTGAAACCAACTCCGAAATCGTAGCCCACGCTCCTCGCGTGTCGAGGTAACTGGATGCATAGTTTTGGCAGAGCAATTCTTCACTCAAAAACGGGTCGTATTTCTCGCTGATCTTGTTTCTCACCGTTGCAGCTAGCACAACAGGATTGACGGGAGGTTTAGCGGCGATCGCCCTCAATTCCTTCAACACCTTCGCAGGCGTTGTCTCTTCAATAGTGAGGGCGATCGCATCCCTTCCCACCCGCAACCCCTTTGCTTGGAGCTGCACCAGGATTGTATTCATCACCAGGTCGCCTTTCCAGCAAAACAATAGTGTTTGCTGCCCGTTGGATAACAAAGGTGTATTTGCAAGGTGAAAGCGATTGAAGTTAGTTCTGGCTTCGCTAAGCAGATCGTGGGCGATCGCATCTAAAAAGATTGGCACTTCTTTGGAAACATAGAGCCTGTACATTTCCTCTCGAATGCGATCGTGAATCCAGCCGCGATTGCCGCTGAAACTGGGAACGCGTCCAGCAGCAGCGCGTTCTACATCGACAATGCGACGTTCCTGATCGACTGCCAAAACGCGCCAGCGGTGTCCAGCAAAAATTAGGTAAAGTCCTTCAGTTAAAGGATATTCAACGGGCAAGGTGCCTAATGTTTTGCCGTGAGTCACGATGCGGTATTCTTCGGGCGTTTGAAAGGCAGTGAAAAAACTGTAGTGATTCACTAGTTTTTCCCCTTTCAAACCCAGAAGAAGTAACCCTTCCTGAGTTTGCTGAATCAGATCTTGCGCTCCCAAACAGCGCAACAGTTGAATAAATAAAGCCTGATCAACAGCGGTAAAAGCTCCCTTCTGGCAAAGTGTTTCCCATGCCTGTTTTGCTCTCACACCTCCTCTTTCAGCAATGAGTGATAAAACCTGTTGAATCAGGGTTGAGAGATGCAGTTTACTCACGATAGGTGGTTCACACCAGCGCTCTAGCAGCAGATTGACAATGGCGATCGCCTGCATCAGTTCAGGGTGCAGTGAGTCTTGAGGAGAAGTGTAAGGTGTCACTTCTGGCTCTGAAATGTAGAAGCGCATGATTGCCGCATCGCCTTCTCGCCGTCCCGATCGCCCCAACCGCTGACGAGTACTGGTGACCGAAAAAGGCGCACCCACTTGAGCAATCGAGGTCATAGAACCGATGTCGATTCCCATTTCCAACGTGGTGGTGCAAACAACGGTAGTGGGGCGATCGCCCTTCAACGCTTGCTCTGCCTCTTCCCGTAAATCTTTAGAGAGACTGCCGTGATGGGGTAAAAACTCATTGGGGAGTTTTTGCTGTTCACATAATCGACGCAGGCGATCGGCATATGCTTCCACATCAGCCCGACGATTAATAAAAATGAGATTGTTTGTACCGCGCAACACCTTAAACAAATGGGCTGCAATGTCTGACTTATCTCTGGATTCAGCAGTTTTAGTTGCTTCTGTATCGACTTCAGTTTCTTCCTCATCCTCCAAGTCAAAGAGATCGGGGGCAAGTTCGCGATAGCCGCGCACCTGAATCTTGAGTTCCTGTCCTTCATCGTCCTCCGGTTGAATCAGCAAGACCTTCTCACCTTCACCAGAACGGATAAACTCTGCTGCCAGCCCCATATCGCCTAGCGTCGCACTCAAGCCAATGCGAGGAACGGCATGTCCTGCAACTTGCTCCACTCGATGCATCAGGCTTTGCAGTTGTTTGCCTCGCTCTGCACCAATAAAAGAGTGCAGTTCATCAATCACGAGATATCGCAATGCCTGAAAGATTCCCGCCAGTTCGTATCCGCGCCGCACAAAAAGCGCTTCTAAAGACTCTGGCGTAATCAGCACTACACCAGACGGATGCTTGAGCGCTCGTTGCTTTCGCCCTGCATCAATATCTCCGTGCCAGGGGTGAATGGGAATCTCCAACAGTTCTCCCATTGCAGAAAGGCGACGATATTGGTCGTTGATCAGGGCTTTTAGCGGACTAATGTAGAGAACCTGAATTCCGCTGCCAGTCTCATCCATTAACTTGGAAAAGATGGGCAGAAATGCCGCTTCTGTTTTGCCGCCTGCGGTTGCAGCGGAGAGAATTACATCGCGTTGGGCTGAAAGAATGGGGGCGATCGCCTGTTCCTGAATATCGCGCAACTCCATCCACTGTTGCTGCCAAATCCAGCGCTGCACCCGTTCATGCAGTTGGTCAAATCCAGAGGAGATGGAGCGATCGGAGGAAGACATTTGCAGCTATCTCATGAGTTATGCATCGAGCAGTACGATAGAGCATGTTAACTAGCCAGCACTTTAGTCAAAGTTTAATTTTGACTGGTTTTCGTCAACATGATTTCTTCATGATGGATGGAATATTGGTCGATTATGACTCTCGTGGTATGAGCGGCAAGCCAAATAATATTCGTTTATTCTGTGCAGAAGAAAAACAGGCAAATTACTTCGATCAAGTGAAGAATGCTTTCTAGATTAATTTATGGATCTTCTAAAATGCCAAATTCAGTTAGTTCTGTCCTGGTTTCCCTAACTGAACTGTTTCTGAATTGTAGTAGCGCTGCAAGTTTAAAGCGTTGGGTTTCACTCTACTCCACCCAACCCACGGTTTTACCGTCTAACTGAATGTCTCTAAGTTGTAGGTTGGGGTAGAGATACGAAATCCAACACCCGAGGAGCTCCTTTTCAAAAGCGTAGTATTTCTTAGAAATGACTCACCAGCTATTAGTCAATCTTGCGTTTTTGCTGTCTCGTCCTACAGGTACGAGTACTTATGCGTTAAACCTTTTGTCTCACTTAAAGTCACTCAATCCTTTACTCCTTACGGCTCAAACGGTCGAAGGGCAAGAGTGCTATCCAATTCCAGCGGGACAAACCGCAGAGCAAGGGTTTCGAGGGCATCTCAAACGACTAATTTGGACCCAGCAGCAGTTGCCCAAGATTTATCAGGAGTGGCGATCGCCCCTGATCTTCTCCCCTATTCCAGAAGCTCCTTTATTTACGAACTGTCGCTTCGTCGTCACAGTTCACGATTTGATTCCGATTCGATTTCCTAAACAATTTTCTCCCCTGATCCCCTATTACCGTTATTACGTGCCCCAGGTTTTGCAGCAGGCACAGCATTTGATCTGTGATTCTGTTGCGACGGCTGAGGATTTAACTCACTTCTTTCAAATTCCAGCCAAAAAAATTACGCCCATCCTCCTTGCCCACAATGCTGAGCACTTTCGGTTCTTGGATTTACCCACCCGCAATTATTTCCTTTACTTGGGTCGCAGCGATTCCTATAAAAACCTTCAGCGCTTAATTGCTGCATTTGCTGCCTTGCCAACTTGTAAGGACTACGAACTGTGGCTAGCAGGACCAACTGATAAGCGCTACACCCCTCAACTCATTGCTCAAATCGACCACTTAAATCTCTCTGCTCAGGTCAAGTTTTTGAACTACGTTGACTATGCAGAATTGCCTAAGGTGATTAATCAGGCGATCGCCCTCGTTTTTCCCAGCCTGTGGGAAGGATTTGGGCTACCCGTCTTAGAGGCAATGGCTTGCGGAACACCTGTGATTACTTCCAATGTGTCTTCTTTACCAGAGGTGGCAGGCGATGCAGCTATTCTGGTGAATCCTTATGAAGTGGCTGAAATCACAGAAGCAATGCAAACGGTTGCTTCGGATGCGGGAGTGCGATCGCAACTTCGTTCGGCGAGTTTAGCTAGAGCTAGTCAATTTAGCTGGGAAAAAACTGGGCAACGGACTGCTGAGGTGCTTCAGCAATTTTGTTGATTTTGGCGCAACTTATACCAATTTGATTTGAAAAGGATGCAGATGCCCGCAGGGGCGAATGGCCATTCGCCCTTACAAGGAGTTGATATGTCGTGAAATCTATTTAAATCGGTATTAGACCTGCTGCGCTTCAAAAAGTGGTTTATGCAGAAACCCTTTTGATTTGAGAAGATGATTGTTGATTTGTTGCTTAAGGAAGAAGAATGCTAGCCAAGCGAATTTTGCCCTGTTTGGATGTCAAAGCCGGACGGGTAGTTAAAGGCGTTAATTTTGTCGATTTGCGCGATGCTGGCGATCCAGTGGAGCTAGCGCAGGCATACAACCAGGCAGGGGCAGATGAACTAGTGTTTCTCGATATCACTGCAACCCACGAGGATCGCGACATCATCTATGACGTGGTTTACCGAACTGCGGAACAGGTTTTTATTCCGCTGACGGTGGGAGGTGGCATTCAATCCTTAGAAACAATTAAAAAATTGTTAAGAGCCGGAGCCGATAAAGTCAGCATTAATTCGGCGGCAGTGCGTGACCCAGAGCTCATCGACCGAGCCAGCGATCGCTTTGGCGACCAGTGCATTGTGGTGGCGATCGATGCCCGTCGTCGCACTGATCCTGCTAATCCGGGTTGGGATGTGTTTGTCCGGGGTGGGCGAGAAAATACAGGATTGGATGCGATCGCTTGGGCTGCTGAGGTCGCGCGTCGGGGTGCTGGAGAACTGCTGGTAACCAGCATGGACGCAGACGGAACGCAGGCTGGCTATGATTTGGAGTTGACCAAGGCGATCGCCAACCAGGTTCAAATTCCCGTAATCGCGTCAGGGGGAGCGGGCAACTGCGAACACATTCACGCCGCCCTCACCGAAGGAAAAGCTGAAGCCGCTTTGCTAGCCTCACTGTTGCACTATGGACAGCTTACCGTCGCTGAGATCAAGCATCATCTGCAAGCTAATCAAGTTCCTGTCCGCCTAACATAAGGTCTGCATTTTCAGAACCGGCTTCTTAACAAGTCTTCCGCCAAAAGGAGGACACTTCCATGAGAAGCTGTTACAATACGTAAAGTATTACATTTCGTTACACTTTACGTTCTTTAGATGTTCTTTATTCTGATTGTTGTCATTGGTCTAGTCGCCTGGGCCTTGCATCTAATGCAAGAGGCAGTCGAAAGCCGCGAGTTTTCTTTGATGCTTGCTGGCTTTCTGGTCTCTGCTGCTGCTGCTGCGATGATGGCTGTCTATTTCTTAATGGGTCACTACGTGGGTTATATGTCCCAGATGGCTCAGCATGCCTACTTGCACGATCAGTTTCTAGAATCTCAGGCACAATTTGATGATTCAATTTGGACGGTCGATTTGAGTGCTGTTCTCAATGATGGCTATCCTGAGCTCCGTCCCCGTTCCTGATGTATTAGAGGGCTGGAGTACGGACAACCGAGTTTTTTAGATTCAACCAAGCTTTTACGTCAATGTGGAGCAGACAAGAGGTCTGCTCCACATGAATGTTTAGAGGTGTTTTTCTTTCCTGAAGGTTGAGCTTTCAAACCAGCGTTTCAACCTTCGGACTTGAGAGTTGTAGATTAGAGAGTTTCTATTCTCCCTTCGGGCCCGTCACCATTTGCAGAATGAATGGGTGTCCACCAGCCTGGTGATAGCGGTCTGCCCAGGCTCGAATCACTTCGTCTAATTCTTCTAGTGCCTGGTCGATGCGTTCAGGCGGAATGTCTAATTCCTCTAAAATTCTCACGACTTTGGGCTGGCGATCTGCCCAGTCCTTCATCAGGCGGAAATAACGGGCTGTGTCTTCCACCATGATGTAGGTGCGTTCTTCCTCATCTGCTGGAGAGTAAGAGGAACGGGTCAGCGCGTAGAAGGGCATTCCCCAGGGTGAGTCAATCCGAGTGACGGTGCCAGAGTAAATCAGCCGTCGCTTGATGTGCTCTGCCAACGCTTCACTCAAGGGCATCGCGCGGTCTGCTGGCACATCTTCTTGCGATCGCGTGTGCAGAAACTCGATGATGTCCATGAACTGGAAAGAGTTAATCAACTGTGCGTCAGGCAGATTGTCTGGTAGTTTCTCTTCAATCTGACGCTTTTCGTCCGACGTGAGGCTAGTTCCTGGGATTCTAGCCCGTCCGGGCTGCCAGGGGTATTGCTCTAGCCAAACGTAAGGCAGTTGAATCAAGTAGCGTGGCTCTTGGGAGCCAAGCATTTTTAGTAGTTTGCCCTCGGTCAATGCTTGCCGCACTTCTTCAACAATCACCTTGACCCGTTTTGGCTCAATGTGATGAAGATGACCGGTCATCCGCAGGTTTTGCCCCTGCTCTAGATAGGTCATGTAGATAGCGCACTTAGCGGCAGTTGCGGCTGCGTCCAGGAAGGCACCATGTCGATGTCCACTGGTTCGCATGGCACTAAATGCCAGGTAAAGCATGATCTGATCCATGGCGCTAGGGCTGAGGCGTTTGATCAGATCTATGTCGTTGCTCATCTTAAAGGCGATCGCGCAGTGTGTGGACAATGAATTGATTGACTTAAGCTAACTTCTGCCTCTGTAGCTAGGCAGATTAACCGTCAAAGCATCCTTAGCTTAAATCATCCCGATAACGTTAGGCACTGATCTTACTCACTTAAATTGGCTTTTTTTGCTCAGAAATGGGCAGAAAACCAATTCGCATTTAAGGCAAGATGGATCTACAGCAGATCAGTTGCTCTGGCACCCTTAGCGTAAATGAAAGGCAGTTTAAGGTCGCTCTCTAACAGGATAGAATTTTTGACCCTGACCTGGCAGACATTGATGTATCCCTTTTCACGGTATTTCAACTGAGTTGTTTTGGCAGAGACAAATATCTCACAGAGAGAAATTAATTGCGTCAATAAATTCCGCATCTCTGACAAAACTTATTCCTAGATTAAGGGAGAACGACGAACTATTTAGGAAGTTTTTGGACAAATGCTAGGCTGACTGACAATCAGTTAGCATGTGTTAAGCGCATTGAGCTGTGTCTCTGCGTCCGCTGCCCCGATGAAAGAGTTGGACTTGAGGACGCTCAGATGCAACAGATTGATTCTCTAGAGCAGCCAAAGATGGCATAATGTGGGAGGAGTCGCAGTTATCTTCTTTAGAACTGGCAGCCACTACAGCTAGCAGAAGACTTGCTGAAATAACAGAGGCGAGGATGGACATGGGAAGTTTCCGTCTCAGAGTTTCTAGTTCTTGATACGGAAGTTTCTAGAGTGAATCAGGAAAAGTCGCTGAGGTTACCTCTAGGGGCTACCTTTAGCGATCGCCTCACTTCCTTCCACTAAAATCCAATTGCCTGCTGGATTCACCCTTCCCTTAACCTTAATGAATTGTCCAGTTATATAAGCAGCTAGCTGTTGATTGACTTGCGGCTCCAGTGTGACCAGTGAAAAGGTTTGATTTGCGAGAGAAAGGGGGGCGATCGCAACAAACGCATAGTTTTGCTCATCCTTCCGCTCAAACTGCCCAGACAAATCCTGGGAAGAGTTACTTAGTCCAGACAGACTCGCTGCATGGGTTGAAGCCTCTGCCAGAGGACAGTTACCATCAGCCGGATAAGTATCTGGATGCTCAAGGTAATGCTGCTGCCAGGTGCGCCATTCAGGATGGCTGGGCGGCAGATTAAACAGTGGGATCACTGCAGCAGGAGCAGTTGGGTCATCTAGCAACGCCTCCTGCAAAGCCTTGACAGACAAATCTCTGGGCTGACAGTTTTGCTCAACGCAAAGCGCAGCTGCCATGCCTGCGGCTTGCCCGATCCCCAAGACAACGGGTTGCAGTCGGGTTGCTCCATTGGCGATGTGAGACACAGAAATATTTTTTTCGCAGACTAGCAGTCCATCCGCCGTTGCCGGAATTAGACAGCGATAAGGAATGGTAAAAGGCGTACCTGTCCAGCGTCCACCCCAGCGGATTGATTTGGGTTTCAGCGGAAATTCAACACCGGGATAATGGTGGTCGTTGGCGTAGTTGCCGAGGGCGATCGCCTCCACTTCCCCCTGCTCATTAATTGGCAGAGGTGCAACCTGTCCCTTTGGCAGCGGCAAAATGTCTTGCTCTATAACGGTTGCTAAGCCCTGTAGCCGACGGCTCTCTCGGTAGTAAGGATGCAGCGCAAAGGCACCACCTGCTAGCTCTTTGCCATCTTTTGGAAAAATATCGTCTGCCAGTCCATAGCGCCTACCCAATTTTGTTTGAATGAATCGAGCAAAGCGTTGAGTGTGCCAGCGAGCTTCCCACAAAAAGGCTTGTTTGCTCAGGGCAGATTGCACCAATCGTCCAACGCCTTCTGCATAATCATTGCCGTTTTGCGGCCAGTTGATCATGAAGCGGTTTCCCGGTAAGCGCCCGTAGTTCAAAAATTTGTCTGCGCCGTAATTTGTCCAGGCATCTTCAAATTGCTCTGCCCGACGGATAGGCGGAGCCGAAATCAGCGGTACGTCTGCGCCTTCACCAAAGTCCTGCATAACCACAATCCAGGTAGGAGCCTGGACTGGATACCGCTGGGTTAAGTCGTTAGGCTCGATCGGCGCACTGGGCTCTCCCCACTCTGACTGATATTCCCATCCCCAGCGATGGGGCACTTCTGCCAGGGGCAACAGGTCGCCTAGCTCCGTTCCATCTAAGGTTATTTGTGCCTGAACCGTCAGATCGCTAAATCGAACGCCTGTGACGCTCTCGCCTTGCTTGAGGACTTCTAGGGGCGATCGTCCCGTAATCCATTGCAGGTTGGGCAACTCCTGCACCCAGTCTGCAAAGATCTCGGCACCCACACGCGGATCGTAGGTAAAAAAGCTGACCCAGGCATGGTCTAACCCCTCCGGCTGCCGCTGCAATTTCTGCAAAAATGCACGCCAAATTCCGGTTTGAAATGCCGCCAGCTCATTCCCATCTGGAGCCGAAACGCCTGCCGAAGTCAGCATTCCGCCTAGCCAGGGAAACTCACTCACGAGAATCGTTTGTGCCCCTCGCCTTGCCGCCTGAATTGCTGCTGCTGTTCCACCCGTGCCGCCGCCGACTACGAGAATATCTGTGGTGAGGGTTTGCATAGGGGGGAAGGACTGCCAACAATGCTAAAGTCTATCCCAGAACCAGAGGGCACTAACGATGAAGGCGCAAGTTTTTAGAGGGGTTAATCAACTCAGTTATGAAGAGGTGCCTACGCCAGAAATTGCCTCGGATGAGGTGTTGGTGCAGGTGCGTGTGGTGGGGCTTTGTCAGTCTGATATTAAAAAGATTCGCTATCCGCTGTATGAGCCACCTCGAATTTTTGGGCATGAAACGGCAGGGATCGTTGCTGCGGTTGGCTCTGAGGTAAAAGAGTGGCAGGTTGGGCAGCGGGTTGTGGTGATGCACCATATTCCCTGTATGCACTGTGGCTATTGCCTCAATGACAATTTTTCGATGTGTGACGTTTATAAGAATGTAACGACGACTGCGGGGTTCACGCCCAGTGGAGGTGGCTTTGCGGAATACGTTAAAGTGCCAGGGCACATTGTGCAGCATGGTGGGCTGATCCCCATTCCCGATGACATCAGTTTTGAGCAGGCTAGCTTTGTAGAGCCAACAAACTGCTGTCTGAAAGCGGTGAAAAAGGCACAGATTGCACCTGGACAAACGGTTTTGGTGACGGGAGCCGGACCAATCGGGCTGATGTTTATCATGCTGGTGAAATATTTTGGGGCGAAGGCGATCGCCACCGATCTGCTCCCGAGCCGCATCGAAAAAGCCTTGAGCGTAGGCGCTGAAGCTGCCTTTGATGCGCGTGATCCCAACCTTGCCGCCAAAATAAAATCGCAAACTCAGGGAATGGGCGTTGACACAGCCCTGCTGGCAGTCCCCAGTGAAAAAGCTTTCTTTCAGGCATTAGACTGCACTCGCAAAGGTGGCAAGATTCTATTTTTTGCCGAGTTTCCTGATGAGCTGGAGATTCCGCTGAATCCCAACACGCTTTATCGACGGGAGATTGACCTGATGGGGAGCTACAGTTCCTCGTATCGGGTGCAGGCGTTGGCGGCTGATATTGTGTTTAACCGTCGAATTGATGTGGATGCGCTAGTAAGCGATCGCTATCCACTCAAAGATCTGTCCGCTGCGGTAGAACGGGCTGTTGCCCCAACCCCAGAGACGCTGAAGATTTTGTTGTATCCCTAATAGTAAGGAGTGACATCTTCGCCACAATCGTCTGCTAGATAGGACAATGCCCGAAAGCGGAGTCCGACAAGCTGTTCGTAGAGCGGGTTGAGCTTGCACAATGGCGGAATGTGAACGACTTTGTGCCCAAATACATTCACGTCTCGCTCAAACGGGCACTGAGACGGGATCATCTTGCACAGGAAGCGGGCCACTCTGGGGTCAGCAATTTCGAGCTGATCGAGCCATTCCCGTACTGGGCGCAAGGGAGTGATTGCCTGCTCACTGCCTCCTGGTGCAGTTGTAGCTTTGGCAGCGTTAGCCTGTGCTTCTATCTGACGTTCGGGCAGCGTCAGGCAGAGGGTTTCTAAAACGGCGGTGGGTTGCCCTAAAGCTTGGCAGAACTGCCTCAAGGTTTGGTCTTCAGGGCTGGAATAGGTGCCATCGGCGATCGCGACCATCACTGCTGTTCGGAGGAAATTTTCTGCTGTTTTAGCGTCATTCCCTAAAATGGCAGCCAGTTCATTAGCGGCGATCGGTTCTAACGCTCCTAGATCCGTTTTGGGATCTAGTTCATCCTGAGTCAGGCTAGCAATCAGGTCTTTTTCTTCCTGGTCAAAGTGTCCGTCTGCCCAGGCGATCGTCAATAGCCCTCGTAACCAAACTGAAATCTGTTCGCTTGTGTAAAGATGAGCAGCACTAGCCATAAAACCCTTGAGTAGTAAGCTTCTTGAGCGTGGTCAGATTCTAACGTTCATCGCCCACACTGCTTCATACACTAGCTGTAAACTTAAAGGCTAAAAGCAAGCCCGTTGTAAATTTAAGGATTTTTTCGAGTGCTCCGCAAGAGTTCATCCTACTTGTTGTCGCCTTAAGCTATGTCTTCTCAGTGCTGATTGGAGTGCTTTTCTTCAAAGAGGTATTGCCGCTCAGCCGCATGGTTGGAGTTGGGTTGATTATGAGCGGTGTCGTTTTAGTAGTTTGGAAGCATTAGGGAAGGGGCTAGACACTGATACACTAATTCATGGTTTTACCCGTTGGAGTGGCGATGGAAATAGGTCAGAAAGTGCGTGTGTTTCGGTTGCGCGATCGCGCCCCGCAAGCAGTGATTGATCGGCTCGGTCAAACTGGAGCGATCGAAGGCTACAAAATGGTGGATGGTAGTGGTGTTGGCTTGATAGTCCGCTTTGAGGACAAATTTGCCACCTGGTTTTTTGAGGACGAAATTAAACCTGTTCAATAATGCCAGGAGCCAAACAGCTTGGGCGATTCTTGGTGTGGCTCTGTTCACCCAAAGTCGCCCAAATAGGCAATGCCTGAACTGATCTCAACTTAATTAGATATGCATCCTACCTGACCCGATCGGTACGATAGAACACAGGTAATAACTATTAGGTATCTGGGATAGGAATTTGGGATGGCTTTGATTTTGACGTTTCTCGGTAAAGGCGGAACGGGTCGCACGACGATGGCGATCGCCGCTGCTAAGCAATTTGCCCAGCAAGGCAAGCGAGTTTTGTTAGCAGGGCAAGATTCTAGCCCTGCATTTGGTCTTTTGGTAGGTAAACCGCTAACCGCTGATCCGCAGGAGTTGTCTAGCAATTTGCAGGCGGTTCAGTTTCGCGCCACAACTATGCTAGAGCGCAGCTGGGAAGAACTGAAGCAGCAGGAAGCACAATATTTGAGAACACCCTTCTTCAAGGCGGTGTTTGGGCAGGAGCTAGGGGTGTTGCCTGGGATGGATAGCGCTCTCGCACTCAATGCCATTCGAGAATATGACGCGAGTGACAAATATGATGTGATTGTCTATGACGGTACAGGCGATCAAGCAACCCTCCGAATGCTAGGAATGCCAGAAATTGCAAGCTGGTATATTCGTCGCTTTCGTCAAGTCTTTGCCGATTCAGATTTGGGCAAAACTGTATCGCCTTTCCTGCAACCGCTCGCCGGTGCCGTTCTCAACGTCAACTGGTCAGCTGGAGGAGATGCGTTTGCTCAACCTGCGGGGCAAGTTAACAACTTGCTCGATCGGGGTAAGGAAGCAGTAGCAAATCCAAGTCGCGTTGCAGCTTATCTAGTGACATCTGAAGATGAGGGGGCGATCGCCACTGCCCGCTATCTTTGGGGCGGCGCTCAGCAGGTGGGGCTGACGGTTGGAGGCGTTCTGCTTAACCAATCCACTCCATCTGAGCGGATTCGCCAAGAATTTACGCCACTGCCTGTATCTACCATTCCAACTCGGACAGGCGACAACTGGCAACCGCTAATGGATGCTTTGCCCAATTTTGCTGACGCGACCCAAGCACCTAAACCGATTGCGGTTAACGTTAGCGATCGCAAAGTTGCCCTCTTCTTACCTGGATTTGACAAAAAGCAGGTGAAACTCACCCAATACGGACCAGAAGTCACCATAGAAGCCGGAGATCAACGCCGTAACGTTTCTCTGCCTCCAGAATTGCGCGGTAAGCAGGTGACGGGAGCCAAGTTTCAGGACGGCTATTTAATTATTTCCTTCTGAGCTTAATCATCGGTTGAATATGTGTTGATGGCGATCGCTTCTGAAGGGTGGGGGCGATCGCCATCTAACCATCAAATTCTCAAGTAAAAGATTAACTGGGTTGTGCCATTGAACGAACCGTCAAAATTTCATCAGCACGTAAAGCTTCTATTGCGGAGAGCGGTACCACTACAACAGCAATAGATTCCCCAATAGCATTAAAAACCTCTAATATACAACCTTCTTTTTCACCTTCAGGGTGAGGAACAAAATCAATCAGCGTTGTGATATCGCCTGCTTTAAGCTGGTGCTCCGGCAAATCACGAGTGAGGGTCACTTCCTGATAAAGCTTAAACGTCATGACGAAATCTTTTTGAGAGGTTTAAGGGTTACAAACTGAAACTGGTTGTCGATTTGTCGCTGTAGCCAAATGATAACAACTGGCAGTTTTATTCCGTTAACGCCAATCAACTCTCCCTCAACTCGGTAAAAAATTCCGTATTCGTTGGTTCCATCTTCAATTGCTTCGCCTGATTTAGTAAGCGATTGGATAGCTGACCGCAGCTTATCTGAGTTATCCAGAGTGAATCCAGCCTGCCCTAAAAATTTAGATTTATCGTTTCTTACTTTATAAATCAGCAGGTATTGGATTAATTTGCTATCTGGAATAATGGCATCGTCAGGAATTTTCACCTTGAACTACCCAAATGTTAAGCGACAGAAAAGGGCGATCGCCCCTACTCCTCCAAAACCTCAACTAGATCTTCAATGCTGATATCAAAAGCACGAGCTATTTTTTGCACAGCAGCAAGGTCAACCATATTCATGCCGGGGTGGCGAGCATAGCTTTTCACAGTGTTGTAGTTAACTCCAGAACGATTAGCGACTTCCTTGATCGTCCAACCTTTTTCGGCAGCGAGTTCTCGAATTTTTAGCCTGACTAGACCCATGCTTGAGCTTGACAAGGGTGGAATTCCACCCTTTAATGAGTGAGAAGGTGGAATTCCACCTTCCATGTACATACTAAGAGCGATCGCCCTTCTAGCCTGGAAAACTTGGGAGCGATCGCCATCCAACGTATCCCACAGACGTGGGAAAGGATTTGCTTATGATACCAATGTCGGAGCCTGGGTTAAAGGGTTCAGGGCGAAGAGTGGCGATCGATCCCTGGTGTGTGGTGCGGCTGTTGCCCAATTCCCAACGATTTGTGGCGGCTCGTTTTCATCGGCGCAGCGATGCGGATGGCTATTTGCAGGTGTTGCGGCGATTGTTGCCGATGGCTCAGTATGAGATTGTGTTTGAAGCGATCGCACCTGAAGAGGTTGAATTGGAGGTATCTCGGCTAGAGCAAATAGTTTAAGTGGGAGCGATCGCTTCTAAGACTAAGCTAGAGATATTGAGCCCAAAAGCATGTAGGGGCTTAGCATTCGGCAGACAGACCTTGTGACAGACAAGAGTTCTTGCCCGAATGCTAAGCCCTTCCGGGAATCTGCCGTTACACAAAGATCCTCTAAAGAATTTGCCTTCCAAATTTGGGATAGAATACTGAATCGCTGACGACAGCACCTAAATTACTTCACCTTCAGAGCGATTCATGGCACACTACCGCGTTACGTTGCTTCCTGGCGATGGCATTGGTCCCGAAATTATGGCAGTCGCGGTAGACGTGCTAAAGCGGGTGGGGCAGCAGCTTGAGATTCAGTTTGAGTTTCACGAAGCGCTAATGGGCGGAGCGGCGATCGACGCAACGGGTAACCCTCTGCCTGCCGAGACGCTAGAAACTTGTCGCGACAGTGATGCCGTTCTGCTAGCGGCGATCGGCGGTGCCCAATGGGATTCCTTACCCAACGATCAGCGACCCGAACGTGGGCTGTTGGGTTTACGGGCGGGACTCGGACTGTTTGCAAATCTGCGTCCGGCTCAAATTTTGCCGCAGTTGGTTGATGCTTCGACTCTAAAACGCGAAGTGGTCGAAGGCGTGGACATCATGGTTGTGCGAGAGCTAACGGGTGGAATTTACTTTGGGCAACCGAGGGGAATTTTTGCTACCGAAACGGGCGAAAAGCGCGGCGTGAATACGATGGTCTATTCTGAATCGGAGATTGACCGAATTGGACGGGTGGCATTTGAAACGGCCCGCAAGCGCAGCAAAAGGCTTTGCTCTGTCGACAAGTCAAATGTGCTGGAAGTGTCTCAACTGTGGCGCGATCGCATTACTCAACTTTCCCAGGAATATCCCGACGTAGAGCTATCTCATTTATATGTAGACAATGCTGCGATGCAGCTTTTGCGCTACCCCAAACAGTTCGACACGATTGTCACAGGCAATCTGTTTGGCGATATTCTCTCAGATGCGGCGGCAATGCTAACTGGAAGTATTGGGATGCTACCGTCAGCCAGTTTAGGAGCGTCTGGTCCCGGAGTATTTGAGCCTGTTCACGGTTCCGCGCCGGATATTGCGGGACAGGATAAGGCAAACCCAATCGCCCAGGTGCTCAGTGCTGCGATGATGTTGCGCTATGGCTTGAATGAACCGGAAGCCGCGAATCGAATCGAGCAGGCAGTGTTGAAAGTATTAGATCAGGGCGATCGCACAGGCGATATTATGTCAGCGGGAATGAACCTGCTCGGCTGTCGAGCAATGGGAGAAGCGATCGTCAAGGCATTGGGTTAAATCCTAATCGAATACCTTTACAAGGCAGAGTTTACAGAACTCTTGCTGTAAGGGTGCAAATCAACTAGAGTCTAGCTAACGAAAGTGAGGGTAGGTGGGTGGTGTACACATCACAGCAAAGTTTTGTCACGCAAAGTGTGGTTAAGCAAGGTGCAGGCACTCAAGCACCAAATCAAATTGAACCGATGGATTTTTCAGCGCTGCTTGATCCGTCGCTATTGCAAGCAGCCCGACAGATTTATTGCACCTTTTACGAAGTTCACCCAGAGCAAGAGCGTCCGCTGGGAGTGGCGATCGACCGTTTTACCCATCGCGGCAAGCTGATTTTTACCGGAAAACCCGTTCTACTGCCACAGGAATGCTTTGTGCCGCTCAATCAAATTGAGTCAGAGATGCGCTGATCGCAGAGTCATAAGTTGAATAGAGTTTTAAGCTGCTAAAGCGCGTTGTTTCAGAGCTTGAAATGGTAATGCGTTTCTCTAAAGTCGGTTTTCTTCTGGTTACAACTCTCCTGGCTGTTAGCTTTTCCCAAGTAATTTTCCCAACGCTAGATGCTCCCGCTTTGGCTCAGGCAATTGATCCGCTTGAGGCAAAAGATGAGCGTGCGACAGAAGCCGATGGGCTGTTGCAGCTAGGTCGAGGACAGGCTGAATCACAGCCCGAAGCGGCAATTCAACTTCTGCAACAGGCGATCGCCCTCTATCAACAAATTGGCGATCGCTCTCGCCAAGCAGAGGCTTTGAGTTCGCTGAGTCAGGCTTATTACTATTCAAGCCAAGATGAGCAGGCGATCGCCGCCGCCCAGGAAGCCATATCGGTTGCTCAAGCATTGGGCGATCCTGCTCAGGAGCGATATCACTTAAGCTTCTTGAGCCAGCTTTACAACGTTTTAGAACAGCCTGAGCAGGCGATCGCGGTGGAGCAACAAACCCTAACCCTTGCGCGAGAAGAAGACAATCGCCATCAAGAAGCAGGGACGTTGAATGCATTAGCATCGCTTTACTCACAGCTAGAACGCGATGAGGAAGCTATTGAGTTTTATCGTCAGAGCCTAACCCTCTCTCAATCAATTCATGATCGATATGAGGAGACAAAGGCGTTACAGGGGTTAATCAGTGTGTACAACAGGTTGGAACAGCCTCAGCAGGTAAGGCAATTGACTCAGCAGTATGCTGGGCTTGTCCAGGGTAATGCTCTGCTGGAAAGCATATCGGATTTTCCTCCTCAAGCTGCTCTGCTGCTCGCTCAAGAAGCGGTCAGTCTTTATCAAGAACTGGGCAATCGTTACGGAGAAGCTGAAAGCCTGAGCCGCCTGGGTTATATCCACGCAGGTTCAGGAGAATATGCTCAAGCCATTGAGATAGTCCAGCAGGCTTTAGCGTTAGCTGAGGAAATTGGCGATCGCCTCACTGAAGCAAATGCTCTAGCCACCTTGGGAGAGTCTTATACTGCACTGGGGCGATATGAAGAGGCGATCGCTGCCTATCAAAAGCGGGGAGTTTTGCTTCAGGAGAGGGGCGACCAGGCTGGATACGGATTTGTTCTGGACGACTTGATCGGAATCTACACCACCTTAGGGCAGACCGAACAAGCCCAAGCATTAGCCCAAGAACGCGGTACTCTTCCCTTTTTTCCTACATTACCTCTACCTACACCAGTGCCACCCTTCCTTTACCCGCGAATTTCTCCTGATTCACTGGCAATCCCTCCTGATTCACTGGCAATTCCTCAACCTATTCGCCTCCCTTATCCCTAACCCCACCTCCCTTGCATGGAATGGCTATTCTCAGGGTTAACCAGCCTCGTTGTATTCATTTTAGGAGCCTGCATCGGTAGCTTCCTGAATGTTGTAATCTACCGAATTCCGGCTGGGCTATCGCTACTGTTTCCACCGTCTCGCTGCCCAAGCTGTCTACGTCGATTAAAAAACTACGATAATGTCCCAGTTTTGGGCTGGCTATGGCTGCGGGGACGCTGCCGCTATTGCAAAACGCGCATTTCAGTTCGCTATCCGTTCGTCGAAGCGGCAACTGGACTGCTGTTTGTCTGGGTGTTCTGGACGTTTAATCTGCCCCTGCCTGCTCTTGGTTACTGGGCATTTTTAAGCTGGCTGCTGGCGCTATCTCTGATTGATCTGGATACAATGACGCTGCCTAACTCACTGACGCAATCTGGCTTAATCGTCGGGCTAATGTTTCAGGTGGGAGTCGGTTGGATGAATGATCCCACGCTGTCGGGCATCTCTCGCCAACTGATGACCGGAATTTTGGGAGCCGTGATTGGGTTGTGGCTATTTGACCTGATCACAATTGTGAGCTCAATGGTGTTTGGTCAGACGGCGATGGGCGGCGGCGATGCCAAGCTAGCTGCCATGATGGGAGCCTGGTTAGGCTGGAAACTTCTTTTACTGGCAAGCTTTTTAGCCTGTGCGGTAGGGGCATTCGTAGGGGGAGGGGCGATCGCCCTGGGCTTGCTCAGCCGCCGTCAACCCATGCCCTTCGGTCCATTCTTGGCACTCGGTGCCCTGATTGCTACCTTTTTTGGAGAAGCAATTTTGTCTACTTACTTACGAATCTTTTTTCCTGTAATCTAGATCCCGCTTGTTGGCTCTTTTGGACGATGCACAATCGCGATTCCGTCTAGTCCTAGCCTCCAAGCCCGTTTATTGAGAGAGCGGAATTGATCAGACGAAAATTCTCCGGGGAACGGGCTCTTTGCTGCGTAAGCCCGTATCTTCTTGCCTACAACATGAGGTGAGTAAGATCTCAATTCTGGAAAATGCTCTAGAATTTGCTGGTCATCCATTTTGAACTCGCGATCGCCCTATTCCTATGCTATTCAAAGAATAAATTCTCTGCATGAATACTCTTTTGAAAGCGTTGATCGTTGATAAAAAACTGGTTGCCTGACAGATCTTCAAAGGGTAGATTTCGGTTACGCTCAATCCACGCCCTCGCGGGTGCTATAGGCTTCGGACACGCTCAGCCTACGTAACGGGTGAGTCAGCCTTTCACGGGTCTTGTCAGGCAGGATAAAAAAGCCTGAATTTACCTCTGTATCCTTCTGACTGCTTCCTATCCCTGGACTCTGATAGAATCATCCCATGTCCTGGATTACCCTAAAAACGACAGCAACCCGCTGGGAAGCCGATCTGATGCAGCAAATGTTAGAAGCGCATCAGATTCCGGCTCGTGTGCTAAACCAGGGAGTCGCTCCTCACTTTGGCTGTGGTACTCCGGCCGTCCTTCAAGTCCTCGCTCAAGATCGATGGACAGCCCTGCTTTTGCTCAGCCCCGTCGAAGAAAATGCGGCTACATCAAGCGAAGTTTTAGAATAAAGTTCGCCTTATTACGCTTCAATTGCTATTAGCAGCTAAATTAAATTGGTTTTAAGAAATGTCTTTGTTCGACTGGTTCGCAAATCGTCGTAAATCAAGCCCGATCAGTAAAGAACGGCAAGAACGGGAAATTGCTGATGGACTTTGGAGTAAGTGCCCTGCTTGTGGCGTGCTCACCTACACCAAAGATCTGCGGGCAAATCAGATGGTCTGCCCCGAATGCGATCACCATATCCGCATTTTCAGTGACCAGCGGGTGCAGCAGTTAATCGATGCCAACACCTGGAAACCGCTGGATGAGAATGTAGCTCCGGTCGATCCGTTGAAGTTTCGCGATCGCAAACCTTATGGCGATCGCCTTCGTGAAACCCAGGAAAAAACCGGATTAACCGATGCCGTCCAGACTGGATTAGGTCAGCTTGAAGGCTTACCCGTCGGGCTAGGCGTAATGGATTTTCGCTTTATGGGCGGCAGTATGGGATCGGTTGTAGGCGAGAAACTCACCCGCTTGATCGAACGAGCCACTTGGGAGCGTATTCCGGTTGTAATTGTTTGCGCTTCGGGCGGAGCGCGAATGCAAGAAGGGCTTTTGAGCCTGATGCAAATGGCTAAGATTTCAGCCGCTCTAGAACGCCATCGGGAAGCTAGTCTGCTTTATGTTCCGGTGTTGTCTCATCCGACAACGGGTGGGGTGACAGCCAGTTTTGCGATGCTGGGCGATATCATTTTGGCAGAACCTCAAGCAACAATTGGCTTTGCAGGCAGACGAGTGATCGAGCAAACGCTACGCGAGAAGCTGCCCGATGACTTCCAAACGGCCGAATACCTGCTTGCTCACGGCTTTGTCGATGCGATCGTGCCTCGGACTCAGCTTAAGAGAACCCTGGCGCAGCTCATTCAACTGCACCAACCTATGGATGCTGCCCCTCCGCTGAGCCATATTCCTGACTCAATTCCCGACTCGCTGCCCGTCAGAACTCACATTCCTGAGTAATGGGTGGAGTGGGCGATCGCCAATCAGTTTGAAGCATGGTTGTAGATGAATGGCGATCGGCAACCATTAGCTGATGCGTTCGCTAGCGCTAACACATCCTACTAGTACGACACGATAGGACTTCTGAGTAAATCACTTTTTTCTGCGTGAAGGGTAGTGTGCTCCGCCGCATACCCTTCACACAGAAGGTCTTATGAATGCTTTGCCCTTACGAAGGCATTCGCTACTGCTCAGGCATCCTCTCAGCAATCCTGGTTGAAGACTTTTCCATCAGGCAAGGTCGTGTGACAAAATCTGGCGCTACCAAATCTCACTCCCTTAATGTTTGCCTGACGCAGATTAGCGTTGAATAAATTCACTCCAAACACAGTGGAATTGCTCAAATTAGCCTTGCTTAGATTTGCCTGCTGCAAATTTGCCGCCATCAGGTTTGCGCCACTTAAATTTGCGCCGCTCAGGTCGGCTCCCTTAAGGTTGACTGCCCTCAAATCTGCGTCTTGTAAATCGGCATTCTTTAGGTCACAGCCTAGACAACTCCGACTTTCTAGTAGATGACTCAGCGCATCAGAATTTGCTGCTTGCGCCGGTAGAGTAAAACAAAAAAGAGTCAAAAGAAAAGCGGCTACTCCAATGCCGAGTCTCATTATTTTCCTCCGTTGACAACTTCTGTTCGATTGTGGTGGGTGACTTTTCAGTTTTGGTGTTCGCAGTTTGACTTTTGTCTCAACTGTCTCAACCCATTGACAGTTTTAGAAAAACAGCATTTCTGGATAAAATCATATTGCAATTTTGTTAGGTTGCCAAAGCTACAAGACCCGTGCGAAAAAATTTTGAACCAAAGGCTAACCCCAATTTAGAGACCTACTCCGACCCTGGATTAGAGCAGGTTGTGAATCGGCTTTCTCAGCGGCTAGAGCGAGATACTTTGATTCAGCAAACAACCAATCAATTGCGGAATTTGCTCCAGGTCGATCGCGTAGTTTTGTATTACTTCTATCGCCAGTGGAAAGGGCAAGTAACCTTTGAGTCGCTTAGCTCCAGCAAGTTTTCGATTTTTGGCTCGACGGGTCCAGATGAGTGCTTTAACGACGAATATGCTGCGATGTATGAGGCAGGCAGGGTCAGGGCGATTGCCGACATTGAGGTAGAGCCGATTCACCCCTGCCACCGAGAATTTCTGCGCAGCATGAGAGTTCGCGCCAACCTCGTCGTTCCAATTCTTAATTCTTCTGGGCTGTGGGGGCTACTGGTTGCTCATCACTGTCAGATGGCCCGTTCCTGGCTACCGTCAGAGATTGAGGCGATGCAGGAGAGTGCCGAGAAGCTTGCTGCAGCTCCATCAATTCAAAGCGCTTTGCTCTAGCTTCCCCTTTAGCTTTCCAGTCCTTTTAGCTTCCCAACTTTGTAGAAACTGTCCTGATTCACTAAAATAGTACGCATATAATCTTTTTCAATTCTTACTTTCGCAGGGCTCTTGTAGCCCTGCTGCTTGAAACTGGAATCTAGCCCCATTTTTAGTCAATCAACCAATGACCCACTTGGGTGAAGTTTTTTAACAGCTTTTTATTGGATAGTTCTTCACAGGTTGAGTCGCAGATTGGAGCAGAAGTATGGTACCCCCCGAACCGCATGACCCTTCAGATTTAGGGCAACCTGCGACCGCCGACCGCCAAGTAGATGATTTTTCTGTCTCGCGTGAGTCTTCCCCTTCCCCTCGTAAGGGTCGCCCCTGGTTGACAGTGCTCAGTGTCCTGATTGTGTTGCTAGGGCTCGGCTTTGGCTGGCGCTGGTGGCAGTCTCGCAATGCCGCTGCTCCTGCTGGCCCTGGTGCGGCTCAGGCTCAAGCTGCCCCAGTGCAGCTACAGACTGTAGAAACCTCAACCGTTTCAGAATCCTCTGAGTTTGTTGGTACTCTAACCTCCCGCCGTTCAGTCGATTTGCGTCCTGAAATTGATGGACGGGTGACTGAGATTTTGGTGCAACCGGGTGACACTGTAGAAGTGGGTCAACCGCTGGTGCTGCTAAGCCCCGATCAGAGAGCCGCAGAATACGCTAGCGTGCTGGCTGCTGTCAACTCAGCCCGTGCCACTCGCGCCAGCAGTGCTTCAGAACTTCAGGCACTTCAAGCAGAACGGATTGCAGCGGTAGCTGAAGTTGATCTGCAAAATGAAAACTTCCGCCGCACCTCTCAGTTGGTGCAGGAGGGAGCTTTAGCCCAAGATCAGCTAGATCAGGTTGAACGCGATCGCCGCAGTGCGATCGCCACCCTCAATGCCACCGACCAGCGGATTCAGGCTTCCCGCGCCGACCTGGCTGAGTCCGAAGCCGCTCTGCAGCAAGCACAAGCCAACGCCGCTGCCTCTAACGCACAGCTTCAAGACACCGTCATCGAAGCGCCCTTCGCTGGAACAATGGGTGACATTCCTGCCAAGGTTGGTGATTTTGTGAATGCCGGGGATGTTGTTACCAGCGTTACCCAAGACCAAGCCCTGGAACTAGAAATTTCCGTTCCCCTGGAGCGTGGTCCCGACTTGCGAACCGGACAGCGAGTTGAACTGATTGATGCTCAGGGAACCCCCCTCACCGTTGGTCGAATTAACTTTACTGCACCCCAGGTTAATACAGCCGCCCAAAGCATTCTCGTCAAAGCCAACTTTGACAACCCGGATGGACGTTTACGAGCGGGGCAGTTCGTTCGCGCCCGTGTAATTTGGGATGAAAGCCCTGGAGTTTTAGTTCCGACTTCAGCCATCTCTCGCTTGGGTGGGGAAACTTTCGTCTTTGTTGCTGAAACGCCCTCTGCTGAAGAAGGGCAGGCTCAAGCTGAGCAGGCACCCCAAGAACAAGCACCCCAAAGGCAAGCACCCGGTGCAGCGCCTCAACTAATCGCTCGCCAAAAACAGGTGGAGTTGGGTGACATTGAGGGGAATAGCTATCAAGTCATTGAAGGGCTAGAGCCTGGTGAGCAGATTGTTGTCTCTGGCGTACTCAACCTTTCTGATGGCGTTCCTATCATGCCTCAGCCTGAAACTCAAAGTGCTGGCGGGCAGGAGCAGGGATAAAGGATTCTACTAGCCCAACCTGGTCTGACCAATCGTATAGCTCGACCAATGGGGCGATCGCCCACCTTCAACACCTTCACTTGCTCTTCGCCCCGGCTGTCTCCCACCCCCTACTGTCATGCTTATCGATTTTTTTATTAAGCGGCCCGTCTTCTCCACGGTCTGCGCGCTGATCATTTTGCTCCTTGGAGCAATCAGCATTCCGACTCTACCAATCGCCCAATATCCTGAGATTGCTCCGCCCCAAGTCACGGTGACATCTATCTACACCGGAGCTGATGCTGAGCGGGTGGAGAGTGGTGTTACCAGCATTCTGGAACGAGAGATTAACGGAGTGCAAGGCTTGAGGTATATGACTTCAAGCAGCAGCAACAGTGGTACCAGCACGATTACAGCAACGTTTGAGCCTTCACGAAATATCGATATTGCTGCGGTTGATGTGCAAAATCGGATTTCGACCGCTGAGCCGCAGCTTCCTGAGAGCGTTCAGCGAACCGGAATCATTGTTAACAAAGAGTCCAGCAACTTTTTGATGGCGATCGGTTTGTTTAGTGAAGATCAGCAGTACAGCAACATCTTTCTGAGCAATTACGCCGACATCTACATCGTTGACGCACTCAAGCGAATCAACGGAATAGGGGACGTCATCATTTTTGGCGAACGTCAGTATGCTATGCGCCTCTGGCTAGACCCCACTCGCCTTGCCAGCCGCAACCTCACCCCTCAGGATGTGGTGGATGCGCTAGACGCCCAAAATCTACAGGTTGGAGTGGGGCGGATTGGACAACAGCCTTCTTCAGACGAACAGCTCTACCAGCTTGACTTGCGGGCAGAGAGTCGTCTGACGGAAGTTTCTGAGTTTGAGGACATTGTGATTCGAGCCGAAGATGACGGCACGCTGATCAAGCTAAGGGATGTGGGTCGAGCCGAATTAGGCGCTGAAGACTACAACTCCTTCCTCAGATTTAGAGGTAATGTGGCGGTCGGCTTGGGAGTCACTCAACTTCCCGGTAGCAACGCGCTAGATGTTGCCCGTCAAGTGAAGGAAGAGATGACGAGACTCGGTGAAATGTTTCCACCGGGAATGGAGTACCAAATTGCCTTTGATACAACCCTCTTTGTGGAAGTATCTCTGGAGGAACTGGTCGTTACGCTCATCATCTCGGTTGGCTTAGTTGTTCTCGTCATCTTTGTTTTCTTGCAGGATTGGCGTAATACTCTAATTCCTACCATTACAATTCCCACGACGCTGATTGGAACGTTCGCCTTTGTCAAACTTTTTGGTTTTACTCTTAACACGCTTACCCTGTTTGGTTTAACGCTAGCAACAGGTCTAGTGGTCGATGATGCGATCATTGTGGTTGAGGATATCAGCCGCAAAATTCAAGAGGAGGGTATGACTCCTCGTCAGGCTGCGATGTCTTCGATGCGGGAGCTAGCCAGTGCAATTGTTGCTACTTCGCTGGTGTTGATTGCTGTGTTTGTTCCAGTGGCGTTCTTTCCAGGAACAACTGGAGCAATCTATCAACAGTTTGCGCTGACAATTGCCTTTGCAATTGCTATTTCTAGTCTCCTCGGTCTCACTCTGACTCCTTCTCTGTGTGCCCTACTGCTGCGTCGAGGGCAACAGAGTATGGGTCCGTTAGGTTGGTTCTTTGATAAATTCAATCAGGGCTTTGAGTGGACTCGGCAGCGCTATCAGCGATCGCTCGGTTTTATGGTTCGCATTAAAGCGATCGTGGTTGCGCTATTTGTTGTCTCCCTAGGTTTAACAGCCTTACTGTACGTGAACGTTCCTACTGGATTTCTTCCTGAAGAGGACCAGGGTTATTTCATCACCATCGTGCAGGCACCCGAAGGAGTATCGCTGAACTATACCGATCGCGTCATGCAGCAGATTGAGCAAGAGCTGATCGATCTGCCTGAAGCGCTAGGAGTGTTTGCAGTGGGTGGCTTTAGCCTGGGTAGCGGCAACACAGCTAACAGTGGTGCTATATTTACCACGCTCAAGCCTTGGGAGGAGCGCAGAGGTCGAGATCAATCTGTGCAAGCCATTATTGGTCGGTTATTTGGCTCGTTCTCCAGCATTACAGATGCCAGAGTTTTTCCGGTTAACCCACCTCCTATTCAAGGTTTAGGCAACTTTGGTGGCTTCACATATCAGTTGCAGGATCGTCGCGGTAATAGTGATATCAACTCACTGGTTCAGGCAATGGGACAACTGCTTGGGCAGGCCAACCAGCAGCCTGAACTGCAAGCTGTGTTTAGTACCTATGCGGCTAGTACTCCTCAACTGTTGGTTGAAGTAAATCGGGATGCAGCAGAAGCCCTTCAAGTTTCTGTAGAGGATGTGTTTAACATCCTGCAAACCACGATTGGGTCAGAGTATGTCAATGACTTTGAACTGGGTCAGCGCAACTATCGAGTGTATGTTCAAGCAGACCAAGAGTTTCGCTCTGAGCCAGAAGATGTGGGTCAACTCTATGTTCGCTCTGCTCAAGACCAGATGATTCCATTAAGCAATTTGGTAACACTCACGCAGACGACAGGAGCCCAAACGATCAATCATTACAATCTGTTCCGCTCTGTTGAAATCAATGGTGGTCCTGCTCCGGGTAGAAGCTCCGGAGATGCAATCAATGCAATGGAGAGAGCCTCGGCAGAGGTGCTGCCAGCAGGCTTTGGCTATGAGTGGACAGGCACAGCGTTAGAAGAGATTGAATCTGGTGGACAGGCACCCCTCATTTTTGGTTTGGGATTGGTCTTTGTTTTTCTAGTGCTGGCAGCGCAGTATGAGAACTACGTTGATCCGCTCATTATTCTTCTAGCGGTGCCCCTGGCGGTGCTAGGAGCGCTTGGGTTGCAGTCTCTTCGGGGACTGGTCAACGACGTCTATTGCCAAATTGGTCTAGTCATGTTGATTGGACTAGCAAGTAAGAACTCCATTTTGATTGTGGAGTTTGCTAATCAACTACGAGAAACAGGACTGTCTAACACTAAGGCGGCGATCGAAGCATCACAGCAACGTTTGCGCCCCATTCTCATGACCTCTTTTGCAGCCTTGGCGGGTAACATTCCGCTGCTGTTTGCAACTGGAGCGGGTGCAGGTAGCCGTCTATCACTAGGAACGGCAACCACTGGTGGATTGGTCGTCTCTACATTCTTGAGCCTGTTTGTGGTTCCAGTTCTATATATCGTGATTAAAGGGTTGAGCGATCGCCTAACAAGACGCTCACAGATCACTGACTAAAGCAGTAGCGGTAGGGGCGAAGCGTTCGGCAAAAGAGCTGTCCCTTAGTAGCAGGGATGGTGACCGAACGCTTCGCCCCTGCACCCAATAGTGCTCCTTTTCAAAAGCAGGATTAGGTTGGCAATTTAGCGGTTTGGCAATAGTGGGCGCACAACCATAAAGCCTGCGCCAAAAGCTGTGATTACAATAAAGCCGATGATTACCGTGAGCCAGATTCCGTTCAGGTCTTTTGCAGCTTCAGGTGGAGCAGGACGGCGCGATCGCGGTTCTTCCTGCTCCGTAAACAGTTCATTTGACAAAATCATTGGCTCAGGCGACTGCGGCTTATTCGTAGGCTTGGCGGTGCGAAGCAGTTCCCCCTTTGGGGCGATCGCTCCCATTTCGATCATCTGCACTGGAGTTGGCGCTGGTTTGGTACGAACCGGGCGCGGTGCTGCAACGGGTTGGGGTGCTACCTGACGAATGGGCGTAACCATTTCCAGTGGAATCTCAAATGGCTCAACTGGGGGAGGTTGAGGCAAATCGGGGAACGAGTTTGCCATCTGCTGAAGCTGAGAAGCCACTTGCACAACGCGGTCAATTTCTTCCCGAAGCTGCTGGTTTTGGCGAGTCAACTGCTGATTTTGGTTGCTTAACAACTCTGCCGTCGCTTTTGCCGATTGCAGTTCGGCTGCCAGTTGCCGATAAACCGAAATGGGCACCGAAGGGGCGTAGGCATTTCCTGATGGGGTTTGTCCGGGAACAGGTGAAGTTCTCATGGAAGGCTCAAGGTTGAGGTTGTTCATCGACTTGGCGAATTGAGAGCAAGAGATTCAGAGCAAGAATTGAGAAAACTGTGTGGAAACGACGGCAGGTTTTTAGGCATTTATTTTATTAGACTTCTATGAAATACTCCTGATTGGCTCTTGAGAGCCAAACTTAGTGTCCATAGAACAGTTGCTCCGAATATATGCCCCAGAATAGTGGAATTTTGAGCAATCTGACCGCTAATCGTCAACAAATTTGCCATAAATTGATCGATCATGAATCACCCATCCGTCCAATCCAACCCACTTAGCGGGTCTGAAAATTTTGCTGAGTCATTAACTGAAGCTTCGGCAGAGACGAAGTATGGCGAACGCCACATTGCCGAAGGTCAGTTAATCACATTTCCCAATCCGCGTCTGGGACGGCGATACACCATTCAAATTACGCTGCCAGAATTTACCTGCAAGTGTCCGTTTTCTGGTTATCCTGACTTCGCCACGATCGCCATCAACTATGTCCCGAATGAGCGGGTTGTGGAGCTAAAAGCAATCAAACTTTATATCAATAGCTATCGCGATCGCTACATTTCACACGAAGAATCAGTTAACCAAATCCTGGATGACTTTGTTGCTGCCTGCGATCCGCTAGAGGCAACGATCAAAGGCGACTTTGCCCCACGGGGTAACGTCCATACGGTGATTGAAGTTCATCATCAGAAGCCAGCCATGCCGTGAATCAGGTCACACAGTAATTCTCAATCACAGCAAAGCGTGAGGGATGGAGGAAAGTGCATCCTCCCCATCCCTCACGCTTTGCTGTGGAGAGCTGTTATTACATTTTTTGTATGCAGGTTTACAAAATTACGTGAAGATGAATCCTCCCCCTCAGATAGGGAAACTAATTCCTTTGTCAAGTTAAATTCGTTAATTAGACAGATTGAGAAAATACGGTTTGAAATTTGAGGCTGGTGCAGCCCAGCCCAATCTGGCTTCTCATTTAACAAGTGTTCTCTTCTTCGCCTTTCTACCCAACGAATCGTGGATTGGATGGATGTCTTTGTTTCAATTTGCCATAGAGGAATAGCAATGAATTTTAGAAACGACAAAAATTTAGGTGTGAAGCTTGCTAGCTTCGCTGGTATTGTGACTGCCAGCGCTCTGTTTAGCCTTCCGGCTCTGGCTTTCATCCAAGCTAGCTCCATGGACTCCAACCAGCCTACTTCGACATCTGAGCAGCTAGTATCCCAAAGCGGTGGTGGTGGTAGCAGCGGCGGTGGCAGCGGTGGTAGCAGTGGTGGCAGCGGCGGTAGCGGCGGTAGCACAGGTGGTAGCGGCGGTAGTGACGGTGGTAGTAGCAGCGGCGGCAGCGGCAGCGGTACTGATAGTGGCGGCACCAGTGTTCCAGGTAGTGGTACTGGCGGTGCTGGTGGCACAGGTGGTACTGGTGGTACTGGTGGTACTGGTGGCGGCACGGGTACTGGTGGTGGCACAGGCACGGGTGGTACTGGTGGTACAGGCACGGGTGGCGGCACAGTTGCTCCAGGCGGTGGCACGGGTGGCGGCACGGGCGGCACAGGTTCAGGCAGCGGCACAGGTGGCACAGGCGGTGGTACTGGTGGCACGGGTGGCAGCGGCACGGGTGGTACTGGTGGCGGCCCGGGTAGCGGCACAACTGTTCCAGGCACGGGCGGCACGGGCGGCACGGGCGGTACTGGAACCGGTGGAACTGGTCGTGGCACAGTTCCAGGCGCTGAACCTAGCGGTACAGGTGGTGCAACTCCAGGCAATAGCACTGGCGGGACAGGCGGCACGACTCAGCAAAACTTCAACACCAATGGAACTAGCTCAGGTGGTACTGGTACCGATGGTGGAATTAGGGCGCTTTGGTAAACGTTTGAGTCCCTATCTAAGCAGATGAGCTTGGCTCATTCTGCTGATGGGATTTAAGTAATGAATTGGGGTGGTGTGGACGTTGCTCCTACCACCCCAATTTATTTTTGAGATATTGAGGAGCTATTTCACCAGGTCCGTGTTGGTACACCTGTTACTGTATTGAAATAACAGATGAAGTAGCAGTAAGAGCGAGTTGTTAATATGACCAGAATCAGTAACCTCAAGCAGTTTACAGGTTCCTGGTTCTACAGGTTTTTAACAGTACTGCTAGTTGGGGTAATGGCGATCGCCTTGACCGCTTGCGATCTAGCGCATTTTAGAACCGAAGCAGCCCAGGTTCCCCAACTCCTACTTAGCCTGCTGAGCGAACCTAAAACCTTCAATTACCTAATCAGCACTGAATCTCCCAGCGTTTTTGGCTTTATCTACGAAGGACTGATCACCGAAAACGGTTTAACGGGTGAAATTGAGCCTGCATTGGCAGAAAGCTGGGAAGTGTCTGAAGATGCTCAGCGCATTGTCTTCACCTTGCGAGAAGGGCTGCAATGGTCAGATGGAGCACCGCTCACCGCTGACGACGTAGTATTCACCTACAACGAACTTTACTTCAACGAAGACATTCCTACCTCGATTCGAGATGTATTGAGAATTGGACAAGCAGGAGTCTTGCCAACCGTGCAGAAGCTTGACCAGCGGCGCGTTGAAGTCACATCCCCCGAACCTTTTGCGCCGCTGCTACGAAGTATGAGTTTGTATATCTTGCCTGCCCACTCACTACGGGAACTGGTGACCACTAAAAACTCCGAAGGGGAGCCGCTGTTTATTTCCGCTTTGGGCACCGATACCGATCTGGCTGAGCTTGTGGGCAGTGGTCCTTATCAAATTGTCAGCTACACCACCAGTCAGCGCATTATCTTTCGACGCAACCCAAACTATTGGCGACGAGACAGCCAGGGCAATCCGCAACCTTACATCGAGCGTATCGTCTGGCAAATTGTTGAATCAACCGACAATTCACTTGTCCAGTTTCGTTCTGGCGGACTGGATCTGCTGAGTCTTCAACCCGACTACTTCTCTTTGCTCAAGCGAGAAGAACAGCGAGGCGACTTCACTATTTATGAAGGTGGCCCTGCTCCCGGAACGAGTTTCTTTGCCTTTAACCTCAATCAGGGAAAACGCAATGGAGTTTCGCTGGTTGACCCGGTCAAATCTCGCTGGTTTAACACCGTTGAGTTTCGGCAGGCGGTAGCCCACGCGATCGATCGCCAAAAGATGATTAACAACACCTTTCAAGGCTTGGGTCAGCTTCAAGACTCACCGATCTCTGTTCAAAGCCCCTACTTTATCTCGTCTGAGGAAGGGCTTCCTGTCTATGATTACAACCTGGACAAATCTAGAGAACTGCTGCTCAACGCTGGATTTCAATATAACGCTGAGGGACAGTTGCTTGATGCTGAGGGAAATCGCGTTCGCTTCACGATGATTACTAATTCGGGCAACAAAGTACGGGAAGCAATGGGAGCACAGATTAAGCAAGACCTCAGCCGCATTGGAATTCAGGTAGACTTTGCTCCGCTTGCCTTTAACACCCTGCTGAATAAACTCAACAGTGACCTCAACTGGGAATGTTACTTGCTGGGTTTGACAGGTGGCGTAGAGCCAAATGGCGGTGCAAATGTTTGGCTTACAGAAGGGCGATCGCACCGCTTTAACCAGGCATCTCAACCCGGGCAACCCCCGATTGAAGGGCGAGTCGTAGCCGATTGGGAAAAGCAAATCGAGCAGCTTTATATTCGCGGAGCGCAAACCGTTGATGAAGCTGAGCGTCGAGCCATTTATGCAGAGAGCCAGATTATCACTCAGCAATATCTGCCGTTTATCTATTTGGTGAATCCTTTAACGCTAACAGCAGTGCGCGATCGCATCCAAAACGTTAAATTCTCTGCTCTAGGTGGCGCACTATGGAACATTCACGAGCTGGAGATTGCCGAGAATTGATTAGTCCGATAGCCAATCTTCCACGACTAGCTCTACAGAATCAAGGCACGCATCTGGGTCAAAAAAGTTAGGTTGGGCTGAAGCATGAAACCCCAAAAACCTGCACTTTCAATGCGATCGCCATTGGTAGAGAGTCCGTTATGTCGCAATCTTAAACAGGTTGTGAGCAGCGCACTACAAAGGAGCGCATTTCTCACAACCTATTAGGCTCTCCTAACCGCTAGATGTACCCCAAACCTATCGCTCTAACACCGTCATAAACTTACCTCGCGCAAACGGGGCTGGCACGATTGGCATAAAGTGAATGCGATCGCTAACAATTTGCTTGACGTAAAACTCGTTGATCGTGTGCGTCACCTGTTCTCGGGTGCCAATGATCCAAATCTGCACCTTTTCGGCAGGCGGAACGGGCAGCAGTTCGTTGAACTCTGTAGTCATACTATGGTTGCCTCACTGTTGTGATGTAGAGAAGAACAGCTTAAGGCGTGGTTTCCCAACCACTCGTTTTGCTTCAGCAAGGCAATTGATCTTAAAATCAACACAGCCTAGCCTCCTGCTCACATCAGGAGTTAGGTTAGCTGGTTAGTGAGTGTTACCAGCACTCCTAATCAGCGTTATCCTCACCTTAAGCTTTGTCCACTGGAAAACCAGTGTTTCATAGGATAAAGGACAGGGCGATCGGACACAAGCGTATGAAGGGAATTGTGGGCAACCCTTGTGGTAACGGCGGAACTGCACGACCAAGATAAACTGTGCCTCTAATCGTCTATCTGCTCTTCACCTAGGAATCTAGAAATAGTCGGGTAGCAGGGATATATTGCTATAGCCCCGCCCCCTCAAAACCGGACTTGTACCTTTCAATACATCCGGCTTAAGCAAATCACTTACTCCACTGCTTTAGACGTTGTCAC